>DRPG01000410.1 GCA_011376105.1 Deltaproteobacteria bacterium
CCCGGGCCCACCGCCGCAGGGCCCACAGCGCCCGGCCTGGATCCTTCAGATCCTCGGGGGCCCGGATCTGCTCGAGGGTGGGCTGGTAGCCACAGCCGGGGCAGGGCCCATGCCCGCTGCGGGCGTGTTCCCCCAGCGGCGCGTCACAGCAGGGGCAGCGGCCCCGGGAGGGGGGCTGGCTCGACTGGAATGGCTCGGCTGCCGCGATCTCCTCCCACCGACAGAGCCTGCACTGGCGCCTCGCTGGCACGCCGAGGTGGCAGGCGGGGTGGAGCGGATCCATCTCCTCGAGGACGACCGCCTCAGCGAGGCAGTGGGGACAGTCCGACAGGACGTGCCAGGGGTCAACGGTCACAGGATCCTCTGGGGATCAGGCTCGCGCTCCCGTGGGGGAACAGCAGACTCTACCTCGTGGCTCTGTAGGCTACCCTGGGCCCATGTCCACCTCCCCACCCCCGAAGGGACAAGGCGCCGATCTCCGGCTGGCCCTGGTGGTGTACCACCGCGGCGGGCTCGACGTGGTGCCCCTCGTCGAGGGACAGCCCGTGGTGCTCGGGCGCACCCCGGTCAGCGACGTGTGCCTCGACTCCAGGCGCCTGTCCCGCCGCCATGCCTCCTTCCTCTTCGACGGAGAGCAGGTCTTCGTCGAGGATCTCGCGTCCACCAACGGTACCTCCCTCAACGGGATCCGGGTGGATCGGGCGCCGTTTCGTGCCGGCGACGAGGTCACCTTAGGCTCGGCCACTGTGGTCCTGCACCGGATGCACGACGTCCCGGTGGGGCTCCTGGGCCAAGAGCGCTTCCGGGCTGAGGTCGAGCACGAGATCGCCCGGGCCCGGACCTTCGATCGCAGCCTGGCGGTGCTGGTGCTCAAGGCTCAGGGGCCCGGTCCCAGGCTCGGCCCCTGGGTGCCCCCGCTGATGTCGCTGCTGCGGGTGGTGGATCGGGCGGCCCTGTATGACGCCGACGAGATCGCCCTGCTGCTGCCGGAGGCCAACGCAGACGTGGCGCGGAGCGTGGCCAGCGGTCTGGTCCAGGGCCTCGCCCTGCACCGGGTGGTGGGGGTGGGGATCGCGGTGTGGCCCGATCATGCCTCGGAGACCGATCCTCTGCTCGAGGCCGCGCGGGATGCGGTGGTGCGCGCCACCCAGGGGCGGCCGGTGGTGCTGCCCCGCCGGGACGCAGCGGTGCAGCCCTCGGAGGACGACGGGGCGGGGCCGGTGGTGCGGGATCCAGCGATGGTGTCGCTGTACCGGACCCTGGGGCGGGTGGCCTCGTCGTCGATCAGCGTCCTGATCGTGGGGGAGACGGGATCGGGCAAGGAGGTGGTGGCGCGCTCGATCCATGAGCAGTCCCCCCGAGCGGATGCGCCTATGCGGGTCATCAACTGTGGCGCGATCCCGGCCACGTTGCTGGAGAGCACGCTGTTCGGCCACGAGCGGGGCAGCTTCACCGGGGCCGATCAACGCCGGACGGGGATCTTCGAGGAGGCCGACGGAGGCACGGTGCTCCTCGACGAGATCGGTGAGCTGTCTCTGGCGGCCCAGGTCGCCCTGCTGCGGGTGCTGGAGACCCGGAAGATCCAGCGGGTCGGCTCCAGCCTCGAGATCCCGGTGGACGCACGGGTGCTGGCCGCGACCCACCGGGATCTCGAGGCGATGTGCGCCGCCGGTACCTTCCGTCAGGATCTGCTGTACCGGCTCAACGCCATCACCCTGGCGGTCCCGCCGCTGCGGGAGCGACGCACCGAGATCCGGACGCTGGTCGCGCGCTTCATCGGAGAGGCCAACGCGCTGCATGGGCGCCGGGTCCGGGGCCTCAGCGCCGCGGCCCTGGCCTGCCTCGAGGCCTACCCGTGGCCCGGCAACGTCCGGGAGCTCCGCAACGTCGTCGATCGGGCGGTGGTGGTGGCGTCGGGTGAGGTGGTGGTGCCCGACGACCTCCCGCAGCGGATGCGGCTGACGCCGCCCCCGTCCGCTCCCTCAAGCCCGGCCTCGAGGCCCGGGATGGAGATCGCATGCCCCCTCGACGCGCTCGATCTCAAGGCCCGTGTCCGGGCACAGGAGACGAGGTGGATCCGGGCGGCCCTACACCACTGTCGGGAGAACCGCACCCACGCAGCACAGCTGCTGCGCATGCCTAGACGGACCCTGGTCTACAAGCTCAAGGCCCACGACATCCAGGGCGGAGATCCTGCGGCGAGCTTACCGGGTGAGCTCGACGGGGCGGGCCCGAGCACGTTCGCCGAGCACATCCGTCGCTACGAGCGGGCCCTGGTGATCGAGGCCCTGGAGCGAGCAGACACCCTGAGCGACGTGGCCCGGCTGCTCAACATCCAGAAGCGGACCCTGGAGGAGAAGCTCAAGAGGCATGGCCTCGAGCCAGGCGGGCTGTGAGGGGAGATCCAAGTGAGAAGCACCGACCGAAATCAACCCCCCCCGGTCGGTGCTTCTGGAGGGGCTAGGCCCCAACACTTGGTTGAGGGGGCCTTGTGCAATCAGCGTGCCATGCTGATGGGACGGTGGGACCAAGTCTTTCTAGAGGGCAGAGCAATGATCGCAGCAAGTATTGCTCGGTCCCGCCCTGTAATCTTTGCTCAACAACCTGCAGAGGTTGCTCGGCTGCTATCATTGCTCACTTGTGGATGAAGATAACGTTTGTATCAAGATCGGATGTGAGCAACGATCGCACACGGGCTCAGGGGAGGAGGAGAGACTCGAGGAACGTAGCCTCCTCTGCTGCGAACGCCCCCGAGAGCCTGTGGGTGGCCCACACCACCCTCAGCTGGGTCACGACCAAGGAGGGGGCGGGGTAGGCAGAGGCGCGCTGGTAGTTGGCCAGCACCTCCTCTAGGTTCGCCAGATCCACGAGGCGCTCCCCCTGCGGATCGACGATCCCCAGCTCCACGAGCTCGTCGAACATGATCGCGCTCTGCTCTTGATCGAACTCGGGCATCCGCGCAAAGCGCAGGGGATCGAGGGGGATCTCCAGGCCTGTCCGGTGGGGACAGGAGACCCCGGCGGCGGCCCCACACTCCTCAGCTGCGGGCCCGAGCCGATCGGGGGTCTGGCCCGTCTCATCGTTCTCTGCGCTCACGTAGAACGCGGGGAGGGCGGAGGTGAGCCCTGCGCCCTGGTGCTTGATCAGGCCCCGGAGATCCCAGCCCTGGGCTTCAGCCATCGTGGCGAAGGAGCCGGTGAACGAGGCTCCCTGACTGAAGCCCAGGGCCGCCTGGGGGGTGTCGGGGCGCAGGGGGGTGTCCTCGAGCAGGAGCCGGTGGATCTGGACCAGGCGGGGGAAGTCTGCGTTGGTGTCTGGATCCAGGTCATCCAGATCCCACTGGCCTGCGGCCCGATCGGTGGAATTTGTGGCCACGATCCCCACACGCCGAGCGTCGAGCTGGTTGTAGATCAGCAGCCACTCGGCCTGGGTGATCGCCGCCAGGTTTCCGTTGGTGCCATGGAACACCCACACCAGGCCCACTGGATCCTCGGGGATGTGCCACATGACCCCGAAGCCATCGACCTCTTCTTCTTCCCAGGAGAAGCGGAGCTGGATGGTGTCATAGGGATCGGTGGTGACCAGCCCGGGCTCCTGGCCTGTCTCTGAGCGAGCGCCGTCTCCCCCCGAGCAACCCAGCCCCAGCCCCAGCCCCAGCCCCAGCCCCAGCCCCAGCCCCAGCCCCAGCCCTCGCATC
>DRPG01000411.1 GCA_011376105.1 Deltaproteobacteria bacterium
CCGAGGCGCTCGCCGCCCAGCTGATCGCGCCCGAGCCCCCCCCACCGGAGCCCCCGGGCCCCCCCGGAGACGTCCGGATCGAGCAACACCTCGTGCTCAAGATCCCCCCAGGCGATCCCCAGCTGCGGCTGTACCCAGGGGGCGGCTCGTCACTCCGGACCGAGACCTTCCTCGAGTTCCCCCCCAGCACCAGGGCCCGGGCCTGGATGCTCCCCGTCGACGCAACCACCCCGATCCGCTTCAGCGCCGAGCCCCGTCGGGCCGCTGAGCTCCTCGATCCAGACGGCGTCCCCTGGATCCGGGTCCCGCCCTTCGAGGGCACCGTGCGGGTGGCGCTTAGCTGGGAACAGCCCGACGCCCCGACCTATGGAGAGCGCCCCGCAGACGTCTCCACCCTGACCGTGGACGCCCCCGGGGGGACCATCGCCTGGGAGGGCCCAGCCTGGCGCCTGGTCGAGCTGGGCGGGCGCCCGGTGCTCCCCAGCCGGGAGGCGCTGATCCGAGCTCTCGATCGCCGCTTCCTGTCGGTGTCCCTCCCCGAGCCCGGCGCGCCGACGTCGCTGCGGGGCCAGCCCCCCGGCTGGGATCTAGCCATGCAGCTGGTGCCGGCCCTGCGGGCGCGGGCGGCGGTGGGGAGCTGGCCCGCCGACCCCCTGTGGCCCCGGAGGCTGATCCGAGCCCGCAGCTCCGGCGCGGTGACCCCCACCGAGGCCGCGCTGATCGTGTGGCTGTATGCGCGCCAGCTCCACATCGCGGCGCACTGGGCCCTGGTCCGGCCCGCGGGCCTGGGGCCCGGGGCCGAGCACGCCCCGTCGGGCTTCACCCAGCCCATCGTCCAGCTCCTCTACGGCGATCAAGAGCGCTTCATCGATCCCTCCTGCTCGGTGTGTGCTCCCTTCGAGCTCCCCCCCTGGCTGGAGGGCGCCTCAGCCCTAGGGCCCAGGCTCACCCAGACCCCGCCCCCCACCCGGGGGCGTCACCGGGTCTCGGTCGGCCCGGAGGAGGTGGTGTGGGAGCTGGCTGGCCCCCCCGCCCTGCTGCTGCGCCTGTGGCTCGAGGCCCTGCCCTCCGACGCCCGGGAGCGAGCCCTCGCCGAGCGGATCGGAGGCCCGGGGGCGTCCCTGGTGCTGGCGGAGGGGATCGACACCGCAGGAGCACCGATCCGGGCGGTGGCCCGCCGGGGACAGGGCTTGTTCGTCGATCCCCTCCGGCTGCCCGCCCCCGGACCCGACGGGGTGGTGTGGCTGCCCTGGGAGGGAGAGCGCCAGATCGCGTGGCTGGACGGGAGCCAGGGGCTGCCGATCCTGCCCGAGTCACCGGATCGGGGAGCTCCCGGAGACCCCGGAGATCCCGGTGCCCCCGGAGACCCCGGAGATCCCGGTGCCCCCGGAGACCCCGGAGATCCCGGTGCCCCCGGAGACCCCGGAGATCCCGGTGCCCCCGGAGATCCCGGAGACGGGGCGCCCAGAGGTGGAGCGAGCGGGGACGCCGGGGCAGACACGCCCTCTGCCCCGCCCGGAGGCTCCGGATCAGGCTCCTCCAAGCCCCCGGAGCCAGCCTCAGCCTCAGCCGGCGGACAGTCGATCACAGCAGGTCCCCTCACCCTCCAGCGGGTGCTCC
>DRPG01000412.1 GCA_011376105.1 Deltaproteobacteria bacterium
GAGGGGGCGGCCGGGGCGGCCGGGGCGGCCGGGGCGGCCGAGGCCCCCGGGGCCGGTGACATCGAGGATCCCTTCGCTCCAGCGCCCAGGGAGGCCAGCGCAGCGCCGGGGATCTCGTCGGTGACCTCCCTCACCCTGAGCCTGCTGTTTGGCTTCATCGGAGGGTTGATCCTCAACGTCATGCCCTGTGTCCTGCCGGTGATCACCCTGAAGCTGTACGGGCTGGTCGAGCAAGCCGACGTGGGTCAGCGCGAGCGCCAGGCGGCGGGGGTGGCCTACAGCGCGGGGATCCTGGTGTCGTTCTGGGCGATGGCGGCGGTGGTGATCGCGCTGAAGCTGGTGTTTGGGGTGAAGGTCAGCTGGGGCTTCATGTTCCAGTATCCACCCTACGTCGCAGCGCTGACCACCATCGTGTTCGTCTTCAGCCTCTCGCTGTTCGGCGTGTTCGAGCTACCCGCCCTTGGGGTGGAGGCAGCCTCGAGCGCAGCGAGCCGGGAAGGCCCGGCCGGATACTTCATGTATGGCGTGCTCGCGGTGCTGCTCGCGACCCCCTGCAGCGCCCCGTTCTTGGGCTCGGCCATCGCCTATGCCTTCAGCGCACCCGCGCTGGAGCTCACCCTGATCTTCACCGCGATCGGCCTAGGGCTCGCCTCGCCCTTCCTGGTGATCGCGTTCGTGCCGCTCCTCTTCCAGTTCCTCCCCCGCCCCGGCCCGTGGATGGAGACCTTCAAGCAGCTGGTCGCCTTCACCCTCGTCGGGACCGCGGCCTGGCTGGCCTCGATCCTCTCGAGCCTGATCGGCGCTGAGCGGATCGGTGACTTCCTCGCGTTCCTGGTCTTCCCCAGCCTCGGGGTCTGGCTGTTTGGCCACCTCGGTGGGCTGACCGCCACCCCCCAGCGCCAGCTGTCCACCGGCGCCCTGGGGCTGCTGATCACCATCGTGGGAGGCTGGCTGTTCCTGGATCTCGGCTATGCCGAGGGGGAGTGCGACGATGGCTCGGTGAGCACGAGCCTGTCCTTCGAGGAGCACATCCCGTGGCAGCCCTTCTCGGAGGAGCGGGTGAGGGCGCTCGAGGGCCACACCGTGTTCATCGACTTCACCGCAGAGTGGTGCGCCAGCTGTAAGGTCAACGAGCGAGTGGTGCTGGAGACCCAGCAGGTGCGGGACGCGATGGCCGAGCTCCAGATCGTCCCGCTGAAGGCCGACTGGACCCGCCCCAACAAGGAGATCGAGGCCTGGCTCGCACGCTTCCGGCGAGAGGGGGTCCCGATGTACGTGGTGCTGCCGGGCGGCCCGGGCAAGGAGCCGATCCTGCTGCCGGAGGTGATCACCCCCCACATGGTGATCGCCGCCCTGCACGACGCCGAAGACGCCTAGCCCACACCGGGGGCGGCGGGGCGTCTTGTCCATGGCTGGCCGCCTTGTCCACGGCCGCCTTGTCCGCGGCCGCCTTGTCCGCGGCCGCCTTGTCCGCGGCCGCCCTGTCCGCGGCCGCTCTGTCGGTGACACACCCGCGATCAGGCAGGGTGGGCGGCGACCAGCTCCAGGATCTCCTCCCCGAAGCGCTCCATCCTCCGGGCCCCCATGCCGCGCAGCGCGAGCAGGGCCTCGGGGGTGGCGGGGCGCTGCTCGACGATCGACTCCAGGAGCTGATCGGTGAACACCTGGTAGGGCTTCCAGCGCCGACGGCGGGCCTCTCGGCGTCGGAACGCCCGCAGCGCAGCGCTCAGGCCCGTGGCCCTTGGGCGCCCCGGCGCCGTACCGGGGGGACGGGCGGGGCGGACCCGCTTGTCGGGGATCCACACCGTGGGGTACTTGCGGCCCCTGGGCGCGAGGCGACCCGCCGCGAGCAGCTCGTCGACGGCCCGGACGATGGCCGACTCGGGGACCCCGGACAGGGCGCCGAAGTGGGGGTTGTCCTCCAGGCGAGCGCGCTTGATCCGGCGCGCCCGGCTGCCCCGAAGCCCCCCCGCGAGCACCGCACGCCCCACCGGCCTGCGCAGGCCCCGGACAAAGGCGACCACGATCTCTCGTTGGGCGTCATCGAGCACCACCGCCCCCTCAGCCCGCAGCTTCGCCCGGCGCCGATCCCGGGCCCGGGCCAGCCCAGCGCGCGCCCGCTCCACTGCGGCCCGGATCGAGCCCGGATCGCGACAGACGTCGCAGCGCCCACAGGGCTCGGTGGAGGCCCCGGTGAAGTGGGAGATCAGGGCCGCCTGCCGGCAGGTGGTGCCGTAGATGTAGTCCTGCAGGGCCCGGAACCCCTCGACCGAGCCAGGGTGGGGGGAGTCTCCCTGGAGGGTGGCTTGAGTGCGGGCATCACCGGGGGAGTACAGCAGGACACACCGGGCTGGCAGGCCATCGCGGCCCGCCCGCCCCGCCTGCTGGTAGTACCCCTCGAGGGTCCCGGGGGCCTGGACATGGATCACCATCCGGACGTCGGGCAGATCCACCCCCATGCCAAACGCCGTGGTGGCGACCAGCACCGCGTGCTTGCCTGCCTCGAACGCCTCCTGGGCCCGGGCCCGGGCAGCGTCGGTGCGGCCCGCGTGGTAGTAGCCCGACTTGATCTTCGCCCGGCGCAATGCGGTCGACACCGCCCGGACCCGCTTGCGGGTCGAGGCGTACACCACCACCCGCCCCGCCGCTGGATCCCGGCCGAGGCCCGCCTCGCTCAGCAACGCCACCAGGCGCTCGACCCGGACCTTGTCGCCGCGGTGATGCTCGACGGACAGCGCCAGGTTGCTCCGCTCGAAGCTCCCCCAGACCGACAGGGGCTCCACCAGCCCCAGGGCGCCACGCACCTGGGCCATCACCCGCCTCGTCGCGGTGGCCGTCAGGGCCATGGTGGGGACCCCTAGCTCCTCCTTGAGGATCCCCAGCTTCAGGTACTCGGGCCGGAAGTCGTGGCCCCACTCGCTGATGCAGTGGGCCTCGTCCACCACCACCCGCGACACCCCGACGCGGGCGAGCTTCCTCCGGAAGCCCTCGCCCGCCAGACGCTCGGGGCTTGCGTAGATCAGCACCTGCGACGCCAGGGTGCGCAGGATCTGTCGGCGCTCGGGGGTCGGGATCCCCCGATGCAGCGCCACCGCGGACACGCCCTGGCGCGCCAGGGCGGCCACCTGATCCTCCATCAGGGCGACCAGGGGGCTCACCACCAGGGTTGGGCCCGCCCCGCCCCGCGCCAAGGCGATCGCGGGCAGCTGGAAGCACAGCGACTTGCCGCCCCCGGTGGGGAGCACCACCTCGACGTCGCGACCCTCGAGGAAGGCCTCGATCGCGGCCCGCTGCCCCGTCCGGAAGCCGTCGTGGCCGAACACCTCGGCCAGCAAGGCCTCGATCGTGTCTCCATCCGCCCCCGGCCCGCCTCCATCCGCCCCCGGCCCGCCTCCATCCGCCCCCGGCCCGC
>DRPG01000413.1 GCA_011376105.1 Deltaproteobacteria bacterium
CCCCAGCTCCCTCCCTGTGCTAAAGCCCGTTCCGCGCCCTGTGCGCACGACCACACCGGAGCGATGGTGTGACCCCCGGTGCCCTCCACTGTCGGAGGGTCGGGTCGAGCCACCGGTGGACGATCAACCACAACCTCGAGGACATCATGAACGTTTCGCTGCGCGATCTGCTCCAGGCAGGCGTCCACTTCGGCCACCAGACCCGCCGGTGGAGCCCGAAGATGCGCCCCTACATCTACGGGGCGAAGAACGGCATCCACATCATCGATCTCCAGAAGACGGCCAAGGGCCTGATCGATGCCAACCGCTTCCTCACCCAGACCGTGGGCCAGGGCGGCTCGGTCATGTTCGTGGGCACCAAGCGCGCCGCACGGGAGATCGTGGCTGAGGAGGCGCAGCGGTGTCAGATGTTCTGGGTCAACAACCGCTGGCTCGGTGGCACCCTGACCAACTGGCAGACCGTCAAGCGCTCCATCGATCGCCTGGTCCAGCTGGAGCGCGCCCGCGACGACGGGCGCTTCGAGGTGCTGTCCAAGAAGGAGGCGCTGCAGCTCACGCGCGAGATCGAGAAGATGAACCGGAACCTTGGCGGCATCAAGGGCATGAAGGGCCTGCCGTCGGTGCTGTTCATCATCGATCCCAAGAAGGAGCACATCGCGGTCAAGGAAGCTGCGACCCTCGGGATCCCGGTGGTCGCCCTGTGCGACACCAACTGTGATCCCACCGGGATCCAGTACGTGGTGCCTGGCAACGACGACGCGATCAAGTCGATCCGGCTGTTCGCAGCCTCGGTGGCCGATGCGATCATCGAGGGCCGGGCGATGTCGACCGGTCGCTCCGGCGGGCAGAGCTTCTCGTCCGACGGAGGAGAGTCCGTCGAGATCGTCCGGCGTGCCCCCCCCGCTGAGGGGGCCGCCCCCGCCCCCACCCCCGCCGACGTGGCTGCGGCCACCGCCCCCGCCGACGTAGCTGCGGCCCCCGCCCCCGCCGACGTAGCTGCGGCCAGCCCGCCGTCCCCCGAGCCTGCGGGCTGATCCCGCCCTCCATCATCCAACTCGTCCGTCACGGAGTCGTCACCATGGGTGCCGCTGAGATCAAGGCCCTGCGCGAGCGCACCGGCGCAGGAATGCTCGACTGTAAGAATGCCCTCGAAGAGAGCGGGGGCGACATCGAGGGAGCCATCGACTGGCTCCGCTCGAAGGGGATCGCGAGGGCCACCAAGAAGGCAGGCCGGGCTGCGACTGAGGGGTTGGTCACCTCCTACATCCACGCCGGCGGCAAGATCGGTGTGCTGGTCGAGATCAACTGTGAGACCGACTTCGTGGCGTTGACCGAGCAGTTCCAGGCCCTGTGCCACGACATCGCGATGCACATCGCGGCGGCGGCCCCCGACTATGTCTCCCGCGACGAGGTCCCTTCCTCGGCGATCGAGCGGGAGAGGGCGATCCAGAAGCAGCGGGTGATCGACGAGGGCAAGCCCGAGCACATCGCTGAGAAGATCGTCGAGGGTCGGATGGGCAAGTTCTACGAAGATTACTGTCTGCTCGAGCAGAAGTTCGTCAAGGACGACTCGAAGACGATCAAGGATGTCTTGACCGAGGCCGTCGCCACGATCGGCGAGAACATCCAGGTTCGTCGGTTCTCGCGCTTCGTCCTCGGGGAGGGTCTCGAGAAGAAGCAGACCGATCTCGCGGCTGAGGTCGCCGCACAGCTGGGGCAGTGATCGATGGACGAGTACCTGGAGTCGATGGACGACGACATGAAGGGGGCGCTGGAGTCCCTGGCCCGTGAGCTGAGCAAGATCCGAACGGGTCGAGCGACGCCGAAGCTCCTCGAGGGTGTCCAGGTGCTCGTCCAGTCCTATGGCACCTCCATGCCGATCAACCAGCTGGCCACGATCCAGGCGTCGGACGCTCGCCTGCTCGTGGTCCAGCCCTGGGACAAGAGCACGATCACCGACATCGAGCGCGCGATCGTGGCCGCGGGCCTCGGCCTGAACCCGGCCAACGACGGCCAGCTCGTGCGGGTCCCGGTGCCCCCCCTGACTCAGGAGCGCCGCGAGGAGCTGGTCAAGCTGGTCCGCAAGGCCGGCGAGGACGCCAAGGTCCGGATCCGTCACGTCCGCCGGGAGTACAACGAGATCTTCCGGGGGGCTGAGAAGGACGGTGACATCAGCGAAGACGACAGCCGCAGGCTGCAGGCCCAGGTCCAGGAGGCGACCGATCGCTTCGTCTCGCAGATCGACACCCGGGTGGCCTCCAAGGAGGAAGAGGTCCTCGAGGTCTGATGGCTGTCCCTCGAGTCGAGCCTGCCCGCCTCCCCCGTCACGTGGCGGTGATCATGGACGGGAACGGTCGGTGGGCCACCGAGCGTGGGCTGCCCCGGGCCCGGGGGCATGAGGCCGGCGCCGAGAGCGTCCGTGTCATCGTCCGGGCCTGTGGAGAGCTGGGGATCGGCGCGCTGACCTTGTACAGCTTCTCCACTGAGAACTGGGCTCGCCCCGATGACGAGGTCGAGGCGCTGATGACCCTGCTCGCCACCTATCTGCGGGACGAGCGGGAGGAGTTGATGCAGAACCGTGTCCGGCTGCGGGGGATCGGCCAGCTTGAGCGGCTGCCGCCCCACGTCCGTGCGCTGCTCGCCGAGGCTGAGCGGCTCACCGCGGACAACGACGGGTTGTTGTTGACCCTGGCCCTGTCCTATGGGTCGCGGGCTGAGATCGTGGATGCGGTCCGCACCGTGGCCCGGGAGGTCCAGGACGGAGCCCTTGAGCCCGACGCGATCGATGAGCAGACCCTGACTCAGCGGCTGTACACCGCCGGCACGCCCGATCCGGATCTGCTGGTGCGCACCAGCGGGGAGATGCGCCTGTCCAACTTCCTGCTGTGGCAGCTCGCCTACGCTGAGCTGTATGTGACCGATGTGTACTGGCCCGACTTCCGGCGCCCCCACCTCGAGGTCGCGCTGGCCGCCTACGCGGGCCGTCAGCGCCGCTATGGTCGGACCGACGCACAGGTCCAGGGCTCGTGATCACCCGCCTTGTCGCAGCGCTGGTGGCGCTGGCGGTGCTCTTGCCCGCGATCGTGTGGGGCGGGGAGCTCGCGCTGGAGATCATCGTCCCGATCGCAGCGCTGGTCTGCCTGTCCGAGTACGCCTCGATGGCCTTCCCCACCGATCGCTGGGGGATGGGCGGGGCCCTGATCCTCGGCTGGGCGGGGCTGTATGCCGGCGCGCTGTATGCGCCGCCCGAGCTGTTGTTCGTGGTGCTTGGCTTGGTGGTCTCCGGCGCGTTGATCTGGCAGACGCTGCGGCCCGGTGAGGCGCTGGAGCAGACCGCGAACCACACCGGGCGTCTGCTGCTCGGGATCACCTGGATGAGCCTGCTCGCGTCGGTGGTCCTGCTGCGGCGGGAGGACAGCGGGCTCGCGTGGCTGTTTTTGGTGATGGCCATCAGCTGGCTCGGGGACACCGGAGGCTACTTCGCCGGCAAGTACCTCGGCAGCCACAAGCTCTACCCCAGGATCAGCCCAAAGAAGACCTGGGAGGGCGTGGTGGGCGGCGTTACGCTGGCCACCATGGGGACCTTCGCGGTGCGTTGGATCGGGCTCCCACAGCTCTCGGTGATCGACTGCTTGATCCTCGGGCCCACCCTGTGCCTGGTGGGTGTGGTGGGGGATCTGGCCGAGTCGATGTTGAAGCGCTCGTTCCAGGTCAAGGACAGCGGCTGGATCATGCCCGGCCACGGTGGGCTGCTCGATCGGATCGACAGCCTGTTGTTCGTCACGCCGCTACTCTATGCATGGGTCCGCACGATGGAGGCCTGAAGGCATGGGCGACGTTCTGCTCTGGATCTTGAGCGGTGGCTTGATGGTGGGCGTGCTGGTGATCGTCCATGAAGCTGGTCACTACGTGGTCGCCCGTCTCTTTGGTGTCGGCACGCCGGTGTTCAGCATCGGCTTTGGTCCAAGGCTCTTTGGGTTTCGATTCTGGGAGACCGACTTCCGGATCTCCCTGCTGCCCTTCGGGGGCTATGTTCGGATGGCCGGCGCCGATCCCTTCGGGGAGGAGTATGTCGAGGACTGGGTCGAGCCCGAAGAAGACCTCATGAACAAGCCCGTGTGGCAGCGCCTCCTGGTGACGCTCGCCGGCCCCACCGCCAACCTGATCCTCCCCTTTGTGCTGTTCACCGCGGTGCTGATGCTGGGGGAGCCCCAGAGCGACACCACCGTCGGCAACGTCCGCCCGGGCTCACCCGCGGCACAGCTGGGGTTCGAGCTCGGGGATCAGATCGTGTCGGTCGAGGGTGAGCCGGTCGACACCTGGCAGGAGCTGCTGCGCAGCCTCGACGGCCGCCCGGGGGCGGCGAGCGTGGTGGTGCAGCGGGGCAGCGAGCGCATGACGCTGACGTTGCCCCCGGGCGTGGTCGGGGGCAAGGCGTTCCGCACCCTCGATGACTTCGGGCTGTTCCACAGCGCGTTGTCGTCGCGGATCGGGGTCTCGGATCCAACGTCTCCGGCCTGGCGAGCGGGGATCCGCCCCGGGGACGAGATCGTCGAGGTCGACGGCGCTGAGGTGATCACCTTCGCAGAGCTCCAGGCGGCCCTGACACCGGATCGGGTCCACGAGGTCGTGGTGCAGCGGGCCGGCGCCGAGCCCGGGCGCCTCGAGCTGTCGATCGCACCCGGGGCGGGGTGGAGCCCGGCTCCGGGCGAGGTCCTGCCCGATCCCTGGGGGCTGATCCCTGGGGAGGTCTTCGTCGGGGAGGTCCTGCCGGACTCCGCCGCCGCTGAGGCGGGGGTCGCGGTCGGCGATCGGCTGGTGGGGATCGACGGCACCCCGATCCTGTCGTGGGACGATGTGCTCGGCCTGGTGGGGGCCACCACCGAGGGCCTCGATCTCAGCACGGAGGCGCCGCTGCGCTCTGGGGGCTGTGGCAGCGAGCCGCTGGATCCGATCCTCGGTCGCCCCCTGGATCTGAGCCTGGTGCGCGATGGAGAGCCCCTGACGTTGACGTTCCAGCCCCGGGTCCAGCGCGAGGTGGTGATCAGCGAGGTCAACTATCGCCCGATCATGGGGGTGAAGCACTTCGATCGCACGTCGGTAGCGGGGCCGGAGACGGTCAAGTACTACAGCCTGACCGAGGCCTTCCCCCGGGCGGTGGACGACGGGGGTGAGGTGCTGCACAACACGATGACGGTGCTGGGCAACCTGCTGCGGGGCAAGCTCAAGCCCAAGGAGTCCCTGGGTGGCCCGATCGAGATCGTCCGCACCGCCGGCTACGCAGCTCAGGATGGCTTCTTCACCTTTGCCCGGGTCATGGGCATGATCAGCTTCAGCCTGGGGATCGTCAACCTGCTGCCGGTGCCGGTGTTCGACGGAGGGCAGATCCTGTTCTACGCCATCGAGGGGATCCGGGGGCGTCCGCTGCCCCTGCTGCTTCGGGAGCGCATCCAGATGGTGGGGGTGTTGTTTCTCGCTGCGCTGATGGTGATGGTGCTGGTGATGGACATCGGTCGTTGGCTCGAGGGGTGAGCCGGGTCTTGGCGTTCGACACGTCCTCGCCGGTGCTCGGGGTCGGGCTGTCGGGCGGAGGCGGGGCCTTGGTGCGCACCGAGCGTGTGGTCCGGGGCTCGGAGCGTCGGCTGCTGCCGCTGGCCACCGAGCTGCTCGACGAGGCCGGCTTGGGCGTCCACCAGCTCGATGGGATCGCGGTCGCCGCCGGGCCCGGTGCGTTCACCGGGCTGCGGGTGGGCCTGGCGACGGCCTGCGGCCTGGCGCAGGCCCTGGAGCTGCCGGTCTGGCCCGCGATGTCCCTCTGGCCCCGGGCGATCCGGGCGGGCCTGGGGGGGGCGCTGCTCGTGATGTTGGACGCGAGAAAGTCGAGGGTGTACGCCGCAGGTTGGCAGGATGACGTGTTGCTCCATCCCCCACAGGACGTCGCCCCTGAGGTTGCGATCGGCTGGTTCGAGGGCTCGTTCCGGGCCACCGGGGAGGGTGCGTTGGTCTACAGCGCGCGCGTCGTCGAGGCGGGGGGGGGGGG
>DRPG01000414.1 GCA_011376105.1 Deltaproteobacteria bacterium
AGGCGGGGAGCAGACAGGCGGGGAGCGGCCGGCCCGGGCAGAGCCGGACGGAGCGGAGCCAGATCCCGTGCTCAGCCCGCTGTCCGATCCGCTGGCGCCCTACCGCACCCGGTTCGATGTGTTGGTGGAGCGTGCGATCGGGACGACCTCGCGCCCGGTGGAGTTCAACTGGCGCCGCTCTCCAGCTCAGATCGCCCTGACCGGGAGCTATCTCTCCGAGCTGAACAACTTCAACGGCCTCCGGGTGGGGGCCGCGGTCCGCCTGCCGATGGGGGGGGTCCTGATGGAGCTCGGAGCGAGCTATGCCGCGGCCTGGGACAGCCCCAGCAGCCGGCTGCTGGCGCTGACCCCCTACCGCCAGCCCGGCCACCCCGATCGGATGGAGCTCGACTTCGCCTTCGGCTTCCCCCTGGCGGAGGGGATCGTGACCACGTTCCCCGGCTTCTTCCCGGCGGTCCAGATGGTCTTCAGCGCCTACGGGGGCCTGCGCTACCTGCTGTACCCCACGGGCTTCGCCGGGATGCAGCTCAGGCAGATCACCGGCGCGGTCTTCTCCCCGAGCCTCACCGACATGGAGCTCGAGAACCTCGACAGCGCCCGCCTGGCGTCGATGCAGATCGATCTGGGTCGCTACGGGCTGATGCTCGGCCTCAGCAACGATCTATACTTCAAGAACGGCTTGTTTCTCTCCCCCCGTGTGCTGCTCGCGGTCCCGCTGCTGGCCCCGGCCACCGAGACCGAGCTGCTGATGTGGGCCGACATCTCCCTCGCCATCGGTGTGGCGCTGTGATCAGGTGGCTCCTCGTCACCGCCCTCGCCGCCGAGCCCGCCGAGCCCGCAGACCAGGAGGTGATCTACTACAACGCCCGGATGGCCCTGCGCGAGGGGGAGCCGCTGGAGGCGGTGAAGCTGTGGCTGCTGCGCAACGCGGTGTCCGATCTCACCGGGGAGGTCTCGGACCACGACGCGGACTTCCGCTCGGTGACCTGGGCGGCCCTCGGAGACCTGGGGATCTGCCCCGACGGCCACCCCCTCGACACCGACGGCGCGGGCCTGTGGCCGCTGGCGCTGCACAACTGGGTGGTGGAGAACATGGGGCGGAGGGTGCCCAAGGGGCGCCCACGGCCGTTCGAGGCCTTCGAGGTGGATCGTCAGCAGCGGTTCGTCTCCGTCGGGGACGTGCTGAGCGCCCGGGAGCTGGACGCGGTGCGGCTGTTCCGTGGGCGCTGCCTCCGCCCACGGCTGGCGCTGATGAACGCCGGCCAGCCCGTCGGCGCCGATCTCTCGGATCGAAAGATCGCGGCCTGGCTCCTCGAGCACCTGCTGCAGGAGGCGCGCTCTAGCCTGTCTGCGGAGATCGTCCGGGGGTGGGCGGTGATCGACGCGCGGCTGTTCGACGTGCACCTGCAGATCACCGCGCTGGCCTCCCGGGAGGCACGCCAGCAGGCCAGCGAGCGTGCCCGCAGGGGTCGACAGATCGGGCTGTCCAGCGGCTCGCTCGCCGCCCTCCAGGAGGAGGCCCCCGCCGACACGCTCTCCTCCGGCTCGGAGGCCGCCCGGATCCTCCGGGCCTGCGTCGGCTGGCCGGCCTCCGAGTGGATGGCGCTGTCCCCCGAGCGCAGGCTGTTCCTGTTCGATCGTGCCCGGGATCACGGCGGAGATCCAGACGCGATGGATCGCATCTCCCTCGGCGTCATCGATCAGCTGATCGATCGAGGCCAGGCCGGAGAGGTCGGGGCCTGGATCGCTCGCAGGGCCCCACAGGAGCGCCCTGCAGCCCAGCAGGTGATCTGGGACGGCGAGCGCGGACAGCGGTTGTTGGCCCTCGATCCCGAGGCTGGCTTCGACGAGCGCGCGCTGATCGCCCTGCACCGGGGCGTCCACCACCTCGAGCAGGGGGATCTGCCTGGATCGATGCGCTCGATGGCCTACGCCCTACAGCACGCACCAGAGTCCAGCGCCTTCGAGGAGATCCAGGCCCTGAGCCGGCGGTGGATGTCCTACATCGCCTCTCAGTTCGAGATCACCGACGCGCTGCTCGTCACCCTCCAGGAGCTGCTCCCCCGCCAGGACTACGCGATCATCCTCGAGGATCTGATATGGCGGGCCGCGCTCCACGCTGATCGAGCCTCCTTCGATCGAGGCGTCGGCAACCAGCAGGGGCACGGCGCGCTGGAGCGCCGGGCGGCGCTGCTGCGGCCGCTGGCGGACGGAGACATCGGCCGGTTCACCCAGGCGATCCGCAGCGGGCTGGCCAAGTCCCCCGGGGAGACGCTGCGGCTCCTGGAGCAGCTGGTGCAGCGCCTGGAGCTGGAGGACGCCGACGTGCGCACCAGCCACCTGACGACCCTGTCGAGGGTGCGAGCCCTGCTGATCCCGCTGGCCGACGACGAGGAGGGGGGGCGCCGGGCCCGGACCGCCGAGGCCCTGGTCGAGCGCTCTCAGGCCATCGTCGAGGGCCTGGGTGGCCTGGGCCCCTGGGCGAGCGCCCGGGCACGGGCCCGCTCGCTGGCTCCGACCGGCGAGGTGTTCGCGGGCAGCGTCCGCCTCGCACCGTCCGATCCACTGCCGTGGCCGTTCGTGGCCTCCGAGGTGCCGGCCCCTCCGATCTTCGTCCCGCTGGAGCTCACGCCCGAGGAGTGGCGCTCCCCCGAGGGAGAGCTGATCTTTGGCTGGAGGATCGGCGGGTGAGCCCACGCCGTACCACCCCAGGTCGCCCCACCCGGCGCGAGGCAGCCCAGCAGCTGCGGGCCCGGCGCCAGCAGCTCCGACAGGAGCTCCGACAGCAGCTCCAGCGCCACCGGGCCTCCAGCCCCCGACCGAGCCGACGCCGGCGGTGGTGGCTGCTGCTCCTGCCCCTCGTCCTGCTCGCGGCGCTGCTGCGGGACTGTAGCTGCAGCCCGCCCCCCGAGCCGATCCCAGCCCCGATCCCCACGCTGTCGGCGCCGGTGCGCCTCGCCCCTCCGTCTCCGTCTCCGCCTCCGCCTCCGCTCCCCGAGGCCCACATCGAGCGCCGGGATCGCCCCTCGTTCGAGACTGAGCCCTCCGATCCCCTGCCGTGGATCGCGTCGTTCCGCAGCCAGGTCGCGGCCCGGAGCCCCCGGCTGGCGGCCTGCTTCGTCGGGGCCCAGCGCCCAGGCCGGCTGCGGTGGACCGCCTCGGTCGAGCCCAGCCTCGGCCGGGTCTCCGAGCACACCCTCGAGCCCACCCTGCTGTCCGAGGCGCTGACCAAGGCCCAGCGAGCCTGCGTCATCGACGTCCTCTCCGAGCCCCCCTACCGGCTGACGGTCGAGACCGCGCGCGCCACACCCCCCCGGATCGGGCTGGTGATCGAGTTCTGAGACCGACCAAGCCCACAGCGCCGCATCCGAGCGTCGCCTGCGCCCAGGCTGGAGAAGCCTCGCTCAGATCCCAGGCCCGCTGACCGGGATCAGTCGTCCCCGCAGGCCTCGCCCGGCAGGGGAGGATCCGTCGCAAAGGTTGCCTCGATCCCCTCGATGAGCTGGACGATCTCCTCGTCGTCGAGCCGGGCCCTGGGGTGCGCCAGCGTGTAGGACGGGAGGGGCATCTCACCGTCCAGCAGCACCTCGACGGCCTCGGCCGCCTCCTCGTTGGGGCCGTCCCAGGCGCTGAAGTTCATGTGACAGCGCCCCCTCGCGACGTCCCCCTCGACGATGCTGTTGAGGAGAGGCAGCCGATGGATCGCCTGCCACTCGGTCTCGTTGCTGTGGCAGTCATAGCAGGCTCGCCGCGCCAGAGCCTCGGTCTGGGCATCGATCCACACGATCTCGCGTGACACCGGTGGGTTGGGGGGCACGGCGCAGGCCGAGAGCCCAGAGGCGATCAGACACAGGGTCCGAGGCATAGAGCGCTCCTTCGTCCTGGGGCTCAGGGGGGGGGGCCTGATCCAGCAGGCCGCGGTGACCGCTGCCCGGGATCGTCCGGCCAGGGCCGCCTGTCACCAGCGCGGCCCCGGTGAGACTCAGCGCCTCCGGTAGCCCAGCAGGCCGATCCCGAGCAGCGAGAGCCAGCCAATGGAGCCAGCCGGGACGCTGGAGCAGGACACGGCCGAGTCATCCCAGACGATCACGCCGGTGTCGCTGTCTGCGTCGCTGTCTGCGTCGCTGTCCGCGTCGCTGTCTGCGTCGCTGTCTGCGTCGCTGTCCGCGTCGCTGTCCGCGTCGCTGTCCGCGTCGCTGTCCGCGTCGCTGTCCGCGTCAGTGTCC
>DRPG01000415.1 GCA_011376105.1 Deltaproteobacteria bacterium
CGGCGGGTGATCGCGCCCACCACTCCGATGCAGCCCCAGCGGCACTGGGTCGAGGCCGATGGGGCGCTGCCGATCCCGGTGTCCAGCGTGCTGCACCAGCTGGTGTGGGAGCCCCGGGCCCTGGGCCCCGGGGGTCCGATCCAGGGGCCGGTGGCCCTGATCGAGGACGCAGGCGGCGTGGCCCGGCGTCTGGCGGCCGCCCTAGGGGACGACGCGGTGATCGTGCCCTCCGATCGTGCCCTCCCCCCAGGAGCCCGGGCGGTGGTGGATCCAACCGCCCTGGACGCGGGCGGCGACGCCGTCGCTGCTCAGCGCGCCCTGATCGCCACCGTGGGCCGGATCCGGGAGCTCTCGTCCGGTCGGCTGTGGCTGCTGACCCGGAGCGCTCAGCGGGTGGCGGGGCGGGGGGGCTGTGCTGCGCAGTCCCTGATCTGGGGGCTGGGCCGGGCCCTGGCCCGGGAGCGCCCCGAGCTTCGCCCCCCCCTGGTGGATCTGGGGGAGGGCGACGATCCCGCCAGCGAGATCGAGCTCTTGCTCCGGCTGATCGGGGGGGACGATCCCGAGCAGCAGAGCGCCCTACGCGCTGGAGCGCGCTCGGTGCCCGAGCTTCGCCCCCTCGCCCCCTCGCCCGAGCGGCTCGAGCTGGACGGAGAGCGGATCTACTGGGTGATCGGGGGGCTGGGGGAGCTAGGGCTGGTGCTGGCGGGCTGGCTGGTCCACCGGGGGGCCCGCCGCCTGGTGCTGACCGGCCGCTCAGCGCCCCACGGCGGGATCCAGGCGCGTCTTGAACAGCTCGAGGCCCGGGCCTCGGTGACCGTGCGCTGCGGGGACGTGGCCTCGCCCGACGATGTCCAGCGGATCTTGGCTGAGCTGGAGGCCATGGGGGAGCTGGGGGGCGTGATCCATGCCGCGGGGATCCTCGAGGATGGACTGCTGAGCACCTCCAGCGACGCGGCCATCACCCGGGTGTTGCGCCCCAAGGTGGCGGGGGCGGCGGCCTTGGACGCGGCCCTGGGGGATCGACGGCTGGAGCTGTTCCTGCTCTGCTCGTCTGCGGCGGGCCTGCTGGGCTCGGCGGGCCAGGCGGCCTATGCCGCCGCCAACGCGTTCCTCGACGGGCTGGCCACCGAGCGGCGGGCCCGGGGGCTGTCTGGGACCAGCGTGGTCTGGGGACCCTGGGCTGAGCTGGGCATGGCCGCCCGGCTGGGGGATGTCCACACCGAGCGCCTGGCCCACGCGGGGATCCTGCCCCTGGCACCGGAGCTGGCGCTGGCCGCGCTGGACGCGGTGATCAGGGGGCCGGCTGCGCCCGTGGTGTTGCATCGGATCGAGGTCGAGCCCCCCGCCACCCCGGTGGGCTCCGCCGGGGCCGAGCCCCCGCTGGTGGAGCTGATCTCCTCGCTGCCCCTCGAGCAGCGGCACGCTGCGGTGACCCGGTTCGTGACCGAGCGTGCGGCGGCGACGCTGCGCAGGAGCATCGATCCCGATCAGCCCCTGTGGGATCAGGGCATGGACTCGCTGATGGCGATCGAGCTGCGCAACGAGCTGAGCCGGGGTGGGGTGGTGCTGCCCCTGGGGCGGATGCTGGCCGCCCCCGAGCCCTCGGAGATCGCCACGATGGTGCTCGGGGCGTTGACCGCGGCCCCCCGCCCGCCGCTGGCCGCCGCTCCCGCCGCGCTGGACGAGATCGATCCCGAGCTGCCACCGCTGGATCCAGTGGTGAGCCACGTCGGAGCTGCGCTCGGGGGAGCGCTCATCACGGGTTGTCTGTGCTGGATCGCCTGGCTGGTGCTCGGCTGAGGTCCGTCTCGGATCAGGGCTCAGCCCCGGGCTGGTGGGGCTCGGCCCCGGGCTGGTGGGGCTCGGCGGCCCGGGTGGGCCCCGACAGCGTCACCGCGATCGCGGCCAGGGTGCTGCAGACCATCACCACGAACAGGGTCGCGGCAAAGCCGCTGGCCACGGTCACCAGGGTGTGCCAGGGATCTCCGGGCTGGGCTCTTGGTGCCCTGGGCCTGGGCTGGGGCCCGTCCCAGCGCTCGGCCAGGCTGCGGACGTCGGCGATGCGGTGCTCTCGCGGGTGGAGGGCGCCGACGATGGCTGCCTTCATCCGCTCGGGGAGATCCCTGCGGGTCTCGAGCTGATCGGCGCCCCGGGCCGGGGCCAGGGGCTCTGGGCTGTCCTCCTCGGTGTCCACCAGCCGCTGCCCCAGCACCAGCTCGAAGAGGATCGCGCCGATGGCGTGTACGTCAACCCTGCAGTCGACGTTCTTGGCGTCTGCGATCTGCTCCGGTGGCATGTATGCAGGTGTGCCCAGGCACATGCCCGTGCGGGTCTGATCCCACGCGGCGGCCTTGGCGATCCCGAAGTCGGCGATCACAGGCACAGGGACGCCATCCACCAGGGAGATCAGGATGTTGGCCGGCTTGAGATCACGGTGGATGATGCCCGCGGCGTGCGCGGCCTGGACCCCCCGGAAGATCGCCCGGGCGATCAGGTCGATCCGCTCGATCGAGATCGGGTGGTGGGTTTGGATGAACGCCTCGAGGGTTGGCCCGTCGATGTAGTCCAGCACGATGCCCGGGGTCCCGTACACGTCGATGATGTTGTGGGAGCGCAGCAGGTTGGGGTGCCGCAGCTGGGACTGCAGGCTCCCCTCTTGGAGGAAGCGCCGGACCAGCTGCCTTCGGCCCCGGCCCGCGCCCAGATCCGGCCTGAGCACCTTCAGAGCGTACCGAGAGCGCAGCAGCTGGTGCTGGACGAGGTAGACCTCCGCCATGGTGCCCCGTCCCAGCAGCGCCTCGACCTGGAAGTCGTGGAGGATCGCCCCAGGCATGAGCAGATCCTGAGCGTTCGTCGACAGGATCGTGGGCTCCTCGTCTGCGTCTCGTGTCGCGTCTGGATCCTCTCCCATCACCCAACCCCAGCCAACGGACGTCCTGATGCGATCCACCCGGTCTGATCCGGATTCGGGGGGAGGTCCCCCATCCCTCCTATGATCCCGGAGCCTCTGCGCTGCAAGGCCCGGAGGGATCTGTGGTGGAAGGCGGGCCTCGGCGGCACCGACCGTGGTGGTTGTGAGGGTCTCTGGAGGAGGTGGACACGGCAGGCCTCCGGGATCATCCATTATTTGGATCGGGCCGCCCGCCGACGGCGCTACTCGACCGGTCTCCTCGCCTCCTCCCACGCGGCCCGGAGATCGTCTGCGATGGCGTGGGTGAAGTGGTAAGACCCCCCGAGGGTCATGTGGCGCAGGTTCTCGAACTGATCAGCGGGCATCTCGTGCCCATACATGTCGAGGAACCGGTGTCCTGCGTCGGCCAGCAGGGCGGCGGTGGCCTCGGAGGTGCCCTCGGGGACCCAGTCGCTGCGCTCCGGCGGTGTCTGGGGGGACGCGGGGCTCCGGATCACCAGCAGCTTTGCGTCGTTGTCATTGGCCAAGCGGGCCAGCTCCGGCAGCAGGGACGCCCCGGGGGTGGGCAGATCCACCGCGGCCAGCTCATCTCCTGCTCCCCGGACGTCGACGATGGGGCTATGGCCCTCGGGCACCAGGTCTTCGAGGTTGGTGTAGTGGAACACTCGGCCCATCGAGGCCTCGGCGTTGCCCCCCAGGGTGGCGGCGACGCTGGCGTTGCGTAGCCCGTCGAGACCGGCCTGCCGCCACAGCAGCCGCTGGTGGTCCCAGGTCTCGAGCCAGGAGCGCTCTCGCTCGATGTACCGGTCCAGGACCGGCTCCTCGGGATCGAGCTGCACCAACAGGTTCTGGCGGCTGGCCTCGCTGTAGGGCTCCACGATCAGCAGCGATCGAAGAGAGGACATGATGATCACGAGCTCGACGTCGAAGCCCTTGTCGAACACTCGGTTCTCGAGGATGGCGTACAGGTGGCTGCCGACGGCGTTGGGCACTGAGAAGACCACCACCTTGTGGGGCTTGAGCCCCAGCTGGCGCGCCACCACCTTGGGCTCGATGTTGGTCATGGCCAGGGAGTTGCCGAGGATCAGCACCCTTGGGCGGGCGCGCTGGAGCTCCAGGTTCATCTGACGGACCGCGCTGTGATCGTAGACCGTGCCGTTGAGGATCCGCCCTGCGTTCTCTAGCTCTGTGGCGGTCACCTTGTCGAGGCTCGGGGGCGGCGACAGGATCAGGCGGGCGGAGGCCACGAACACATAGACGGGCAGGAGGATCGCCAGGGCCCTGGCGAGGTACGATTGGGTCTTGGACACGGCGCCTCCAGGTGGCTTGACCCTCCTACTCTGCCTGATCTAGGGGACCGGATCGCGGGATCTCGGTGTCCGGATGGGCAACGGGTCCCGGGGAGGGGCCCGCGACGCGGCTCGTCCCCTCGACGATCCCCAGCCTCTGGGGCGCCACTCTGTTCACCCTGGAGATATGGTCCGCAGCAGGGACGGGCGGTCACAGCCACAGCTGCGCGGGCACGCTTCGAGGGGGAGGGGATCGATGATCAGGCCTCCTCGAGCTGGGCCCGGCGCAGCGCGATCAGCCAGGCCTCGCAGCGCTCAGGATCGGGTGGGGTCTCGGGCAGGGGGCTGTGGGCCCTCGCATCATCGAGCCCCGCCTCTAGCTCGGGCCAGCGGGCCCGGAGGGGCTCGGACTCGCCCGGAGCCACGACGATCCGGCCCAGGGTCGAGCGCTTGCGCTCGATCAGCGGCAGCAGCTCGGTGAAGCCATGGTGCTCGGCCAGGGTGGGCAGGTGGCAGACGATCTCGCCCCGCTGGAGCAGGTGGACCCCCGTCAGGCCGACCCGGAACGTGCCGAGCAAGCTCTTGAGCCTGCCGTCCCGCTCGTGCTCCCGGATCATGCCCCGGAGGTAGCCCCGGTAGTGCGCGTGGCAGGCCCGCGACAGGGCCCGGGGCACCAGGCCCCGCAGGGCGTCGAGCTCGGGGCCCTGCACCAGCTGGTGTTCGCTGGTGACTTGCTCCAGCACGTTGCCGTTCCCCTTCAGCAGCAGGGCCAGCGCCCGGCCGATCTCGTGCAGGGTGAGATCGCAGGTCGTGCCGTCGATCTCCCCCAGCTGATCGTGGACCTCACCGGGGCTGGACAGCCCCAGGAGCTCGGCGGTCGGGGTGAGGTAGATCCCCTTGAGATCCAGATCGCTGTCTGGGGTGGGGTAGCCGTACAGGTGGCTGCCGATCACTGCACACAGCAGGGTGCGCCCGGGGGGTGGGTGGGCCGCGAGGAACCTGCGGCCCAGCTCTAGATCGGGGCCCATCGTCCCTCCCGTGGCCGCCTATCCCGTTGGCTCCAGGGCTGGCGGGGGGGAGCGGAGCTGGGTGGGGTGTGGGTGTTCCGGCAGGGGATCCTCCTCTGCCCGCTCAGCCGCGGCGCGCTGCCGGGGATCAGCCCAGGCGAGCCCCAGGCGCCGGGCCCGGGCCCGGGCCGCCAGCAGCTCGGGGATCGGGATACCCGCTGTCCGGGGATCGGAGAGTTGATCGGGCTCGGCGTGGGGGGCCTGGGGGGTCCAGGGCCAGCGCTCGGCGCGGACGAGGCGCTCGAGGATCCGCAGGTGGGCTCGGTAGGCCCTCTCCCAGGTCGCGCTCAGATCCCCGGCGGGGTCGTGGGGATCGCAGGCGGCATGGGCCGCAGCCCTCGCCGCGGCGCCGGCGGCGCTGGCGGGCCTGAGCGCTCTGACGGAGGAGGCGACCCGCTTCGCGGCCCTCGCCGCATACGCCGCCGCGGTGGCGGACGCCGCCTCGTGGGGCTGGCCGGCCCGGCTGGCGATCCGGGCGCGCTCGTGAGCTGCGCGCTCAGCGTAGCCGGCCCGGTGTGCGGCCTCGGCGAGGGCCCGAGGTGGGATCGGCCCGCCCCGGACCCAAGCCTCGGCGGCCTCGATCGCCAGCCGGGGGCGGGGCTCGGTGTCGGGCACCAGGTGCCCGACGGTGCGGGCGCACTGAGCGGCACACCACACCGCTGCCCTCCGATCGACGACCACCAGGGCATACAGGAGCCCCTCGACGTCGCTGTCCACCTGCGACCTCCGTGCGTTCACCCTGCACCTCGATCCTGGGGCGACAGACCCTGAGGGCCCTGACGTCGGGGGGGCTGGGGTCTGGTGCCTGGGGCGGTCTCGGTGGACTTGGGCTCCAAGTCCACCGACTATAGGTAAAAGCTTTACTATCTCAGCGTTGTGACCGGGCCTTGTGACCGGAGATCTCCTGGAGCTCGATCACCTCCCCACGGGGCAGATGTCCCAGGTGCGCGACCGCGGATCGCCGCTCGGCGAGGCCGACCTGGCGGTAGTACCGGAGCATGGTCGCGGGGGAGTGGCCCAGCAGGGCCGCGGCGGTGCCCACGTCCACCCCCGCCCTCGCGAGGGTGTCGACCGCCAGCCTGCGCAGGCCGTGGGTGGTGAACCGCTCGATCCGCAGCGCGTCGCACGCGGCCCGCAGGTACGCCCCCGAGCCGGTGTGCACCCGGGCCTCGGTGACCCCGAGGACCCGGGGCGAGGTCCGGGGCAGACGCCGGAGCAGGGGCACCAGGTCCGGACGCAGGGGCACCACCCTCGAGCCGGTCTTGCCCTGTAGCTCGAGCAGCTGCTCGTCTAGATCCACCCGATCCCAGGTCAGCGAGGCGAGCTCCCCCACCCGGCAGCCCAGGGCCGCCTGCAGCCGCACCAGCGCCGAGGCCCAGGGCGGCGCGTGTGCCTCGAGGTGTCGCACCACCTGGGCCACCTCCCCCAGCGTCGGGGTCCGGCGGGGGCGCTTGGGGATCGGGCGGATCGCGGGGACCGGCAGATCCCGATCCGGGCAGCACCCCACCTGGCGCCCCCACCGCCACGCCCTGCGCAGGGTCGTCAGATCCAGGCCGATGGTGAGCGCCGAGTCCCCCCGCCGCAGCCGGGCCCCCACCCAGGCGTCGAGGGCCATCCGGCTCAGCCGGTCTAGCCGGGTCGAGCCCAGGGCCGCATCGATCCTGCGCTGGCTGCCCCGGATCGCCTTGAGGGTGGCGCCCGAGCGCGCGGTGGGCTGCACCACGGTGTCCACCCAGATCGCCACCAGCGCGGCCACCGTCTGTACGTCGGCGACCTGGGGCTCGGGCCGTCGATCGGAGAGCAGCACCTCGGCCAAGAGCCGGGGGAGCTCGTCCCGGGTCGCCCAGCCCCGCCACACCGGGCGACGCTTCACCTCCGCCCGCCAGTACCAGCGCTCGTCACGGGGGCCCTGCTCGCCCCGCTGTCGCACCGCACGGGCCCTGATCTCACCGATCTGGACCGGCCTGGGGCGTGATCGAGGGCGTCTCGCCATGCTCACCTCCAGCTCCATCCTACCGGGGGCTCCGGCCGAGACCCGGCCGAGACCCGGCTGAGACCCGGCTGAGACCCACGGGTGACCAGAGGCGACCCCCGCACGGCGGGACTCTGGCGGATCCGTGGCGCTTTGAACTCAAGTCGACCCGAGGACACATCGATGCTGATGGTGTTCTGTGGTCTGAGGAAGTTCTTAGCGTGACACACACACCGTTCGCTGGTCTGGGCTCCCGCTCTGTCGGGGTGGGGATCGGAGAGTATGCCGTCGCGAGCAACGGCGAGCTGGTCACCCACGCCCTGGGGTCTTGCATCGCCGTGTGCCTGTGGGACTCTCGCAGGCACCTTGGTGGCTTGCTCCACCTGATGCTCCCCTCGTCCGTGGGGCGGGGCAACGATCGGCCAGCGCTGTACGCCGACTCCGGGATCAAGCTGCTCATCGAGGGGATGAAGGCCAAGGGGGCGAACCTCCGGATCACGCGGGCGTACCTGATCGGGGGTAGCAGCCTCGCGGGCACGTCCGTGTTCGCTGTGGGTCAGCGAAACATCATCGCGGCACGACGCAGCCTCTACGCCAACCGCATCATCGTGGCCGGAGAAGACGTCGGCGGGAACATCCCGAGATCGGTGCGGATGCACGTGCTGGACGGACAGATCATCGTCACCAGCCCTGGCCTAGCGGCTCGGGTCTTTCAGGCGAGACACCCATGAAGACGGTTCTGATCGTAGACGACAGCGCGATGATGCGACGCATCGTCAGGCGGGCGGTGTCCACAGGGGCAGACGCGGAGATCCTTGAGGCCGAGAACGGCAGGCTCGCCCTGGATCACCTCCAGGCCAACGACGTGGACGTGCTCATCACCGACCTGAACATGCCGGTGATGGGGGGGGAGGAGCTCCTGATCGAGCTCATGACCTGGCCGACGCGGCCACAGCACGTCGTGGTGATCACCAGCACCGCCACCGCCACCCGGAAGCTGAGGCTCACCCGGCTCGGGGTGGACAAGGTGCTGGGGAAGCCGTTCCAGCCGGAGCGCCTGTTCCTCGAGCTGCAGCCCTACCTCCAGGACCACGATGACGGGCTCGACGAGGTGCTGTCCGGTCTGCTGGACGCGGCCCTGGGCGACACCCTGACCCAGATGCTGTTCCGGCTCGCCGAGCCATGCGACGACACGCTGCCCTCCGACGAGCCCAGGCTGCGGGCCGAGGTCACGCTCACCGGGGCCTGGGAGGGCTCCCTGGCGCTGATCTTGAGCGAGGCATGGTGCGCGACGCTCAGCGAAGAGCTCGCCCTGGAGGTCACCCCCCACGATCTAGCGGGTGAGATCGTGAACATCGTGGGGGGACGGGTCCTCCACGGTCTGGAGTCCCAGGCGGGCGAACAGGTCGGGATCCTGCCCCCGGTCGTCGAGGCCTGGGACGGCGACGGGACCTCCAGCGATCGGTGCTACCGACTCGACGATCTCTCGTTGATCGGTGTGCAGTGGACGCTGCGCCCGAGATCTTGTGTGGAGGCATGATCCATGGATGAAGATGACGAGCTGATCAGCGAGTTCATCGTCGAGGCCCGCGAGATCGTGATGGATGTCGAGGTCACGCTGATGAACCTCGAGCGGGTCCGCCTCCAGGAGGGGCGTGTCTCCAACGATCAGCTGAACGCGGCCTTCCGGGGATTCCACACGATCAAGGGTGTGGCCGGGTTCTTCTCCTTCGATCGCATGGTCAAGGCGGCCCACCAGGCAGAGAACCTGCTGGATCTGCTGCGATCCGGCACGCTGGAGCTGATGGCGGATCACGTCACCGTGCTGTGTGAGGCCCTGGACCTGATCACCAGCGCGGTCGACAACCTGGAGGCCACGAGGGAGCAGGGGATCTCCGAGGAGCAGGTCGCCGAGCTGTCCGAGCGGCTGCAGAAGCTCGCGGTCCCGGACGTGGCGGAGCCCTCCGGAGCCCAGCCTCTGGAGCCTCTGGAGCCTCTGGAGCCTGGTGCGTCCCCGAACCCCCCGGACGCAGCCTCCGCCGCCGCGCCCGGAGCCGCCGCCGCGCCCGGAGCCGCCGCCGCGCCCGGAGCCTCCGACACGCCTGGAGCCGCCGACACGCCCGGAGCCGCCGCCGCGCCCGGAGCCGCCGACACGCCCGGAGCCTCCGAGGCCGCCGCCGCGCCCGGAGCCGCCGCCACGCCCGGAGCCGCCGCCGCGCCCGGAGCCGCCGCCGCGCCCGGAGCCTCCGAGGCCGCCGCCACCGCCGCCACCGCCGGAGCCGCCGGAGCCAGCGCGGAGGGACCATCCAACGATCTCGCGGAGGAGGTGGGGGCCCCTCCCCCTGCTCCACACCCCGGGGCCAGGCCTGAGGTGCAGCCCGAGCGGGCCCCCCCGGAGCCCAAGCCGACGAAGGCCAAGGCCAAGCCTCGATCCAACAAGCCCCCGGGCAAGGACAGAGAGGACAAGAGCAACCAGTCGATCCGGGTGGATCTACGGAAGCTGGATCAGCTGATGAACCTCGTGGGGGAGCTGATCATCGCTGAGAACGTGCTCGCGCACGAGCAGGACGAGACCACCAGCGAGCCCTCCCAGCAGGCGACTCAGCAGCTCGATCGGGTCACCCGCAACCTGCAGTACCTCGCCATGTCCATGCGCATGGTCCCGATCCGGACCCTGTTCCGCAAGATGGTCCGCGTCGTGCGGGACGTGTCCCGCAGGCAGGGCAAGGAGGTCCGGGTCGAGCTGCAGGGGGAGGAGACCGAGGTCGACAAGACGGTGGTGGAGTCGATCTCCGATCCGCTGATGCATCTGATCCGCAACGCCGTCGATCACGGGATCGAGGAGCCGGAGGTCCGCAGGGCCCAGGGCAAGGATCCGACCGGGACGATCACCTTGTCCGCCTGGCACGAGAGCGGCGAGGTCCGGGTGACGATCGCGGACGACGGCAACGGGCTCGACACCGAGCGGATCCGCGACAAGGCCATCCAGCAGGGGCTGGTTCCTGAGGGCGCGATCCTCGATACCTCCCAGATCTGCGATCTGATCTTCCAGCCGGGGTTCTCCACCGCGAAGGTGGTCACGAACATCTCGGGGCGTGGCGTCGGGATGGACGTCGTCCGCAGGAACGTGGAGTCGGTCCGGGGGCGGGTGGATGTTGCCAGCGGGTCGGGCCAGGGGACCGCGTTCACCCTCCGGCTGCCCCTGACGCTCGCGATCATCGAGGGGATGATGATGCGCCTGGGGCAGCAGGTGTTCACCGTCCCGCTGCTGGCGATCCGCGAGTCGGTGTCGGTGATGGAGTACGAGCGCGTGCCGCTCCCGTCGGGCACCGAGCTGGTGGATCTCCGTGGCCAGATGGTGCCGTTGCTGCCCATGCGTGAGCTGGTCCCCTATCACCTCGCCCAGCTCGAGAGCCGTCGCCCGATCCTGGTCGTGATCGAGGACGATGGGAAGATGGCTGGGATCTTGGCGGATGAGCTGATCGGTCAGCGCCAGGTCGTGGTCAAGCCCATCCCGGGCATGCTCGCCAACATCCAGGGGCTGACCGGCTGCTCTATCCTTGGGAACGGTGAGATCAGCCTGATCCTGGACGTCAAGTTCCTGCTGTCGTCCGTTCATGCCGGGGGTGACGAGCGCAGCAACGCGGGCCCATCACCGTCCGGGGTGGGCCTGATGGAGGCTCGGCCATGAGCACCTCACCTGAGAGCGTCGAAGAAGACGCACACGAGACGAACGACGACAAGCACCTCACGTTCGTGATCGGAGAGGGCTCCTATGCCCTGCACATCTCCCACGTCACCGAGATCATCGAGATGCAGACGGTGACGTCGATCCCCAACGCGCCCCGCCACGTGCGCGGCATCATCAACCTGCGGGGGAAGGTGATCCCGGTGGTGGATGTCCGGGCCTGCCTCTGCATGGAGGAGCGCCCCTACGACAGCCGGACCTGCATCATCGTGGTCCACGAGGAGTCCCCCGTCGGGCTGGTGGTGGACACGGTGCGGGAGGTGGTGGACGTGCCCCCCGAGGCCGTGCTCGACGCACCCGCCGTCGGAGAGCACAGCGACGCCGGGTACATCACGGGGATCGCCAAGATGGAAGACAGCACACAGATCATCCTGGACTTCAGGAAGCTCCTCGCGAGCCGCTGATGGGAAACGGAGAAGGCATGAAGAGCAAGATGGAGACCGCGCCGGGATCCGACGAGGGCGCATACCGCTCGGCGCTGGAGTCCTCGGTGACCCCCGTCATCCTGATCGACGAGGACTTCATGATCATTTTTGCCAATAGAGCAACAATGAACATGATGCGCGAGCACCGCGAGGTGTTCACCAAGGCCTACCCGGGGTTCGATCCAGACTCGCTCATCGGGACCTGCATCGATCGGTTCCACCGCAACCCGAGCCACCAGCGCAGGATGATGCGCAACCCCGCGATCTTCCCCCACCGGGCGGAGATCTCGGTTGGTGATCTCCATTTTGAGCTGAACGTCAGCCGCACCACCGATGCCTCGGGCCGCGCCACCGGCTTTGCGCTGCAGTGGAGCGACATCAGCCCACGGGTGCGGTATGGCGACGAGGTCTCGCGCGTGATGAGCGCGCTGCGCGCTGGGGATCTGACCGTCCGGGGCGATGTGGAGGCGATGAGCTCCGAGTACCGGCCCATGCTCCAGAGCCTCAACGAGGTCATCGAGGTCATGGGCGCCCCGATCCTCTCCACCATGGGGGCGATCCGACGGGTGGCGCGTGGCCAGTCGGCCGAGCCGATCACCGCTCGGTACGAGGGCACGTTCGCCGAGCTGTGCGATCGGGTCAACGATCTGATCGCCTCGACCGATCGGATCACCACCATCGCCAGCCAGATCGCGGACGGGGATCTGACGATGAAGGTCCAGAAGCGGTCTGAGGAGGACGTGCTGATGGGCGCGCTGGGTCGGATGATGGTGGATCTCAACACGCTGCTGCGGCAGGTGCAGGGCTCGTCGCATCAGCTGGATCAGGGCAGCGCGCAGGTGCAGGAGGCGAGCCAGTCCCTGGCGAACAACGCGTCCCGCTCGGCCGCGTCCCTGGAGGAGATCTCAGCCTCGATGGAGGAGATCTC
>DRPG01000416.1 GCA_011376105.1 Deltaproteobacteria bacterium
CCGATGTCGGTGATGAAGTCGTCGAAGGCCCGGCCGAGGTTCCACGCCTCCTCGCTCATCGAGCCCGACTTGTCGATCGCGAACAGGATGTCTGCGGGCGGGTTGTCGAGCACCTCGAAGATCTCGGAGACCAGATCGCCTGAGGCCTCGCTCTGTTGATCCGCGGTGCGGGTGCCCCGGGGATCGTTGCTGTCGACCTGGAGCTGGCCGAGGCCGGCGGAGGCCGAGCCGCTGGGCTCGTAGCGCACCGTCACCTCCACGCTCTCGGCCGGAGACAAGACCAGGGGCAGGGTGAGCTGGTGGGCCAGGGAGAGATCGGGGTTGGCCGTGTCATAGCGCAGATCGGTGATCTGCAGATCGGCCAGGCCGCTGTTCTCGAGCGTCAGCACCACCTGCTCGGGACAGATCGAGGGGAAGGTGTAGCTCTCGGGGGTGATCGTCAGCGCGGGGACCTCTCCAAGGCCCTCGAGCGAGACTGAGACCTCTCCCTCGTCGGGATCGTCGGACGTGACGAGGACCTCGCCATAGGTGAGGTTGCCCACCGGGACGAACGCGACATCCACCGAGCGCTCCTCGTCGGGGAGCAGCTCGAAGGTGGTGTCCGACGCGACGGCGAACGCGATGTCACCGACGCTGATCTCGACGTTCGAGACATCCAGGGCCTCGGTGCCGACGTTGCGGACGAGGAAGGACTGGATCACCTCCTCGCCGGTGCGGGCGGGCCCGAAGGACAGGGCGGTGGGGGTCACCTCGATGTCCGGGCCTGCGCCGGGGGCGGGGCTGTTTGCGCGGATGTCGTAGTCCTGACACCCAGACAAGATGATCACAGCCGACAACACAACGGACCGCATCTGCCCCCCCGGAGGACAGAGGGTTACAGCTCGTCAGGTGGTTGTCAACCCCAGGTAATGAGAGAGACCAGCCGATCGACCTCCGCCTCGGTGTTGTAGGCGTGGACCGAGGCGCGGACAACCTGATCAAGCCCTCGATCCACCATGTCGAGCAGGGTGGCCTCAGCCGAGCTCACGGACACGTTGATCCGCTCAGTCGCGAGCCGATCCCGCAACATCTCGGCGGGGACCCCGTCGACGGTGAAGGTGACCAGACCACAGCGCCGGGCACCCCGATCCTGGATGGTGACCCCGGGGATCTCCTCGAGGCGGGCCCGGAGGATCCCCGCGAGGCCAGCGATGCGGGCCTCCAGTGGCTCGATCCCGAGCTCCAGGGCGTAGCGCACCGCCGTGCGGAGGCCCAGGACGGAGGCGACGCTGCGCTCCCACAGCTCGAAGCGTTTGGCGCCGGGCACCAGCTCGTAGTGATCGGGCCCGATCCAGTGCGCTCCGCTCAGATCGATCATCGGGGGGGTGAGGTGATCGAGCCAGGCGCTGCGCACCGCGAGGAAGCCGGTGCCCCTCGGGCCCCGGAGATACTTTCGCCCCGTGGCTGACAGCAGATCCCACTGGACCGAGCGCAGATCCACCTGCCCGACGGACTGACACGCATCGAGCAGCAGCGGCACGCCCCTCGCCCGGGTGAGCTCCCCCACCGCCGCGGCCGGCTGGATCATGCCGCTGTTGGTGGGCACATGGGTCAGCGCGACCAGCCGGACGTGGCGATCGGCCAGAGCCTCCTCCAGCGCCTCTAGATCGATCTGGCCAGCCTCGTCGGCTGGGATCGGCTCGATCCCGAACCCCAGGGTGCGCTGGAGGTGGAGGAAGGAGAGGTAGTTGCTCGCATACTCCGAGCGGCTGGCCAGCACCCGATCGCCCGGGCCCAGGCCCACCGAGGCAAACGCCAGGGCCCAAGCCCGGGTCGCGCTGTCGGTCAGGGCGATCTCCGAGGGCTCGGCCCCCACCAGGGCTGCACACTGGACGTAGGTGTCGTGGATGTCTTCCTCGGCGGCCTTCGCAGCGGCGTACACGCCGTCCATCATCTCGCGCTCGAGGTGGGCCACGATCGCCGCATGGACAGGCCTGGGGACCAGGCCCCCCCCTGCGTTGTTGAAGTGCACCAGGTTGGCGCACCCCGGGGTGTCTGCCCGCAACCTCTCGATGTCCAGCGCCATGCCCCCTCCGTCCGGACCCTACCCCGGGCCGGCCCTGTGCTGTACCCTGCCGGACCATGTGGTGGATCCTCTCTGTTGCCCAGGCCCAGCCCGTCCCGCACGCGTTCGTGGGGGCGACCCTGTACCCCGTGGCGACCGCTCCGATCGAGGCGGGGGTGATCGTCGTCGAGGGGGGGGAGGTGATCGCG
>DRPG01000417.1 GCA_011376105.1 Deltaproteobacteria bacterium
CCCTGAGCACGCTGGCGGATCTGATCCGAGAGATCGCGCCGGGCGTGCTGTAGCACCCTCCCCCCCCAGGGCTCACTCCCGGGCGCGCCCCTGGCCGATCCAGCGCCGTCCGATCCGGCGCCGTCCGATCCGGCGCCGTCCGATCCGGCGCCGTCCGATCCGGCGCCGTCCGATCCGGCGCCCCATACGCTCCCCCGACCAGCCACTGAGGCCCGGCGGGCTCCGGGCACCCGGGGTGCTCAGCGAGGCGGTCACCAGCAAGGCCCACGCCCAGCGGGCCCTGCGAGACCCCGGCGTGCCCCGGCAGGCCCCTCGAGCCTCGACCCTGGGGGCCTCCGGCCAGCCCGGGGGGCCTCCGGCTAGCCCGGGGGGTCTCCGGCCAGCCCGGGGGGCCTCCGGCTAGCCCGGGGGGCCTCCGGCCAGCCCGGGGGGCCTCCGGCTAGCCCGGCGGGCTCCGGCCAGCCCGGGGCCTCTAGCCAGCCCGGGGGCCTCCGGGCCCTCAGCCAAGGGGCGGACGCGGAGGGGCGGGCTCAAAGCTCCGGGCCCCCTCGTCGTCGGGCAGCACGGTCGAGCCCTCCCCACACTCCCCGTCCTCGATGGGCTCGCCGGTGTCCGGATTCGGCCTGACCATCGCCGAAGATCCCGACGTTCTCGATGTCCTTCACCCCACACACCTCAAGCACTCAGAGGCGTGCACCGATGGGCCCCTCAGATCGGAGGCTCGATGCCAACCACATCCGACAGGGATCCAACGCCCCCACAGGCGATCCTCCTCGGGACATCCAAGCTGAGGGCCGACGGCGTCTTCGTCCAGGTGAGCGAGGCGCTGGCCCAGCTCTCGGGGTGGAGCGTGGAGGGCCTCACCGACAGACCCCTACACACGATCCTCCACCTCAGCGCCGCCGAGCAGGACGCGTTGATGTGGGCCCTCGGCAAGGCCACCCCCGTCGTGCGGGAGCTCGCGGTTGGATCCGATCGTGCGTCCTTGTCGTGGATCCGAGCCACCTTCGTGCGGGTGCGGGAGCCCTCCGATCCCGAGCCCCTGCTGTGGATGATCGCCGAGGACATCAGCGCCCGGCGCGCCCAGGCCCGGGACCACCGGGACCAGATCGAGGCGCTCCACCGGACGCAGGCGACGGTCGAGCTCGATCTACAGGGGACGATCCTGCGTGCAAACGAGAGGTTCCTGGAGCTGATGGGGTACACCGAGGCACAGGTGGTGGGGCAGCCCCACCGGATGCTCGTGCCTCCGGAAGAGGCGAACAGCCACAGCTACCGTGACTTCTGGAGGCGGCTGCGCGAGGGCCAGCCACAGTCCGGGCAGTTCGAGCGCGTGGGGGCGAGGAGCACCCCCATCTTCCTCCAGGCCTCCTACACCCCGATCCGGGATATCAGCGGCCAGGTCTACAAGGTGGTGAAGTACGCCAGCGACATCACCCAGCAGACGCTGCAGCTCCGGGAGAGCCAGGAGTCCGCTGAGCGGTACAGCGCAGAGATGGCGCGGGTGGTGGACGCGCTCAAGCGTGGTGAGCTGTCGGTGAGGGGCGACGTAGAGAGCCAGGGACGGACCCACCAGGCCGCCATCGCACAGCTCAACGAGGGCCTCGAGGCCATCGCCGCACCCATCACAGAGTGCCTGGACAGCCTCCGTGCGATGGCCGAGGGGCGAAGTCCACCCCTGCCCTCCGCCGATCACGAGGGCGACTTCAAGCTGCTCGCAGACTCCGTCAGGACCCTCAGTCAGTCCACGAGCCGGGTCGCACAGATCGCCAGCCAGATCGCGGACGGGGATCTGACCATCAAGGTCGAGCGACGCTCGGAGGAAGACGTGCTGATGGGCGCGCTGGGCCGGATGGTGGCCGCGCTCAACGCGCTGCTGCGGCAGGTGCAGGGCTCGTCGCATCAGCTGGATCAGGGCAGCGCGCAGGTGCAGGAGGCGAGCCAGTCCCTGGCGAACAACGCGTCCCGCTCGGCCGCGTCCCTGGAGGAGATCTCAGCCTCGATGGAGGAGATCTC
>DRPG01000418.1 GCA_011376105.1 Deltaproteobacteria bacterium
CCGCTCCGTCCGGCTCTGCCCGGGCCGGTCGCTCCCCGCCTGTCTGCTCCCCGCCTGTCTGCTCCCCGCCTGTCTGCTCCCCGTTTGTCTGCTCCCCGTTTGTCTGCTCCCTGCCTGTCTGCTCCCCGTTTGTCTGCTCCCCGTTTGTCTGCTCCCCGTTTGTCTGCTCCCCGCCTGTCTGCTCCCCGCCTGTCTGCTCCTCGTCCGGCGTGGCTCCGGTCGCAGCCCCGGGGTCGTCGCTGGGCTCAGCGTCGTCTGCCTTGTCGTCTGCCTCGTCACCGGGGAGCAGCACCTGCGGGGGCCCATCGGCGGCACGGGCGCCCCCGGCCAGCAGGGCGATCGCGACGATCGGGAGGCTATGGATCACGGGGTGAGCCCGTGTCGCCCAGCTGGGGGTAGGCCGGCAGGTAGCAGTTGTGGGCGTAGCTGGTTCGGAAGGGATCGGTCACGTGGTAGACACCGGCTGAGTCGAAGGTCGGGTGATCGCAGAACCGCGTGCACTGCAGGAGGACCTCTCCGAGGGGGATCTCGTCGAGGGTCCACAGCTCGGTGCCGTAGTAGGACTCCCCCGGGCTGGCGATGCCAAAGGGCACGCTGAGGCCGAACGCGCTGACGGAGCCGGCCTGGACGAGCTCGTAGTCCATGCGCAGCAGGAACGGGAACTCCCAGAAGATCCCTAGCTCGTAGGTGTCCTCGCCGAAGACGTTGTGCCAGTCGGGCAGCCACTGGAGCGGGCTGATGCCCAGGATCGCGGAGGCGCAGATCTCCTCGGGCAGGCCGAGCTGGGCGCAGCCCTGGGCGATCAGCTGCCCGAGCAGCGGGTTGTCCAAGAGGCCCGAGCGGAAGACCACGAGCTGGGGATCCTCTGCGACGCAATACGAGAACGCGTCGTCGGGATCGGCGCTGATCCGCTCGTTGTTCAGGAAGGTGGCTGCACCGAAGCCGCCCACGTCCACGTGCGTTGCGGTGGTCGCGAACTCCGGGGTGCGGAAGGCCAGGGACTGGACCGAGCCCGCCTGATTGGGGGAGTAGGTGTCGATGAAGTCGAGGTACTGTTCCCGGCTCGGCAGGATGGGCAGCGACCCGAAGCTGAACGGACCCAGCTCGAAGTCCGGGATGTCGGGCTCGATCGCGCAGGTTCGGGCTGAGAGATCGGGGATCTGATCGAAGGGGACAGTGGAGGGACACCACAGGGTCACCGGCGACAGCTCCTCGAGCGAGAGCCCATGGGCCGTGCTGTCGAGGACGAACGCACCGGCGAGCCGCGGCGAGCCCCGGAGGCGCTCACCGGGCGCCACCTGCAGCAGCGCCTCCTCCACGGCCTCCGACAGCCCGATCTCGTCCTGGTTCAGCGCGATGACCAGGACCATGTCGTTGCCTGTGCGACGCTCGTCCTCCACCGCGTCCCGGAAGGTGACGACGAGCTGCTCGACGAAGCCTGGCTGCCTCCAGCCCTCGGTGCAGGTGGTCGGCACGTCCGGCCCGATCAGCAGGCGCTGTCGCTGCATCGCCTCGTGCTCGGCGGAGATCGTGCGATCACAGGGCCCGAGGAAGAACTGCAGCGGGGTCGCGTCGTGGGCGGGGCTGCGCAGGGAGGGGAAGGCAGCCCGGACCTCGGGGTTCTTCCGGGCGATGGCGCCGGTGGAGAACGTGCCGGTGGCGTCGGTGACCGTGGCGGTGGCGCAGACCACCGGATCGTCCGCTGCGCTCAGCGGCAGAGCCTCTGCGTTGAAGCGAGCGCGCTCGTTGGTCCACAGCTCAGGCAGCCCGGTGGCGGCGAACGTCTCGGGGCAGTCGACGCCGTAGCCGTACGGGTTGAGGGGGGACGCGAGCTCGCGGGTCCCCGAGCGCTGCTCGGTGATGGTGATGTCCCGGCGGAGCCCCAGGGCTCCGGCGCGCTGGTTGCGCAGGGTGGGGAGCTGGTGCCGTCCGCGCCATTGGATCCGCTGGTTGAGCTCGTCGAAGACGCCATAGACGATCAGGCTGCGGTTGGTGTGGGCGGGGCCGGCGGCCACGGTGTTGAACACCGTCTCAGCACCCAACGACAGCGCCCCGTCGCGGTGGTACCGCATCCGCAGGGCGACCTCCCGGGGCTCGCTGGGGACGTGCAGGCTGGCGCTGCCACACAGGGTGTTGGGCCCACAGTCGGCGGGGACGTGGGTGTGGACCATCGGCAGCTCGGACAGGGGGGTCCACGGGAGCTCCTCGTCGTCGGTGAGGTAGGTGACCTCGAGCACGCTGAGATCGCTGATCCCCTGCTCGGCGTGGACCTCGGCGAAGAGGAACAGCGTCTCCTCCTCGGCGAACCACGAGGCGTCGGCGAGGACAAAGCCTGCGTCGACGTCGAAGATCGGCACCTTCCGGCACGAGGGGGCCGACAGCGCCAGCAGCGCCATCGAGCCGATCGAGGGCCTCACGTCCCCCCCATCGCGTGGGGTCGGACCACGCGCTCGAAGGAGAGATCCGCCCGGGCCAGCTGCCGCTGGAACCCCCTCGCCAGAGCCCGCCGCCCGCGCTCGGCCAGGGCGAGCTGGCGGATCCGGGAGGGGAACACCGACGAGGAGGATATGGACGCCCGCAGCGCGTCGGGCAGGCCCACCATCAGGCGATCCCGTGCGGCTGGATCGAGCACGGACAGCCACGCGGCCAGCACCTCCACCTCGAGCTCGAGCAGCAGATCGGTTCGGGCTTCGTCGGAGATCTCGAAGAGCATGTCGGAGAGGAAGATGCCCCGGTGCCAGGCCGGGAGGTTGCCGTGGAACCGCTCCAGCGCCCCTCCGAACAGCGCTGAGCGCTGGGGCGCCCCCATGTGGGCCAGCAGCACCGACAGGGCGGCGGTGGCGTCGAACTCGGCCCCCCGATCCGAGACCTCGGTGGCCGGGGGTGCGCTGGGCAGGGGCTCGCTGCGTCGCGCGGCCTCCAGCACCCGGAAGAGGTAGGCGGTCTCACCTGGATCCATTCGGTTGGAGCGCAGCAGCTGCTCGGCCATGTCCACCATCCGGCGGGTCGACAGCAGGCGGACCATCTCGTGCTGCTCGACGGCGGGGGCCAGGGCGAACAGCAGCGCCCCGGTGCGGGGCTGCAGGGCCCCGATCAGCTCGACGAGGCCGGTCGCGCCGAACTCGTCGCGGAGGCTACGGACGATCCGGGCGTCGCTCTGGGAGAGCAGGGCCGCTGAGCGGGCGTGGCGCTCCAGCGCCCGGAAGACGTCGGCGTCCGAGGGCAGCGTGTCGACGTCGACGGACTTGAGGTGATCGGCCAGCTCGAGCTTGATCGTCGCGACGTCGCCGCCGGTGGGGAACGCAGCGACGAAGCTCTCGGGGAACAGCAGGACCGCCTTGGCCAGCAGCGGCAGATCGCCGGAGCGGAGCAGCTCGCGGATCAGCGCCTGCAGCTCGGGATCGGGCTGCTCCGTGGCGCGCTGGAGCCTGCGCTCCCAGGCCGCCCGCTGGCGGACGACGAACGCCTGCTCGTCCTCGACCGGGGCCAGGATGTCCTCGGCGAGCCCGTCGATCTCGTCGTCGGGCTCGATCACCCCGTCCTCGTCCCGGGCCAGGCTCGCGAGCAGCGCGCGCTCCTCCAGCGACTCCCGCCCGATCCGGCGCCAGGCCCAGACCAGGATGGTGCCGGCCATCGTCAGCAGGACGACGGCGATCATCCAGGCGAAGTGGGGCAGCAGGATCGTCCACAGCTCCCGCACCGCCACCGCGGTGGACCAGGTCTCCGGGGTCGGGACGACGGGCTCGGGCTCGGGCCCGGGCTCGGGCTCCGGCGGTGGAGGGGGCTGCTGCAGGTGGGCGGGGATCGGCTCGAGCTCTTGGTGGCCGATGGTGACCACCGTCCACGCCTTGGACAGCTTCGACTGCAGGCGCCGCGCCAGTGACTGCACGTCGCGTCCGCTCACCGTGTCTTCGTGGGCGAACGAGCACCGCGCCCGGGTGAGGTACTCCTGGGGCGTGACGCTGCCGGGGCCCGGATCGGTGCCCAGCCCCGGCAGGGACGTCGCCCGGGGCTGGTCCGCCACCGCATGATCCACGTAGGTGCAGCCCTTCGAGAAGCAGCGCTCTGGATCACAGTCTGCGGCCAGCGCCAGCTCGAAGCGATCCTCGAGCATGCGCAGCTCGGCGAGCACCGACGGAGGGATCTGCCGGCTGGGGACCTGGGCCCACGCGCCGGCGCCGGCGCTCGCTCCGATCGCCAGCAGCAGCAGGGGGACAGCACGGCCCAGGGGGGGCTGTGGACGGACACGCTGGGGTGGCAGGGGCGGGGTCTCTGGCGTACCGTCCATCAGTAGATCCTCACGATGACGCGGCGATGTCGGGCGAGGCGCTCGGTCTCGGTGAGCCCCTCGAGCTCGGCCTCAGGCAGGGCGATGGTGTCTGCGTAGCCCTCGACGCGGATCCGCCCCCGCTCGACACCGACCAGCTCGAGGCGCGAGCGCACGGCGTTGGCGCGGCCCGTCGACAGCTCCCAGTTGGAGGGGTAGCTCGAGCCGAGCCCGATCGGGGTGGCGTCGGTGTGGCCCTCGACGGCGAACCCATACCGATCCGCGTAGGGGACGAGGGTCTGGAGCATGTGATCGAGGATCTGCTCGTTGTCGGAGCGGATCTCGGCGCTCCCTGAGTCGAACATCAGGCCTGAGTTCAGCGACAGCTTCAGCCCGTCGTCGGTCAGATCGGTCCGGATCATCTCCTGCAGGCCCTCGGCCACGATCTTCTCCTCGATCTCCTCCTGGATCGACGAGAGGCTGGCGGGCTGCTCGACACCGGTGAGCCCCTCGGTGATCTGCTGCATCTTGGTGCGGTTGACCTCGGCGGCGGCCAGCAGCATGGCGAAGAAGATCAGCAGGTTGGTGATCAGATCGGCGTAGGAGAGCAGCCAGCCTTCATCGTTGCTGTGGGATCGTCGCTGCATGGCTACCCCGTCGCCTGGGCGCCGCGGGACGCCCGGGCGATCAGCTCGCTCACGCTCTGCTCGCAGCGCTGCAGGGCCCCGAGGCGCTCATCGAGCAGGCCCCGCAGGAAGTGGCCGATGGGCCCGGCGACACCTGCGCCGAAGGCCACGCCGTACAGGGTGGCGAGCAGGGCGAGGGACAGCGAGGCGCCCAGGTTCATGTCATCCTCCCCCATGCTCTGGAACAGCTGGATCATGCCCGTGATCGTGCCGACCATCCCGAAGGAGGGCGCGAGCTTCGACAGCAGCTCCCAGTTGGCGATCGCGGGCTGCCAGCGCGACAGCTCGGCGTGCCTTAGCTCGGTGAAGGCGGCGCGGGTGGCCTCCTCCGGGGCCCGATCCAGGACCAGCTTGAGCATCCGCTCGATGGGCGGAAACGCGCTCTGCTCAGCGAGCTCGACCGCCTGGGTGCGCTTGCCCTCTAGCCACAGCTGAGTGAGGTGGATCCGCTCGGACTCCAGCGCGGCGGTGTCTCGGCCGAGGACCCCCAGCCCTGGGATGATCTCCCGGAGGTAGAGGAAGGTCCGCAGGGTGGTCCTCGAGCTGGAGGAGATGAAGACCGCTGAGAGGGACCCCCCGAGGACCATGATGCAGGCGTGCATGTCGAAGGCAGAGATCGTGGTGTCGGTCCGTTCGCCGAAGCCGAACCAGACCACGAACGCCAGCAGCGCCAACCCAACGATCTGCACAAGACACTCCCTCTCGCGGTTTCATCGATCCTGGAGCTCTTCGAGCTTTCGCCGCACCGTGGGGTCCGACTCGATCTCTTCTACCTCTTCATAGACCTCGATCGCCTTGTCCCGCTCCCCCAGGAGCAGGAGGATCGAGCCCTTGGCGCGCAGCGTCTCGGGGTGGGCGGGGTAGCGCATGAGCACCAGCTCGCACCACTCGAGGGCCAGCTGGTAGTTGCCCCCGGCCAGCGCCTCCTGCATCAGGGTGCGGGCCCGGGAGATGCTGATCTCCGGTGCCTCGGGGTTCACCTGCAGGCCCCGCTCGCGGTAGGCCTCGTCGAGGGTCTTGTCGGCGAGCGACGGAGGCGGTGGCACGAGGCGGGTGGCGGGGATGGTCTCCACCCCCGTCACGGACTCGGTGTGCTCGATGATGATCCGCTGACCGCTCGCGAGCATGGGGATCTGGACCTCGGTGATCACATTGCCGTCGTTCCACCGGACCTTCATCGAGGTGGTGGAGCCAAAGGCGAACGGACGCAGCTGAGTGCCCTCCTCCTCCTCCAGCGCCGGGTGGGTCGCCGGCGCGGGCTCGATCAGGTAGTGCGTATAGTTGCGGGCTGCGCAGCTGGCACACAGCAGCAGGGCGAGGGAGCGGATCATCACGGAAGCACCGGCAGCAGGCTGATGTTCATCAGGGACAGGCCGATCCCGAGCTGACCGTTGGTCGAGACGCTCAGGATCGCGCCATAGTTAGAGCGCCCAAAGGGGACCCGGGTGAGGGCGACGCCTGTGAGCGGCGGATCGAACAGGCCGATCTCGGCGCCGACGAGCCGGGACAGGGTCGTGGGCACGCTCACGATCAACTTGGCGCCGATCAGGGTGTCGAGCAGCTCCACCCGGTGGTAGTGGACAAACCCCAGCCCCGCGACGGGATCCACCATCGACAGGGTGATCCCCGAGAGGTTGGCGTTGGTGGGCCCCCACTGATCGGTCCAGTCCAGCGAGACGTGCTGGCCGGGGTACAGGGCGAGATCGACGAACGCCTGGGTGAGGCTGTCGCCCCGGGCCCGGCGCTCCAGCTCCTCGCTCAGGGTGTAGATCCGGTGGGTGTTGGTGTGCTCGACCAGGAAGGGATCGACGTTCTGAGCGAACAACACCCGGGCCGTGTGCAGATCGACGATCCGGATGGAGACCCCGCCGCGGTGCTCGTCGAGCCAGATGGCGGAGCGGGCGGCTTGGGCCTCACCCCGGTGCTGATCGTCGAGGCGAACGACCTCGTCGATGCCGACGGGGCCGGCCTGGTAGGTGAGGCCTCCGTCGACGACGAAGGCACGGGGGGCCATGCAGGCCTCGCACAGCCGCAGACTCCCCTCTCCGAACGCGTGCTCCAGGACCTCGATGGCCTGGGCTGCGAACCAGCCCTGGGAGTCCTCGTAGCGGGGCTGGACGCTGACCAGGATCGCGGGCGCGACCTCTCGGGAGGACAGCTGGCCGTCCTCGAGCCGCAGCTCCAAGATCTCCCCGAGGCGATCGAGGGCGTCGCGGGTGTTGGCGCTCGAGGCCCGGGCGGGCTGCACCGAGAGCGCCAGGGCGGCGACGGAGGCTAGAACCAAAACGTCACCTCCGTGCCGAAGCTCTGTAGCCGGATGGAGCCGATCCGGATGTAGTCTCCGAGGTTCTCAGAGTTGTTGAGATCGGGGATCATCTCGAGGAAGGCCGAGGTCCCGATCCGGCCCCCGAGCCGGAGATCCAGGCCAAGGTGGGCGACCCCGAACGAGGTCCGGGGGCCCTCCTCGTTCAGGCCTGAGAGGATCGCGTCCGAGGTCAGGGGAGCGGGCTGGAACGACGCGGTGCCCGGGCCCCAGACGCTGATGACCGCCCCCCCTAGGAACGCATACAGATCGGGGCGGGTCAGGGAGCGGGTCCGGCCGGTCAGCAGGCGGCTGATCCGGGCCTGCCCCATCATGCCCTGGTAGGCCTGGGGGATGAAGCTGTAGCCCAGCAGCAGGCTCGCCGTCCACGCCCTCGCGTCGGTGGCGCCCAGCTCGACGCCGCTCTGCAGCCAGAGGAAGGGTGGCGGCGCGATCCCCGCCCGGCCGTCGGGTCTGGCATAGGCCCGGACCGCGAGGCGCAGCGGGATGCTGATCGGGCCTCGATCATGAAGGGCGTCGAGGTACTCGGCGCGGGCCTCGGGGGCCGACTTCAGCGCCTCGGGCTGGCGCAGCAGCGCCGGGGTGCTCGCCGACGTCGCGAGGGTGTGGCTCCAGACGATCGGTAGCTCGGGGGTCAGCTGGGTCAGTCGGGCGCGCAGCACCAGCCACGTGCCCTCAGCCTCCACATCGATGAACAGCGCGTGCTGACCGGTGACCCCGCCGAGCCGGGCGAGCACGTCAGGGTTGTCGAGTCCCCGGGACACGATCGTTCCCTCGGGGCCCGAGTGCACGACCACCGCGGTGCAGGTCGGGCAGTGCACCAGCCGGATGTTGCTCGTGGGGTTGTGCCCGATCACCGACGCGATGTGGTTCTCGAGCAGGGCCTGCAGGCCGGTCCCCAGCCCCAGCGGGACGGTGACGCTCGCGAGCACCACCGGCGTGGGGTTCTGGAACACGGGCTCGCTGGCCAGGCCATAGATCAGCTCATCGATCAGATCGTAGGCGGCGAG
>DRPG01000419.1 GCA_011376105.1 Deltaproteobacteria bacterium
AGCACCTGGGGGGGCAGCACCTGGGGGGGCAGCACCTGGGGGGGCCCGGGCAGCTCCAGCAGGGGCACGTCCAGCAGGGGAGCCAGAGGAGGAGGTACCGGCAGCACATCCGGCGCCACCGCTGGAGCCTCCGGCGGAGCCTCCGGCGCCACCGCTAGAGCCTCCGGCGGAGCCTCCGGCGCCACCGCTAGAGCCTCCGGCGCCACCGCTGGAGCCTCCGGCGGAGCCTCCGGCGCCTCTGGTGATGCGGCCCGCAGCGTCTCCAGCGCTGCAGGGCCAGGCAGCCCCCCGACCTGGGAAGAGCTGTTGGAGCAACAACACCGGGCTGAGGCGAGCCAGAGCTTCTGGCGCCTGGCGATGTACTCCACCGGGATCCTCTTTTGGTTTGTCGCCTTTAGTGTGCTCATGCTCAGCCTCCGGGAGATGTCGGACGCGATGAGCGCGCCCCGCGAGCCCCCAGAGGTGGAGGAGCCGCCCCCGGAACCCCCCCGAGACGCTGGGAACCAGCTCTGGTAGCACATCCGAGCCCTCCATCCACGATCTGTGGAGCCCGTGCCACGTGCGCCGGTGCCGCTGCCGTGTGAGGGAGGGGGTGGAGGAGAGCGATTGGCATCGGATGACTTGATCGAGATCGAGGGGATTGTCCAGGAAGTGTTCCCCGGAGGTCACTTCCTGGTGGAGACTGAGGCGTCGACCTCGGTGCACGCACACCTGGCGGGTAAGCTCCGCCGCTACCGGATCCGGGTGGTCCTCGGAGATCGTGTCACGGTCGCGGTCTCCCCCTACGATCTGTCCAAGGGGCGGATCGTCTTCCGCCACAAGTAGGCTCCGGGCCCGACACCCTCGATCCACAGCCCGGCTGCGGGGGTACAGCCCGGCTGTGGGGGTGCCTCACCCCTGCAGCAGCGCCTCGATCTCGGCGTGGGACAGCCAGCCGTAGTCCACGGCGTGCTCCTCGTCTAGGGTGATCCGATCCTGTGTGAGCAGCAGCACGTGCCCACGGATCAGCTCGCGGAGGCTGGGCCAGGGCGACAGGTATGGTCCCTGGCCGTCCTGGAGCTCCATCGCCAGGATCTGCCCCCGCCTCCCGCTGGGCCCCGGAGACAGATCGACACACAGCTGGTTGCCACAGCCATCCATCGCCACCGGCAGCCATCCCGGGCTCCAGTACACCTCACGCATCCTGCCGTCGTCGAAGCGACCGTCCTTCCAGGATCGGATCTTGGCCAGGTGGGGATCGAAGGTGCCGTCCTCGACCATCTGATTGCTGGAGCGCGCGGTGTCGAGGGCGTGCTGGATCGACAGCGTGGTGTAGGCCCCGATCAGGGGCAGGCCTCGATCGGCGCTCAGCCACCAGCTCCGCAGATCGTCGGGCAGCGCCCCGGCCAACGCCTCCGCCTCCGCCAGCTCCGCCTCAGTCGCGCTCTGGTGGCGCCTATGATCGGCGAGGTGGTGGGTCGCACCCACGCGCACAAGCTGGGCGACGAAGGCCTCGAAGAGCTCCTGCACAGACCCTCCAGGGCCACAAGCTCCGAGCCCGGAGTCGGACTGTACCACCCACCCCCGCACCTCGTGGGCACCTCAGGGGACAACGGGGTACAAGCAGCCCCACCAGGGAGGTGCTCTCGTGCTCAAGATCCCCGAGGACCGCTGGCCCCAGACACCGCTGGGGTGGGACGCCCCCGACGCCATCTCAGAGTGGATCGAGTACCTGATCGGCGAGGCAGAGCGCCAGCTGGGGGGATCGTCCCGGGGTCCCGATCGGATGGAGGCTGTCGTCGAGGCCGTCGTCCGCTCCGTGGAGCTGCCGGACGTGGCCGCGAGCGTACACCACGGAGGCTCGCTGGTGGGCCGACGCGGGATCGCAAAGATGGTATCGCAGATGGTCTACAGCACCATCGCCCGGCGCCTCCCCCCGAACCTGCGCACCACGCCCCCCCCGCGCTAGCGCGACAAGACAGGCACGGCACACACAAGCACGCTCCAGCTGCGCTCCCAGGACGAGATCGACATCGGGCCCAAGCTGCAGCGCGCAGCGCCGATGGGATGGATCCCGTCCGTCGACGGTTTGACGAGATGGGACCGCTCCCTCCGACAGGCCTGGGTCGACGGGCGCTGCGGCGGGCGTGTCTTGTGCAAGATGGATCTGTGGGAGGTTCGATGTTCGTCCTGTTTGCTCCGCTCGTCGCTCTGGCCCTCGAGCCAGCCCACGTCGCGGAGGTGGCCGCCACCGCGGAGCTGCCGGTGGACGAGGTCGCCGCCCACCTCTCGGGGCTGGTCCGGGACGACAGCGTGCTGGAGCGGATGGCCACCCCGTGGGAGCGCAAGCCCTGGCACCTGTACCGGGGCCTGTTCCTGACCGAGGCCCGGATCGAGAAAGGGCGCGCCTTCCGGCAACTCCACGCTGAGCTCTTCGCCCGGGCCGAGGCCCAGACCCACGTGCCCGCGTCCGTGATCCTCGCCATCCTTGGGGTCGAGACCACCTATGGCGAGGGCATGGGCAACGACTCGGTGGCCACCGCGCTGTACACCCTCGGCTTCCACCACCGGCGACGGGGCCGGTTCTTCCGCTCGGAGCTGGGGCACTTCCTCCGCCTGGCCACCGACGAGGGGTGGCCCATCGGCGAGCCCCTCGGCTCGTACGCCGGCGCGATGGGCATGGGGCAGTTCATGCCGAGCAGCTACCGCAGCTACGGCGTGGACTTCGACAAGGA
>DRPG01000420.1 GCA_011376105.1 Deltaproteobacteria bacterium
ACGATGCAGGCCAGGGGCCCATCGCCTCCGGGGACGCGGCCCTGGAGGTCGGGCCGGTCCCCGCCGGCGCACCGTCCGCCACGGTGCTGATCGACGATGAGCCGCTGCAGGATCCAGACAGCACCTACCTGTACACCTCCGTCAGCGGCCCGAGCGCTCAGTGGCGCGTCGTGGTCGATCGCCGGGGGCGGCTGGTCTGGGCCCAGGCCAACCCGCCGGGCGTCAACACCTTCTACGTCCGGGTGTCGGCGCAGGGGGACGCGCTGCTGTGGGACACCTCGTCCTTCTTCCCCGGCACGCCGGCGCAGGTCACCCGGGCGAGGATCGACGGGACCGTGGTGCAGATCCAGGACACCCCGGGGCTACACCACGCGTTCGTGGAGCTGCCCGACGGCTCCCTGATCTGGGGCGCCTACGTCGACGGGGTGGAGACACTGGAGCACCTCGCCCCTGATGGGACCCAGCAGACCCTGTGGCAGGCGCCGCAGGGGTACGTGTCCAACTCCCTGTTCTACGACGTACAGCGCGACAGCCTCCTGTACTCCTCCTTCACCAACGACACGGTGCTGGAGCTCGATCTGAGCACCTGGGACGAGCGCCACCGCTGGGGCGGACCCGACGAGCCAGGGGCGTGGACCTTCGAGCCCTCCGTCTCGCGCTTCGTGCGGCAGCACGGGGTGACGTTCACCGGGGCGGGCACCCTGTTGCTCTCCTGCAACGTGAGCGCCAACAGCGAGGAGGGGGTGGTCCGGGAGTATCGCCTCGATGAGGCGCGCTCGGCCCTGGTCGAGATCTATAGCTTCGGGATCAACGACGGGATCGAGGCCCCGAGCTATGGCGAGGCCCACCGGCTGGGCAACGGCAACACGCTGCACAACTACGGCAGCAACCCCCGCCTGCGCGAGGCCACGCCGGGCGGGCGCGTCGTGTGGGATCTGCTGTGGTCCACCGGGGACCCGGGGCTGGAGCTCGTCGGGCGCTCCGTCTTCCTCCCGGATCTGTACGCCTTGGCGCCTCGAGCGTCCGGGCAGGGATACACCAGCGGAGATGCCCGACGCTCCCCTGACCCCCACCGAGTGCGCACAGGTCCTCAGGGGCCTGGCCGATCCCACCCGGCTGCGCATCCTCACCGCGCTCCAGCGGGGCCCGTCCTCGGTGGGGGGGCTGGTCGAGGCGCTGCAGATCCCCCAATACAAGGCCTCACGCCACCTCGCGGCCCTCGCTGAGCTGGGCCTGGTGACCCGGGAGCGCCGCGGTCGGTACGTGTACTACGCCCTGTCGAGCAGCGTCGCGGTGGAGGGGGCGGTGCGCCTGGAGCTGGGCTGCTGCCGCTTCCTGGTGGATCAAGCTCCATCCTGAGTTGACCCTGAGACAATTGCTCGCACCTCACAGGGGTATACTCAGCGGGGGGGAACCATGAACCGACAGGGGAACAAGATCCTGTGGAACAGGGTGAGGGACAACCTCCTCACCGCGATGACGGTCGGCGCAGCGAAGGGCGACGGCCAGGGGGTCGCAGCCAGCGCGATCGCGCTGCTCAACTTGGTCGAGTCCGGCAAGATCGAAGACGATCTGAGCCCGGACGACGCGATGACGCTGCCCAGCGATCCGGGGCTGTCCCGCTCGGGATATCCCCGGGAGTTACCCGGCGGGCGGGAGGAGGTGAGCCGGAGCGGAGAGAGCTACCTGACGAGCCTGCGCCAGAACCTCTCGCGCAACGGCGTGACGGTGCTGTCCGGGGCCGATCAGAGCACGGTGCACAGCAACCGCCGGCACGCCCAGGAGCACACCGAGGGGCAGTTCAGCGACGAGGAGCCCGAGCACTACGCAGTGCAGCCCAGGATCCCGACGTTCCAGCGGGTGGTGCGCACCCTAAGCCCGCGCAAGGAGTGAGCGCTACTCGGTCGGGATCCACAACAGGACGACCTCGTCGACGCTGATGTTAGACTTCTTCAGGCCGATCTCGATCTCTTCGATCTTCGTGGCCTTCTCCTCCCAGCGCTCCTGGATCTGCGCCAGATCCTCGGCGAGCTGCTGGGTCAGCTCCTCAAGATCGTCGTTCAGCTCGGCGTAGCGGTTCTCCGCGGTGCGGAGCCGCTCCTCAGCCTTGCCCGACATCCTACGCTTCGACAGGGTCGAGCTCATGCCCCGGGTGCCGCTGCGACCGCCCAGCAGACCGGTCAGCAGGCTCAGGGCGTCGGTGGCCATGGTCACCTGAGCGTCGCGCCGGCGGGCCTCAGCGTCAAACGAGATCTCGCGGACCTTGTCCTCGGCCTTGGCGATCTGGGCGCGCAGCCGATCCCCCTTGGCGTCGATGGCCCTGCGCAGCTTGTCGGCGTCGGCGTCCGCTGCGTCGTCCGCGGCGCTCCTGCAGCGCGCCTCGAACGCGTCCCGATCCTCCTCGGGGTAGGAGAACAGCTTGAGCTCAGGGTTGTGCAGCAGCTGCAGGGTCTCGTTGCGGTACAGGTGATCCCGCAGCGCGGTCTGGGCCGCCCGGAAGTAGGTCTTGTTCTGGATCTTGGCCTCGGGCACCACGTAGATCGCCCCGGTCGGGCCGTTGATCCGTAGATCGCGGGCGTCATAGTCGACGATGATCGCCGCGTCGGGATCCACCGGGCCGTGCAACGGGGTGAAGATCGCCTCCCACTCAACCTCGTGTCGCAGCTTCGCCTTGGTGTCGTTGAACATCAGCGCCAGCCGCACCGCGACGGCTGCCACCAGCCGCCTGCCGCCATGGATCGCGTCGACCTCGGCGGCCCAGGGCGCCGCTGGATCGAGGTAGCGCACCGCCACCGTGTCGGCGATCGGGGGGCGCTCGAGCTGCTCGTTGCTGGCTAGCGCCGGAGATCCATCCCCGGCCGTGGTCGTGGCCGCAGCCGCAGCCGTGGCCGTGGCCGTGGCCGTGGCCGCAGCCGTGGTCGTGGTCGCCGGGGGCTCCTCGGGGATCTCGACGTGCTCGGTCAGCGACGCGATCTGCTTGCGAGTGAGGGGGCCACGCAGGTAGGACATCGCCCACCGGGTGCCGAACAGGCGGGGGTGGGGTTCCTTGGTCGAGTGGAGCACGAACTGTCGCCTCTCGAGCCCCGAGATCGTCTCACCGAGGGCCTGGACGTCGACGTCGCCCTCTGAGCTGGACATGCCCTCGAGCAGCCTCGCCTTGTCGCGCTCGGTCTGCAGCCTGCCGATCATCCAGGTGCCCGCGTTCGAGAGCGCCTTGTAGTCGACATCGACCGGGTTCTGGGTCGACAAGACCAGGCCCACCCCAAAGGCCCTGGCCTGCTTGAGCAGCGTCAGGATCGGCTTCTTCGACGGGGGCGCGGCCGTCGGTGGGACGAAGCCGAACGCCTCGTCCATGTAGATCAGGGCGCGCAGATCGCTGGTGCCCGGCTGAGCGCGCATCCAGGTCACCACCTTCGACAGCACGGTGGTGACCACGTACTGGCGCTCCTCGTCGTCGAGGTGGGCGATGGAGATGATCGACGCCTGGGGGGTGTGATCGTCGCCATACAGCAGGCGCTCGACGTCCAGCGGAGCCCCGGTGGCCCAGCTCGCGAAGGTGGGGGATGCGGCCAGGCCGTTGAGCTTCAGCGCGAGCTTCATGCGATCGTTGGGTGGGAAGAACGTGTCGAGCTCGATCACCCCGAGCTTGCGCAGGGGCGGATCCTGGATCTGGCCGATCAGGATCGCTAGATCGAGATCGCGCCCGGCGGACCAGGCGTGGTTGATGAGGTTGGCGATCAAGATGTGCTCGCGGCCGCTCAAGGGATCGCTCTTGATCCCCACCAGCCGCAGCAGCCCCGAGGTGAAGCCCGAGATCTCGTCGTGCAGGGCCTCGGTGTCGAGCCCTGAGGCGGGCGCACGCAGGCTGCCGAGCACGTTCAGCGGCACCCCCGACGTCGAGCCCGGGGTGTACAAGGTCATCCCGACCCCATCGCGCAGCTCGGCGATGCGCTCCCTGGAGATCCCCGAGGCCTCGAGGCCCGAGGACCAGACCTCAGCGGTCTGTGCCGCTGCCTCAGCGGGCGTCTGCCCGTTGCGCTTGGCCTGCCCCTCGCTGATCCAGGGCTCGAAGTCTGCCGCTGAGAGCTCAGGGAAGGTCAACAGCAGGTTCCCCATGTCTCCCTTGGGATCGATGATCAGGGTGGGGATCCCCTGGAGCAGGGCCTCCTCGAGCAACACGATGCCGAGCCCGGTCTTGCCCGAGCCGGTCATCCCGACGATCACCCCATGGGTCGTGAAGTTCTCCGCCTTGTAGTGGAGGGGCTCGCCACTGTCTGTGTCTGTACCGAGGTACAGGCTTCCTGCGGGAACTTCGATCATCTTCACCCTCCTGTGGTCCCTGGCTGGAGGGGCTCACTATCACCGCAACCCAGCCCGCGCGGGATCGCAGGGAGGCCCGGGCCGGGCCCCCCACCGATCGAGCTGGGCGATCCCGCCCACCGGGCTGGGCGAAGCACCACGATGGCCTGTCTAGCTCCGCCGTGGCCCGGGATCAAGGTAGGCTCGGGCCTTGCACACGAGATCGCCCCGGAGGTTCACGTGCAAGAGCACATCGAAGATCTGGCCGTCGCGGTGATCGAGCGGGTCAAGGTGGAAGAGGGCCTGCTCAAGGAGATCACGGTGTCCCTGCCGAGCGACGCAGGCGAGTCCTGGGTCCGGGCGCTGGAGGTGCGGCTGTCCGAGTCAGGGATCGACTTCGTCGAGATCTCGACCGTGCCGGCGTCGGGCCCGCCGGCCCTGATCAGCTGCCGCTTCGAGCCGGGCTGGGCGAGCTAGAGCGCTGAGCCAGCAGCCCCACCTTCGCTCGCTCGATCGGCTGCCCTGCCCCGGCGCCTACCCCCCGGGTGCCCGGGTGCCCGGGTGCCCGGGTGCCCGGGTGCCCGGGTGCCCGAGCGCCGCCCCCGGCGCCCCCCGGGCGCCTGTAGGGCAGGCCCGCCCGGTCGGTGCTCTACCAGGGGAGAGCCTCGCCCCTGCGGGCTCCTGTGGGGCAGGCTGCACCCCGGAGGGCGGGCTGCACCCCGGGGGGCAGGCTGGCAGAGCCGCCGGACCCCCGCTGGTGGGGGCCGGCCGAGCGACGCTAGTCGGTGGCGGGCAGCCGCAGCACGATCACCGGCACCATGACGTTGCGGATCACGGCCTCGGCCACCGAGCCGAGGAAGAAGTGACCGAGCCCCTTGCGGCCGTGGGTCGCGATCAGCAGGGCGCCGTACTCGCTGGACACCTCGGTCAGGGCCTCGCGGGCGCGTCCGCTGAGGTACCGACCCTCACCACGGATGGACTCCGGGACGAGGGAGGCCAGCCGGGCTAGCTCGTCGTGGTGGCCCTGCTTGATCTCCTCCCACTCCGCGACCACGAGCTGGCGGATCTTGGCGTCTCGGATGAGGTAGGCGCTGTAGTCGTACTCATCAGCAAACGCCAGATCGAGGGTCGCGCCTAGCGCGGTCGCCCAACGCACGCCCTCCTGAACGACCGCCTCGCGCCCCTCGTGGTGTAGATCGACAGCGAGCAGCACTCGCATGGGTCCCTCCTTGTTTGGGGGTAAAGCAAGCCCTGTGCCAGGATGTCCCTTGCTCATCCAGGAGACCGGGACACAGCGCCTCCCGAGGTGTTCGGCGTGCTCTCCCCACCCCGCGAAACCTAGCACACGCGCCACGGAGCAGCGCCGGCCCAGAGCTTGCACCTCGGTCCCCGGAGGAGGTCGAGATGATCGTCGCAGTCTGGTGGGGCCCCGTTGCCTGTATGCTGACCTCAGAGCAGCGCCTGGATCAGCGCATCATCGAGATGCGGGATCACGAGATCGATGCCTTCGATGCCCTGGATGCCTACGCCCGAGGGGATCTGGGGGCCCTCAGGGAGGCAGGCGAGCGCCTGGCCCGGGAGGACGACGTGCCCGGCCTCCCCGAGGAGGCCGGGCCGATGCTGAGGGCTGTACGCTCGGTCGGTGCCTCGCTCTCCAGCGTCTCCAGCGTCGCTGACGCTGCGCCCCAGCTCTCGACCCTGGCGGGGAGCTGTGGCTCGTGCCACGAGGTCCTCGAGGTGTCCCCCGCCGCCCCGGATCGGGCGAAGGACTTCGAGCAGGCGTTCTTTGCGATCGCGCTCCGTGACGAGGAGCGGTGGAGCAAGGTCGCCGACGCGCTGACCCCCCACGGTGGGCCGGCGGCCACCACCTGGTCACAGCGACAGGCCGTGCTGACCCGATCCCTAAGCGCGCTCCCCAAGCCGGACTGATCGCTGGCCCGCTCGCTCCCTGCGCTGGGTCGCTCGCCTGGGTCCTCCGGCCATCCGGCCGGCGCGCTTGGCCGTGGGAGGGTGAGCACGCTATGCAGGAGCGGACCAAGCGGCCGCCGAGGGGCCCGATGACCTCCACCATCGTGGTGTGCGACGACGAAGAGCTGATCCGCTGGTCGCTGTGTGCGCACCTGGAGAAGGAAGGGTACCACCCGATCCCGGCGACCAACGGCCGAGAGGCCCTGGATGCGGTGGCGGAGCACGGCGCGAGCCTGCTGCTGACCGATCTGAAGATGCCGGTGCTCGACGGGCTGTCCGCGCTGCGGGAGCTCCGGGAGGGGGGCTCCACCATCCCCGTGATCGTGCTGACGGCCCACGGCGCGGTCGAGTCCGCGATCGAGGCCACCCAGCTGGGGGCGTCGGACTATCTACAGAAGCCGTTCGATGTGCGCGAGGTGACGCTGGCGATCCAACGCGCCCTGAAGACCGATCAGCTCCGCCACGAGGTGCACTACCTCCGTCGCCAGCTCAATGAGGGCTATGGTGCGTTCGTCGGCCGGGCGCCGGTGCTGGAGCCGCTGTACCAGATCCTGGGGCGGCTCGAGTCGGTGGATGCACCGACGGTGTTGATCACCGGTGAGTCCGGCACCGGAAAGGACGTGCTCGCCCGTGCGATCCATGCCCATGGCCCCCGCGCGGGTAAGCCGTTCGTGGCGGTGGACTGTGCCTCGCTGCCTGAGCAGCTCATCGAGAGCGAGCTGTTCGGCCATGAGCGCGGCGCGTTCACCGACGCCAAGTCCCTCAAGCAGGGCCTGTTCGAGGTCGCCGACAACGGGCTCGTCTTCCTCGACGAGATCGGTGAGCTGCCGCTCCCGACCCAGAGCAAGCTGCTGCGCGCGCTGGAGAACCGCACCTTCAAGCGGGTGGGGGGGGTGCGGCGCTACTCGCTCAACGTCGGGATCCTCGCCGCCACCAACCGCGATCTCAAGGCCGAGGTCGACGCGGGGCGGTTCCGCGAGGATCTGTACTTCCGGCTCAACATCATCCGGATCCATGTGCCGCCGCTGCGGGAGCGGGTCGAAGACATCCCGCTGCTGGTGGATCACTTCCTCGCCCAGTTCGGCAACCGCCTCGGACGATCCCTCGACGGGATCGACGGGCCTGCGATGGAGCGTCTGCAGAGCTACAACTGGCCGGGCAACGTCCGGGAGCTGCGCAACGTCCTCGAGCGCCTGGTGCTGCTCGCACCCGAGCCCATCGTCGCGGTCGAGCACCTGCCCCCCGAGATCCAGTTCGCCCGCTCCAGCCGCTCCACCGACGGCGACTGTCCCTTCACCCTGCCCGAGGACGGGGTCGATCTCGAGGCGGTGGAGCGGGGGCTGATGCTGCAGGCCCTGGAGCGCACGGGCTGGAACCAGTCGGCCAGCGCACGCTTGCTCGGGATCTCCCGGTATGCGCTCCGATATCGCCTCGAGAAGCACAACATCAAGCGCTGATCTCGAGCGCCGATCACACGGGCCTGAGCATCAACACGAAACAGGCACCGTCCAGCGGGCCCTGATCGGCCAGCGCCAGGGCACCGTCCATCGCGTCGGCGGCCTGGGCTGAGATCGCCAGCCCCAGCCCGGTGCCCCGGGACTTGGTGGTCACGAAGGGCTCGAAGATCGATCTCCGGACCTCGGGGGGGACGCCCGGGCCATCGTCGGAGACGAATATCCGCGCGTCCTCGAGATCGATCTGCACACAACCGCTGCCCTCGACCGCGTCCACTGCGTTGCGCAGGAGGTTGTGCAGGATCTGTCGGACCTGATCCTCGTCGGCCAGCGCCTTGCCCTCGCCACGGACCTCGAACTGGATCCGGGGCCAGTCGGGCTGGAGCATCGAGGTGATCTCGAGCGCCAGGGGGCGCATCGAGATCGGCACCAGGGTGGCCTTCTTCGGTCGGGCGAAGGACAACAGATCGGAGACCAGCGCGTCGAGCCTGCGGACCTCAGCCTCCACCTTGGTGAGGATGGTGCGGTGGGGCTCGTCCTCGTCCATCCCACTGGTGATGACCTGCAGCACGCCGCTGATCCCCGCCAGGGGGTTGCGCAGCTCGTGGGCCACCGCCGTGGACAGCGTCCCGAGCTGGGCCAGGGCCTCCGCCCGCTGCATCCTCGCCTCCAGCGCCACCGCGTCGGTGAGATCCTCGAGGTGGAGCAGGAAGGTGGCGGTGGGGTGGGACAGCGGTGTCATCTCGATCCGGAAGCAGCGGGTGGTCGAGCTCGAGGTGACGTCGACCCGGGGGAGGGTGAGGCGCTGCCGCCGCTTCAGCGAGCGCTTGAGCTGGATCTCCAGATCGCAGGCATCGATCAGACCGATCGGCATCGCGTCCTGCCAGCGCCCTCCAAAGGTGAGACGATCCCCGAGCAGCCTCGTGGCGGCCCGGGTCGCGGACAGCACGATGTCGTCGCTGTCCACCAGGATCACACAGACCCGCAGGTGCTCCACCAGCAGGCCCTGCAGCACGTCCAGCTGCTTGCGCTCGCGGCTGAGGACGTAGGTGCCCGTCATCAGCGCCAGATCCATCGTGAGCACCTTGCGCAGGCTCCGGCAGGTGGCGATCGCGTCCTCGGGGGACAAGCTCGAGCGGGCGAGGGCCAGCAGATCGTCCTCGACGAGGTACATCGCGGTGAAGGTGTACAGCTCCGGCAGGCCCACCTCGACGTGGCGGCGCCCGATCGCCTGACGTCGGTGGGCGTAGGCCTCGTCATGGGGGCCCTGGATCACCTCGGACAGCCAGACCTGGAGCGTGGACTTGAGGCGCTGGATCTGATGAGGGCTGGTCAACACCTGGGCCGAGCCCTCGTGGCGCTGCACCTCCCGGTAGAAGTGCTCGACGATGCCGTCGATCTCAGGCTGAGCGAAGTCCCAGAACGCCCGAAGCCGCTCGGTGTCCTCAGGGCCGTAGCCGAGCCAGTCCTTCATCTCGCCGAGCGCGTCCATCACGGCTGGACACAAGCAAGCCCCGTGCCATCGTGGCGGGGCTCCACAACCACGACGGTGTGTGTGATCCCACCCCCCCGATGGGCGAGGAGACCCAGGACGGAGCCCCGTCCCAGAGCGACCCGGGGCGTGGCTGGGCCGGTCCTGAGCGCCGGGCGCTCAGGTGAGCTCGCCTGCAGGGGGGCCCTCCCAGCGGGCGGACCCCAGCTCCGCCCGCGCTGCCACCCACGGCGCTGCGAGGTCGGTGTCGTGGGGCGGAGGACGAGGACGGGGACGAGGACGGGGACGAGGACGAGGACGAGGACGAGGGACGAGGGACGAGGGACGAGGGCGAGGGCCCGGCGGCCGAGATCACTCGGAGAGGAAGGGGAAGCCCTCGGGCTTGACCACCAGGACTGAGGCTGAGGTCTTGTTCACCAGCTTCTCGGCGGTGTTGCCGGTGAGCATCTCGAGGAACCGGTGGCGCCCGTGGCTCCCCACGACGATCAGATCGATCTGGAGCTCCTCGGCGGCCTCGATGATCGTGCCCACGACCGGGCCACTTCGGATCTCGGGGTGGATGCGCTCCATCGGCAGCTCCGAGCCCACCTTGCTCAGGACCTCGGCGAGCAGGTGCCGGGTCTCGTCCTCGATGATGTTGAGATCGATCTCAGCCTCGTCGAGATCTGCGGGGCTCGTCTTGATGCGGAGCACATAGAGCTCGGCGTCCGGAGCCCGGGCCATCGAGAGGGCGGCGCGGAGCTCGCGCGAGACGAGCTGGCTCTGGTCGACCGGGACCATGATGCGCTTGAACATTTGACCTCCAGCGGGCTCGGCTTAATGCAGTCAGCATGCCATCGCGACGCAGCGCCGGGGATCGCCTACGTGGGCGGATCCAAGCTAGCCCGGTGGGGCCGTGGGGGCCTGTGGTCGTGGTCGTGGTCGTGGGCGTGGGCGTAGGCGTGGGCGTGGTCGTGGTCGTGGTCGTGGTCGTGGTCGTGGTCGTGGGCGTGGGCCGTGCTCGGCGCAGTCTGCGCGTTAGCCCCGGCGCGGTGCTCAGCGCCCGGGGTCTCCGCCCGGCCCCCTGGCGTCTGTGTGCTACCCAAGAGCGCTGGACCCGTTCGCCGGGCTGTGGCGCGACCCTCTCCAGGAGCTGATCGATGCCGTGGCAGACCACCTGGCGCAGCCGCCACATGACCGCACAGGCCGCCCTCGCCCAGCTGGGGGTGGGGGCACAGGTCTACCTGGGCGGCAACGCCGCCACTCCGCGGCACCTCGCTCGGATCCTGGCTGAGCGCGCCGATCTGGCCCCGGGTATGACGCTGAGCCATGTGCTGCTGTTGGGCGACGATC
>DRPG01000421.1 GCA_011376105.1 Deltaproteobacteria bacterium
ACCGATCTACCGGGGGGGGACGTCGAGCAGATGTGGCGCACCCTGCACGAGCGCCTGCTGACCCTGCCCGGCGAGCTGATCCTGTACCCGGGCCACGACTACGGCAGCGCCCCCCACGCACAGCTGGACGAGGTCCGTCGGACCAACGCCATGCTGCAGGCGCCCGACTACGCCACCTTCCTGGCGATGCGGGGGGGGTAGAGAGGTGATCCGACAGCGGCCACATCGCTCCTCGGCCCGGTGGGATCGAGGACACCACGCCTCGTCGGTCACATGCGGCGGCACGCTTCCTCCTCGGCACCCGTCCTCCCCCCGCGGCCTCAGCGCCCTCGAACCCACCTCGCTCAGGGAGATCGTGGACTCATGTGGGCCACCTCTCTAGTGGACGGCTCGGTGGGGCTGGCGCTGTCTGCGGCGATGGCGTTCCTCGGAGGGCTGCTGCTCGAGGGGCGGGTGCTGCTGCGCTGGCGCAGCGATCTATACTTCCAGGTGGCGCTGCCCCTCGGCGCGAGCCTCGTGCCGATCCCGCGGCCCCCGGAGGGCTCGGGGCGGACCCCGTCGGTGCGGTGGGAGGTCTCGCGTCCGGGGCTGGTCCGCTTCTGGGCCGATCCCGACGAGCGACGAGCCCCGAGCGGGCTGCACGGGGTGGTGCGGCTGACGCACAGCACCCGGGGGGTACAGCTCGAGCTGTGGTGGGCTCCGCCCTGGTCGCCGCTGCTCGCGGCGGTGTGGCTGGGGGGGGGGGGGTTGCTGCGGGGCGAGGCACAGATCACCCTGCCCATCGGGCTGCTGATCCTCGGCAGCATCTTGATCGTCTACGGAGATCGGGCTCGACGGGTCGCCCAGGAGCTCCGGCTTTCGTTCGTCGGGGGAGGGAAGGCACCTCCGGAGGGGCTATGATGGGGTAGAGGGGCCCCACGCCCCCCCCGCACCGTCCCCCCCCAGGTGTGTCCTTGATCTTGTGGATGTTGACGCTGATCGCGTTGGGTCGAGAGCCGGACCCCCCCCTGAGCGCCGCGATGCCCGATCCAGTCGAGCGCTCTGAGTACAACCGGCTGACCCAGGAGCTGGAGCTGCTGGCGGCCAAGCGGGCGTGGGTCGGTGCTGAGCGCATCTTCCAGGCCCTGCTGTCCACCGGCGCCGATCCCTCCTTCGCGGACTGGCTCAGGGGGGCCCACGCCGCGCGGGCCGCAGGAGATCTGCTGTCTACCCGCCAGCGCCTGGCGTCCGCCCAGCAGGTCCGACACGATCCTGCGGTGCAGGAGTGGATCATCGCGATCGACAACGACTACGGGCGGGTCCGGCTGGCCTGCGATCCAGGCTCGCGGATCCAGCTGCTGCCCGAGGCGCTGCCCCTCGATCCCGATCAGCGCCGGGCGGTGGAGCGGGCGGTGGCCCAGATCCACGAGGGCTGTGCCTTCGACGGGCTGCTGCCCAGGGGCAGCTATCGGTTCTACACCCAGTCCTTCCGGGTGATCCCCCGGGTGCAGACCGTGTGGCTGGATCTGCGGGGGGCTCGGATCGATCGGAAGCTGCTCAAGGAGCTCCAGGGCCCCTAAGCTCGGCCACACCGTGCAGCAGCGGGGGGTTGCCTCCGCCCACCGAGCCTCGCCGCATCGTGGCCCCGATCAGCCGCTGGACGTAGCGGATCCCTCCGTCGACGGCCTGCTGCAGGGGGTGGCCCAGGGCGAGGTGGGCGGCGATGGCGCTCGACAGGGTGCAGCCGGTGCCATGGAACGGACGAGCGCCCTGGTGGGGGTGGGTCCAACGTCGTGCGGGCTTGGATCCTCGGGTGGTGGGGAGGAAGAGCACATCGGTGATCTGCTCGCTGGTGTCCGCCGTCGCGTCGATCCGATCGCCTCCGGTGAGGAGCACCGCCACCGCACAGCCCGCCGCCCAGGCCTCGGCGCCCGGGGCCCCCTGGGCTGCGGCCAGCGCCTCCGCCTCATCGAGGTTGGGGGTCACGAGGGTGGCCAGCGGCAGCAGCTCCTCAGCGAGGACCCGCTCAGCCTGTGGATCCAGCAGGCGGTGGCCGGTGGACGCCACCATCACCGGGTCCACCACGATTGGGGGCCTGGGATCCCGGTCGACGAGGAGGCGGG
>DRPG01000422.1 GCA_011376105.1 Deltaproteobacteria bacterium
AGCTACGACAGCAACGAAAACTGCGTCGTGATCCAGCCCAACAGTCGCTGGGGCGATGTGCCGTGCTGGCTGGAGCAGGCCTCCCTGTGCGAGGCGGAGTGCGCCGTCCGTCGCTGGTTTGTCGACGGCGACGGCGACGGCCTGGGTGATCCCGAGCAGCAGGTCTGGGCCTGCTCCCCCGACGAGGGATGGGTGGCCAACAACGCCGACTGCGATGACACCGACGCCACCCTGCCGGATCTGTTCTACGTCGACCGCGACGGAGATGGCTTTGGGGTCACCGGCGACGCTGTCGTCGCCTGTGCCGGCCCGAGCCGGCGGGCGGGGGACTGCGACGACGAGAACGAGCAGATCCACCCGGGGGCCGAGGAGATCGGCGGCGACGGCGTCGATCAGGACTGCGACGGTGAAGACCCCGGGGGCGATCCGACCTCCGCGACCTCCGATGGGCACCCCCCGCCACCTAAGCCCCGCTATGGCTTCGGGCTGGGCTGCTCGAGCGCCCCGGTGGCGAGCTGGGGGCTGCTGTGGATCGGGCTGTGTGCGAGGCGCCGGCGCAGCGCCTAGCGTGGAAGGTCGTGCACACCGCGCTGTGGCGCCAGCGCCGGCTGTGACGCGTGTCGGCCGGAGCGCGCCAGGTAGATCGTACTCATTCAGCCTCCGAAATATGCCCCAGCGCCGGCTGTGACGCGTGTCGGCCGGAGCGCGCCCCGGGCTCGCTCAGGGGGCATGGAGCGCCTGCTCCGGCGCCTGCGAGCCCCAGTGGATCACCGCCGCCAGGGGCAGGTGATCCGAGGGGTGGTGCTCGTGGGGCGGGCTGATCCCGTCTTCACGGACCCGGCGGCGCTCCTCGTCGCTCCACGGTGGACGCACCGCGGTGGCCGACAGCGCTGCGCTGTGCCAGATCGCGTCGAGGCGCACCTCGCAGGGGGGCTGATCCGCTGGAGGGTGCTCCACTCCACACCGGTGGAGATCTTCGTCGATCGCCCAGGGCCTGCCGGCCCTAAGAACCCGGGCGTAGATACTGATCAGCTGCTCCAGGGATAGGCTCTCCTCGCCGGACACGTCGAAGATCTTGTCGATCTCGACACGCTCGCTGCCTCGATCCGGGCGGCCGTTGATCGTGGTCAGCCAGCGCTCGGTGGTCGCTCGATCCCAAGGCTCCGGGCCAAAGCGCTGGTACAGCTCGGTCAAGGCGTCGAGCAGCACCGGGCTGAGCCCACCGTCGGGACCCTCCATCCAGGTGTGCAGGCGGGGGGCGATCAGGGTCGGTGGAGGCGGATCGGGGTGGTAGGCGGCGACGTAGGCGTCAGTGAAGGGACCGAGGGCGTGGCTGCGCACCCGCGACGACAGCTGCACCCCAGGCCACCAGGGCTCCTCGAAGTCGGTGGGCACCGTCCCCCGGGAGAGCAGCTGGCGGACTCCGGTGGGGCCGTGGCCGTTGAAGTCTCCGCAGACCAACACCGCGGGCTGCTCTCCCGGCGAGAGCTGCTTGCGCACCCGCTCGAGCCCCTCGTGGATCTGGCGGAGGCGCCGGCCCGGGCTCGCGCCTGCGGTCAGGTGCACGTTGAGCAGGTGCAGCCGTCGCTGAGAGCCGGCGGGGGACAGGGTGGTGAACAGGAGGCGATCGTGGTGGAAGCTGGCCTCGATCTCGAAGCGATCCCGCCGCCAGAAGGTCGCGGGGCTCAGCCGGGACCTGCGGTGGATCAGGGCCCCGTAGCCGGCCTCAGTGAGGAAGCGGAAGTCGTCCTCGAAGGAGCCCGGGCTGGTCTCCTGGAGGCAGAGTAGATCCGGACGGACGCCGAGGATCAGCTTAGCCAACAGCCGCTGCCGCCGGGGCCAGGACCGGTGCTCGGCCTGGACCCGGTGCTGGTACATCTTCTCGATCCACCAGCCGTCGTCGCCGTTGGGCAGCAGCACGTTGAAGGTCATCACGCTGAAGGACTCAGCGGGATCCGGGGTGGGGGGCAGGACGGGGGTGATCCGGGGCTGCACGGCACCTTTGGGGGAGCACGGTGTTGGGGACGTGGTGGGCCGGGGGTGAGGATCTCTGGGAACGTGCTGATCTTGGTGTCTTCAGCGTTCCCCCAGGTCCGATCCCGGCGGCCCCAGCCCCCCCCATAGCCAGCCGCGGAGAGGACGTCCCGGAGCCTGTGTAGAGCTGTGGGTTGGCATGTGGGCCTCTGTGGGCCTCTGTGGGCCTCCGCGGGCCTTCCGCGGGCCCCTGAGGTCGCTCGCCATCGGGGGCTCCAGGCGAGCTCAGGGCCGTGGGGGGCCGCGACGCTGGGGGTGTAGCTCCGGGGACAACAGGGGGTAGAGATCCGTCAGCCACTGGCTG
>DRPG01000423.1 GCA_011376105.1 Deltaproteobacteria bacterium
GCGGCGCCGGCGGGGGATCGCACTGAGTTCCAGGGCATCGATCTCGTCCCGCCCGTGTCCAGGAGCATCGGCCCCTGATCGCACCGCGCTCTCGATCGCGCCGCGCTCTTGATCGCACTGTTGCCGGCAGCCCGGCGTGCCCCGGCAGCCCGGCGTGCCCCGGCAGCCCGGCGTGCCCCGGCAGTCTGGCAGCTACCCGTTACGCACGACCCTCAGCCCCAGCCCCTCCTCGCGGGCATCGATCGGGAAGACTTTGCGCAGGGCGCCCGAGCGCGCCAGCCGCCTCGGGCCCTCATCAAGGCAGGGATCGGTGAGGGCTCCCTCGGGCAGGGGGGTCGGCACCGGCTGGTAGGCCGGGCCGGGATCGGCACACCACACCCAGTCGAGGCACCATCCATCGGACTGCTGGATCGCGTGCACCCACTCAGCCTCGGTCGGGAGCCGGTAGCCGGAGGCCCGCCGATCCCACACCACCCCCTGCACGAAGTACTTCCCTCGATCCCAGCGGGCCCCATACGCCTCGGCCTCGGCCTCCGAGATGCTCGCCACCTCGGCCAGCCGCGCTGGAGCGAACTGGATGACCGACAGGGCGTCGGTGCCGAAGCGACTCAGGATCGAGGGGACCTTCTTGAAGGGCACCACCTCGCGCAGCATCCGCCCCATGTCGTCGATGCTGTACCGCTTGCGGGGCTTGGCCTCGGTGAGCTGGTAGGGAGGCTGCAGCCCTCCACGCTCAGACAGCGCGATGCAGAACGCCACCGCCTCGATCCAGGTGATCTGATCGATCCTCTCCTGCCCGTCGCCCTCGAGCGGCCCTCCTAGGACGTCGGCCCACAGCCCCCGGGTGATCGGAGGGGCCACAGCCACCGCACGGGTCAGGGTGACGGTCAGGCCCGGGGCCATCTCGAACACCCCCGGCTCCACCTGCTCGGTCTGCAGCTCGATCGGCTCGAGCCTGCGCAGGCTGGTGGGGGGCGGCGGGGGCTCGGGGGGCGTGTGCAGCTGCAGGGAGGCGACCACCTCGGGGACCTCCCGGGCGTCCCGCCAGCTGCTCCAGCCCAGCTGCCACACGGTGAACACCGTCTCGGGCGTGGTCACCATGCGCTGCACCAGCTCGAGCAGGGACAGGACCTCCCGCCGTCCGTCGGGGTGGCTCAGGTGGTAGGTGTCGGCGCTGCTGGGGGGAGGGGGTGCGGGCGGGGGTGCGGTCGGCCCCCCCCCCGGGGTGATCAGCCGCCTCATCGCCTCGGACGCAGACAGGCGATCCTCTGGATCCTCGGTGCACAGGGCCTGGATCAGGGAGTGGATGGGCTCGGCGACCCCACGCCCGAGGTCGGCGTCGCCCTCGCGGCCTGTGGCCAGCTCGTGGAGCACCACCCCGAGGCTGTACAGATCTGAGGCGGCCCCCACCTTGCCCCCCCGCCGCTGCTCGGGGGACATGTACGCCATCGAGCCCATCTGCTCGAGGGTCCGGGTGAGGCGGGAGTCATCGGTCTGCAGCGCGATGCCGAAGTCCGCGAGGTGACAGCTGTCGTGCTCGTCGAGCAGGTAGTTGCTGGGTTTGATGTCGCGGTGCACGATCCCCTGCTCGTGGAGGTAGGCCAGGCCAGAGAGCATCTGGGCCGCCCAGTGCTCGACCCGATCGGGGGGCGAGGCGCCGGCCTTGACCCGATCCGCCAGGGTGCCCCCGGTGAGCAGGGGTAGCTTCAGGTAGGGCCTGCCGTCCTCGAGCTGGCCGACCTCCTCGACGGACAGAATGTTGGGGTGCCGCAGCCGCTTCATGGTGCGCGCCTCGCGTCGGAAGCGCTCCCGGAAGTGGTTGTCTTCGGACAGCCGGCCGTGGAGCACCTTCAGGGCGAACTGCTCCTCCTCCCACTGGTCCCACACCAGATAGACGGTGGCCATGCCCCCCTCGCCGAGGTTGCTCTGCACCTCGAACCGGTTGGCCAGCACCTCGGTCTGATCGACCCCCCAGCCCTCGACCTGGAACACCTCCGAGGCGCCCTCGTTGAGCTGCCACAGGTCTGGGCGGGGTCGGGCGGAGAACCACGCATCGAAGGGTACGTCGCCTTCTTCGGTGGAGATCAGCAGCGACTCGGTGTTGCCCGTGCTGTCGTTCTTCAGCACGAGCTTCTTCAGCTTCTGGGTCGAGGCCAGGAGGAAGGTGCGCTCCTCCCGGGGGCCCGGATCGTGGATCACCTGGAGGAAAGGGGACAGCTCTAGGACCTCCGAGCCGGTGGGGTTGGTGAGGTACACCGCCTCGGGGAACAGGCGTGCGGGCCAGGTGGCCCGCACGGGCTCTTCCTGAGGCGCGACGCCGGTGAGCAGCTGGATCTTGCCCTCGAACCCTCCCCGGCGCGACAGGGCCGAGGTGAGGATCCGGAACGGGCGATAGTGAGCGAGGAAAGAGACCTCCCCCAGCACCACCCGGAGCCCCGTCAGCAGGGCCGCCGAGCGCTCGTCCTGCTCGGCGATGGACAGCGCCCGGCCGTGGGCCTCCTCGTTGCGAAGCCGGACCAGCTCGTCGAGGCGCCTCGCCCCCTCGCTAAGTCTACCATTATGCAGGTACCAGGCTATGAATTCAGGCATAAACGGCGCGATCTCTCGGCCATCGATCGCCTTGATCATCGAGCGCAGCAGCTGTACCCAGTGCCCCATCGAGGGCCGATCCAGGCGCTCGATGGTCTTGTCCACCGCGGCGTCGGCCCCGCCCCGGAGGTAGTCGGGCAGCAGCAGCACACACTGCATCCGCACCAGGACCTCGAGACAGGCCAGCAGTCGCTTGATGCGATCTGCGCTCGAGGTCGCGAGGGACACCCGGTGCCAGGCAGCCGCCACCGGGTGCGGGAACGACTGTCGGATCAGCTGATCGACGAGTCGGGTGTTCTCCATTGGGATCGTCCAGGTCTGCGGGAGTTCGGGACGAGGCGGACAGGTATCGGGTCCACAGCCCCCCTGCGAGGATTTGCCCACGCAGCCGGAGGGGACCTGGACACATTGTGTCCGCTTCGCCCTCGATGCCCCCGGCACGATCCATTAGATCCGCGGGGTGCCCGGGGACACCCCTGGGCAGCGAGCGGACGTCGAGCCCTGGGTTGGTGGATGATTCAGTGGATGTCGGTCAGCGGTCTGGGACCCCACCTCGAGTTCGAGGCTGAGTTCAACCCCTCGGGGCGAACCCTGGTCTCCGGGCCCTCCGAGGCAGGCAAGTCCTGCCTGGTGGAGGCGATCACCTTCTGCCTGTGGGGGCGCTCCCACGGGGGTCGCTTCCGCCCGGAGGCGATCAACGATCGCAGCACCAAGGCGGTGGTCGAGATCATGCTCGACTCCGGGCGGACGATCCGCCGCAGCATCACCCGCTCGAGGTCGCAGCAGCGCTCGATCTCCATGGGGGAAGAGACCGAGACCTACCCAAGCGAGGCCAAGTTCGCCGCTGCGCTGGGGGATCTGGGCCAGGACATCGACGCGCTCCAGGTCGTGATCGTGCCCTTCGAGTGGGTGAAGCTGGTGGAGGGCAACGCCCGGCCGTTCCGCGATCTGCTCACCCGGATCCTGCCTGAGGCCAACGTCGCCGCCGAGGTCGAGCGCCTGATGGCGGAGCGGGGGCTGACGCTCGGCGAGGGCGAGTCCCAGCTGGCGGAGAAGGAGGTGATGAAGCGTCGGAGCGAGGCTCGCAAGGAGCGCGACGAGGCCTCCGGCCGTCTCCAGTCGGCTCAGGAGCGCCTCGACGGCCTGCGGATCACCAAGCCCGCGGTGGGGGACGGGCCCACCGATCCCCAGCTGCTCGAGGCGATCACCCAGTGGGCCGAGTACGATCGCCTCGTGGGGGGTGGTCCCGCCCGGGCGGCCGCTGAGGAGGCGCTGCGCCTGTGGATCGAGCGAGACGAGGCCCTGGGGGCTGAGCCTCCCTGGGATCCAGCGTTCGACGGCGCTGAGCAGCGGCTCCAGCAGGCCCAGTGGAGCGTCAACCAGACCACTCAGGCCTACCAGCAGGCCTATGGCCAGCAGCAGGCCGCGCTGGCCCAGGTCCAGCAGTTCGAGGGCACCGATCCTTCGGTGTGTCCCACCTGCTCGCGCCCGGGCTGGGAGGCGGGGGTGCAGCACCTCGCCCAGCTCAACCAGTGGAGGGCCCAGGTGCAGGAGGCCTTCGATCAGAGCCTGGCCCGCTGGCAGGCCGCCACCGCCGAGCTACAGGCCGCCACCGAGGGGGTCACCGCCAGCCGGGAGGCCGCGATGAAGCGCCGGGCCTGGCGAGACGCCCGGCGGGCCCTGGGGCCACGCCCCACCCTGCCCGGGGTCAGCCCCGGAGCCCCCGAGCGCCCCACCCTACCCCGCCCCAGCCCCGAGGTGGCGGCGAGGGCGAGCGCCGCCCTGCGGGAGTCCGCAGCCCTCGAGGGGGCGATGGCTCAGTGGCAGGCCAACCACGACGCAGCCTTCGACGCGGTGGAGCGCGAGTCCAAGCGTCAGGATCAGGCGGCCCGGGAGCACGATCGCCTCTCGGCGTTGCTCGAGGCCATCCGGGCCGCCCCCTCGGTGGTGGCCTCCCGCCAGGCCCTGGCCCTGGGCGATCTCGGCCCCGTCACCCTGGTGTTCGGCGACAGCCCAGCCGTCTCCGTCAACATCGACGGTCGTCCCTGGTGGCTCGCCAGCCGGGGGCGCCAGGTCGTCGCCGACATGTACCTGCGGGCCGCGATCCGCAGGGTCCTCGAGAAGGAGTGGCTCCCGATCGTCGTCGACAACGTCCAAGACGTCGCCGGCCAGCCCCTGCCCGACGTCGGCGGGCCGGTCGTGCTGCTGCAGACCACCGAGAGCAAGGAAATCAGTGTCCGACGGCGGTGAGGCACTCGCCGCCCGGCTCCTTGGGTGGCGAGGTCAGCCCGATCTCGCCCTCAAGCTCCGGGCCGAGGTCCGCCAGCACCCCTCGCTGCGGATCAAGGGTAAGCCCCCGCCCGGGGTGCGGGGCCTGGCGAAGGCCATCGAGCTGTACCGGAGCGAGGGGCGCTCCCCGAGCACCCTCGCGGGCTGGCTGATCAAGGAGCGCAATGCGTCGGAGGCGGCGGTCTTCTCTCCCCTGATCGGCGATCCCGAGATGGGCACCTGGCCCCACGATCGTCCCTTCGAGCTGTCCGAGCCCGACGTGGTGCTCTGGTCCGAGATCTTCGCCCGGATGCCGGTGGTGGTGGACGCGTCCCTGCGGCGGTTCATCGGGGTGGCCTTCCAGATCCGAAGGCGCCAGACCTGGCCGGCGGCCTGCCGGGCCTGGGCCGCCCTGGCCCAGACCGACGAGCCCCTGCGACTGCAGCTGCAGCTGCTATGGCGCCGGTGCTACCCGGAGCTGGGCCAGCGCTGGCCCAGCTCCGGGCTGTCCGCCGGCCACGATCACCTCGGAGCGAACTGGGCCCACCTCCTGCGCCACGCCCTGATGCTGGGCTGCTGCTGGCGGGCGATCGGCGGCGATCTACAGGTCGCAGGGGTCGAGGGCAGCCGGCTCGCGTCCATGCCCCTGCCGGCCAACGACGCGGATCGCTCGGTGGTGCTGGGGGCGATCCTCGAGCTGCTGCCCACCGATCCATCCGGGATCGCAGCGCAGCTGGGGCGCCGGGCCCGGGAGCTGCGGGCCGACGAGCTGTCCGAGGTCTACTTCCGTCGGCTGCTGGGGGAGCTGCCCGAGGGGCCCGCCGCCGAGGCCATCCGGAGCGCGTTGATCAGGCCACGGTGGAAGCCGCTCCGGGTCGATGCGCTGTGGGAATGGCTCAACACCGCGGCCTGGCTACAGGAGCGCGGTGACACCGAGGCGATCGCACAGATGGCCGCCTCCGCCGGCGAGGCCGGGGACGCGCTGGCCTGGCGCCTGGGCTCAGACGCACCGCCCTCCACCGTCGACGCGCTGATCCAGCGGCTGCGTCAGCTGCTCGATCCCGATCGGCTCGCGGTGGTCCCCCCCCGGAGGCGTGCACCGCTGCTGGTGGAGACCCGCCTGCTGATGCACAGCGAGGACGTGCGCGAGCTGCCCTGGCCGGCCCTGGTCCGCCTCGCGGGGGGCGATGGATCCGGGATCCTCCAGGGCACCGTGGCTGAGGTCGGCGAGCCCAGCCTGTGTGTGCTGCTCACCGAGCGCGCCCTGACCAGCCGCACCCTGATGCGGGACGTGCAGCTCGCCCCCGACAACGTCCTGCAGATCGGAGGCGTCCAGGATGGCTTCGTCGCGTCCCAGGTCGCGGTCCAGACCGAGCGCATCCTCCGGGAGCTGTCGAGCCCCAGCGATCAGGTCCGCTTCCTGTGGAAGCTGCTGCAACAGGATCCCCCGTTCAAAACCTTCGCCGAGCTCGATCTGATCCTGCGCTCAGAGCTGGTCCTGCCCGGCGCTGGCCACAACGACTCCCCCTCTCCGCTGCACGCGATGGTGAAGTCCGTCAGCACCCTGGATCAGCGCCGGGACGAGGGGGCCGACGTCTCAGAGATCGCCAAAGCCTTCGTCTCGCTGGTCCATCGCACCCAGACCCTCCTCGGCAGCGAGGATCAGGTCGCCTCCGCGATCGAGGATCTGGCCCGGGGGCTCGAGGCGGTGGTCGCCTCCGACGACGATCCAGTGATGGATCCCAACTGGATGCACCAGCTCGAGCAGGTGGTGCTGGGCAACGAGCTGCTGGCGGGCCTGGTCGGCTGGTCCTGGTGGCTGGATCATCCCGAGGCCTCCCACGAGCTGCTCCACCCCCACCGTGCCCAGATCGGGAAGGCCCTGACGCGCCTGTCCTCCGCCGTGGAGCTGGTGCGCTCCATGCGCCCCAGCGTCACCGTCGAGCAGCACGAGGAGCTCAGCGAGGCCTGCTCGGTGCTCCAGGGCTCCATCGGCACCCTGGGCTGGCCCGAGACCCAGCTGCTCGAGCACCTGCTCGAGCGCCTCCAGCTGCGCTCAGCCGAGGCCCTGTCGGAGGGGCGGCGCAGCCGGGCCGCGGTCAAGATCCTCGACGGGCTCCTCGAGTCCGCCGACGAAGAGGCCCTGGCGAAGCTGATCCGCGATCCAGTGCAGCTGTCGCTGATGCCGGTGGAGCAGCTCCACCGCATCCACCACGCCCTACTGGGGCAGCTTCGCTTCGCCGACGCAGATCACCTGCGCCGCGTGGTGGCGGAACGCCTCCAGCTCCCCAGCCGGATCACCCACATGGTGCCGCTGTTCAGCGCGGTGGCGGGCGGCACCTTCCTGGTGCTCGATCTGGGGGATGCCTGGCTCGATCTGGTGGCTCAGGAGGCCTGGGATCGGTACGCCGTCACCGTGGTGTTGGCCCTGGGGGCGAGCTACAGCCTGCTGCTCAACGATCTCGCACCCCGGATCCGCAGCATGGGGAGATCCCGGAGCCAGCGCTGGCTCACCCTCGCGGTGCGAACCCTGCCCACCTTCCTCCAGGCCGAGGTCCTGAGCCTCGCGGTCAGCGCCGTGGCGATGGCCACCCTCGGCACCCTGACCTGGGACGCGACGGGCCTGCTGACCCTGATCCTGTGGAGCGCCCTGGCGCTGTTCCTCGGGGTCTTCATCGGCCTGATCGTGCAGGGTCAGTCGATCACCCGCAGGTAGCCCAGGCAGCCTCAGCGGACCTCAGGCAGGCGCTGACGGCCTCGAGGCAGGCGCCCCGGCTGCCTCGAGGCAGCCGCCTCAGCGGCCTGGTCGGGCGGGGACAGGCGGCGACCGGCGGCCGGGGCGTGTATCCTGCGCAGGATCATGGGCAGGCTGATCCGGACCAGGACCTATCGCCGCGTGCTCGCTGTTGGCTACGCCCTCGGTGCGTCGCTGCACCTGCTCGATCTGTTCGATCTGCGTCGCTCGTACTCGACCATGGATGGCCTCGATCAGCTCTGGCTGTTCACGATGCTGCTGGCGGAGATCCTCGCCTCGGTGGGGTTGTGGCGGGCGCGGCGCTGGGGGATGGTCGCGCTGGCGGTGGCGGCCTCGTCCCAGCTGATGCGCCACATGTCTCTGTTGGCGCTGTACGGGCTGAGCGAGCAGCTGTGGGCCCTCGGCGTGGTCGGGCTCCACGCGACATCGATCGCTGGGCTGATCCTGGTCCGCCGGAGGAACCGGCTGTTCTTCGAGCGGGTGCCCCAGTAGCCTTCGCCGGGAGTGCCCCGAGGCCCCCTGGAGAGCCCAAGCTGCGTCTTCCTTGAGCTATGCCACCGCGGAGGCTCGATGTGCGGCCCACCCCAACGCCAGTAGCATCGACAGGGCGACCAGGCCGACCAGGGAGAACGGCCCCGGCTCCAGGATCTGCGGCAGCGCCACCGGCCACAGCCAGGTCCGGGCGTCCCACAGCCAGGCGATCATCATCGCCGCGACGCCGATCTGCACCACCCGCTCCCCGAGTCGATCGGGACCACAGAGCCAGTCCATCGCGGGCAGCAGCATCACCAGCCCGTCGTAGACGTTGGTGTACAGGTTCATCGACAGGGTGAACAGCACCAGGGCGGAGATCTTCCGCACTGGATCCACCGCGGCCCGCCACACCGCCCACAAGGCGAGCCCCGAGGGGATCAGCAGCAACCCCCACGCTAAGCTCACCGCCGTGGCGCTGCCGGTCAGGGCCAGCACCAGGCCCCGGATCGTCAGGTTGTGGCGCCCCTCCAGGCGGGTGCTCACCAGATCCACCTGGTTGGTCGAGACCACCCAGAACTCGTGCCAGCGCTCGATCCCCAGCGGCAGGCTGACGCCCACCAGCGCGATCCCGACCGCTGCAAACCCCAGCAGGGCCCGCCGCGAGGACAGGCCGAGGCAGATCGCAGGCGCGAGGGTCCAGTGGGGCTTGATCCCCAGGATCCCCAGGCCGATCCCCATCCAGCCTGGCGCACGGCGGCGCCAGGCGACCACGGCCAGGACATAGGCGAGCAAGAACAGCCCTCCGTTCTGGCCCAGGATCAGCTCCCAGGTCAGGGCGGCTGAGCCGATGAGCGAGGCCAGCAGGGCATCCCGCACGTCTTCCGGGGGCCGCAGCTCCCGGATCAGCAGCGTGGTGGCGATCCCCAGGGCCAGCAGCTGGATCGCGTCGATCGCCAGGAACGCGAGGGTGTCTGGGAGGAACGCCGTGGGCAGATACAGCACCAGGGCATAGGGTGGGTACAGGAAGCGATCCCGGGGGACCTGGGAAAAGTCCAGTGGATAGACCAGATCCCACTGACCGCTCCAGGCCCGCTCTGCGGCGAGGCGGAACGCCCACCAGTCGTCGTGGGGCACGCCATCGCGCACGGCGCCGCCCGCCCAGAGCGCGAAGAACAGCACGTGACAGAGGGCCAGGGTGACCCACAGGCGTCCGACCAGTCGAGGCATGGCGCAGTCTACACAGGGCCCAGGCTCCGGGGTGGGGTACCCTGCGGACATGTCCGAGCCAGAGCTGTCCGTCGTCGCACCCCTGCACGACGAGGCGTCGGTGGCGCCTGCCTTCGTGGAGGCGCTGGCGCCGGTGCTGCAGCGGCTGGAGCTGTCGTTCGAGATCGTCTTGATCGACGACGGCTCGACCGACGACACCGGCGCGGTCCTCTCCGCCCTCGCCCGCGACGAGCCCCGGATCGTGGTCGTCCGCCTGTCACGGAACTTTGGCAAGGAGGCGGCCCTGTCCGCGGGGCTCTCGGTGGCCCGTGGAGACGCGGTGGTGCTGATGGACGGCGATCTCCAGCACCCGGTGGCGCTGATCCCTGAGCTGGTGGCGCGCTGGCGGGCCGGCGCAGACGTGGTCAACGCGGTCAAGGCCCACCGCGGCGACGAGGGCGCAGCCTACCGGGCCTCCGCCTGGGCCTTCAACCGGCTCATGGGGGCCGCCCTGCGGGACGACTTCGGGCGACAGTCCGACTTCAAGCTGCTAGATCGCAGCGTGGTTGACGCGATCGTGGCCCTGCCCGAGCGGACCCGCTTCTTCCGGGGCCTGGTGGCCTGGGTCGGCTTCCAGACCGCCGAGGTCCCGTTCCAGGTTGCAGAGCGGGTGGGGGGGGACACCAGCTGGAGCCTGACGGGGTTGATCCGCTACAGTGTCCGCAACCTGGTCGCGTTCAGCTCGGCTCCGCTGCGGGGGGTCGCGGTCGCGGGGTTCACGATCTCGGGCCTGGGGCTGCTCCTCGCCCTGCAGACGCTGTACAACTGGGCCCGGGGAGCCGCCATCGACGGCTTCACCACCACCATCTTGTCGGTCCTGCTCGTGGGGGGCTCCAACCTGCTGGCCCTGGGGGTGGTCAGCCTGTACCTGAGCGCGATCTATGAGGAGGTCAAGGGGCGCCCCCTGTTCGTGGTCCGGCGCCCCCGGAGCCGGGCCCCCGGCGGGCCCGGCACCCCCGACGGGCCCGGCGGGCCCGGCACCCCCGGCGGGCCCGGCACCCCCGGCGGGCCCGGCACCCCCCGGAGCGATCATGCGCCTGTCTCGTAGCGTCTCGCTGTGGATCCACTTCTTCCTCGATCAGTGTCTCCCGCCCTTGATCCGGGACAACCGCTGGTTCATGGCGATCCCTTTCCGGCTGTTGTTCGGCGATAAGGCCTCGATCTTTGCGTCCTTCAAGGACGAGGCGCCGTTCATGTCTCCTGAGGCGTTCCGCCGGACCTATGCGCAGCTCGCCGACGTCCACCTCGATCGGCCCACCGATCTGAACGCAGCCTGCACCGAGGCCATCGAGGGCGCCTTGGTGGGGCGCACCGTGCTCGACGCCGGCTGTGGTCGGGGCTGGCTGGCCGCACGCCTCGCCCCCCGGGCGATGGTCACCGGCCTCGATCAACACATCGATCCTGCGCTGCCCGAGGCCCACCCCGGGGTGACCTGGGTCGAGGGCAGCGTCAGCGCGCTGCCGTTCGACGACGATGCCTTCGACACGGTCGTGTGCACCCACACCCTGGAGCACGTCCAGGATCTGGCGGCCACCGTCCGGGAGCTCCGCAGGGTGGCCCGACAGCGCCTGATCGTGGTCGTGCCCAGGCAGCGCCCCTACCAACACACCTTCGATCTCCACCTGCACTTTTTCCCCGTCCGGGGCAGCCTGCTGATCGCGATGGGCGGACACGGGGGCCTTCAGGAGTGCACCGATCGGGGCGGGGATTGGTTCTACGTCGAAGATCAGTGTTCATGAGCGCGCCGGGGGGAGCCGCAGCGAGGCAGCAGCCCCCCGGGATCCCTCAGGGGAGCGGCGCCCCTGAGCCTCTCCCTCGCTGCGCCCTGCGCTGGAGCCGGATCTCCTTGCGGGGCCTCAGGGGGTGCGGGCTCAGCGCGGGGGCCGACGGTGCACACAGGGTCCCCAGCTGGAAGGGATCCCGTCGCCCCGGGGTGGGGCCCACGACCCACTCCGGCCCGGGCTCGAGGGACCCGATCACCGCCTCTCGCAGGCCCACTGGATCCCACCGGGCGCGGGAGGCACACAGCTCGTCCCGGTGGGCCTCGAGGTGGGCGATCACCCCCCGCTCCACCAACCGGGTGAAGGTGGGCGGGTTGAGCACCTCGTCCCAGCCCGGATCGATCCACCGGGCCCAGCTGAACGGCGCGACGCGGGCCACACAGCCGCCGGCGTCGAGGGTCAGCGTGCTGTCGTCCGAGAGCAGCCCCTGGTAGAAGAGGTAGCCGTCCCAGTTCGCCCGCAGATCGGCCCAGCTGAACGTCTTTGAGGTCAGCAGGCCGAAGAACGAGCGCTCGGTGGCGACGCCGTAGCGCTTGGCCCGATCAGGATCCTGGCCGGCCCGACTCAGGCGCCAGTAGGTGTAGCCGAGCCCCAGGAAGTGATCGAACTTGTCGCTACCCGTGCGGATCTGATCCACCTCGAAGGTCGAGCAGGGCCCAGCCACAGCCAGGATCAGCGACTGCCACACGCTCAGATCCCCGAAGATGTCCTCCCGATCGGCGAACGCGAGGCGATCCGCCGGGGATCGCTCGAGGGCCTTGGAGAACACGGTGAAGCCGGGGGCCCTGAGCACACCCCGGGCCCAGACATACCGGGGCCGGGCGGTGGCCCGGTGGATCTGCCGGGCCAGCACCTCGTGGGTCCGCTCGGGCGTGGTGTGGCAGCGGGTGCGTGCGTTGGTCGCCGCCACCGCTCGATCCAGGAGGCCCTGCATGATCTCGTCAGCGGTGCTGAGGGAGTCGATCAAGGGGACGTCCCGCCCCGTGAGCTGATCGGTCTCGTAGGCCCACCCCGGGACCGAGGTCAGAGTGAAGGCAACATACGAGAACAAGCCTGGACATTTCCTCTTTGAGCCCTACAGTTAACGTGATGACGTTGATCCTCCTCCTCCCGACGCCCACCCACGCCGCCTGCGGCGATCCTGGCTCTCAGGAGGATGTCGAGCTGTCGGTCCTCACCTACAACGTGTGGGGGCTGCCCTCGCCGCTCGCCACCGATCGCCGGGGCCGGCTGTCCCGGATCGCGTCCTGGCTCGACGAGCGCAGCTACGACATCGCCGGGCTGCAGGAGATCTGGAGAGGCGCGGTCCGCCTGCTCCCCCTGCCCTCGGTCCGGGACGCCCGCCGTGGAGACTCCGGGCTGGCCCTGATCACCCCCCACCCGGTGCGAGAAAGCGCTCAGCACGTCTTCACCGCCGAGCGGGGCTTCGATCGGTTCAAGGCCAAGGGCATGCTCAGCGCAGCGATCGATCTCGACGGCACCTCCGTCGAGGTGGGGGTCACCCACCTGCAGGCCGGAGGTGGCTCCCGCAACGCCCGGATCCGTGCCGCTCAGGTCGAGGAGCTGCTGTCCTGGACTGAGACCGAGGGGCCGGTGGTGCTGGTGGGCGACTTCAACCTGTACAAGGACCAGCCGATCGACGAGCAGACCCGCCAGCACCTCGAAGACAGGGGCTTCGTCGACGTCGCCGCGGCCAGCAGCGCCACCCAGGGCACCTACCCCGGTCGAGCCGATCGGTTCGATCGGATCTACGTCCGCAGCGGCACCCGCCACTGCCGGATGTCCCAGGCGGCCGAGGTGCTCCAGCTCGAGCTCTCCGATCATCGGCCGGTGGAGGCCAGGGTCAAGCTCCGGGGGGAGCGGGTTCGCTGAGGCTGGGCCGGGATCAGGACCCGGAGCCGAGCCGGGTCGCGTGCTCTGGCTTGACCTTCTCTTTACGAACCAATCGACACCCCCAAGGTCGGAGCCCCCATGCGCTTCCCCAACCTGAGCTTCCGCTGTGATCGTTCCTGGGACGAGCTTGAGGGAGACGGACCGATCCGCTCCTGTGATCGCTGCCGGCAGCCGGTGTACGATCTACACGCTCTGGAGCCCCGGGCCCGGGAGGCGCTGCTGCTCGGGAGCCAGCCGGCCTGTGTGCGCTTCGTCCCGGCGCTGCTCGCCCTGCTGATCGCCGGCCCCGCCGACGCAGGGGATCTCCGCCCTGGGGAGGGCGATCCACCATCCCTCGAGGAGCGCGAGGTCATCGGGGCGCTCGATCGGAGCCTGATCGAGCGGCCGATCCAGCGCAACCTCGCAGAGCTGAGGCGTGCCTACGAGGCGCGCCTCGAGGAGGTGCCTGGGCTCCGGGGCAAGATCGTCGTCACGATCACCCTCCGAGGGGGGGAGATCCTCGCTGAGATCAAGCGATCAGATCTGGGGGACGCGATCTTCGAGGCCCAGGTGATCGAGTACTTCCAGGGCCTGGATCTCCAGATCACGACCGAGGCTGAGATCGTCGTGATCTATCCGCTGTTGTTCGGCCCCTCTGAGCCAGAGCGACCCGATCCGGAGCGGCTCACCCCGCCAGGGCGTTGAGATCGCGCTCAGGCCAGGTCTTCCGAGGCGGAGCGCCGCAGCGCTAGCCCCGGGTGCTCCCCGTCTCCGGGGGCCTGCTGGATCGCGGAGCAGCCGGAGCAGGCGGGGATCGGGCTGACGGACGCCGGGTGGTTGCCCACGCTGAGCGGGTGGCTGCCCACGCTGAGCGGGTGGCTGCCCTGGAGCTCCGGCTAGAACCCCCGGGCCCGCAGCTCCCGCACGATCGCCTCATACAGGGCGGTGCTGTCGCTCGATCCGCTCCAGCCCACCTGGGCCCAGTGATCCGCATCCACGATCCACAGCACCTCCCCCCAGGGCTGGGACGAGGCCGGCACCACCCCGTCGTTGAGGCCGACCCTGCGGCTCAGCAGCGCGTGGGTGGGTCGCAGCAGCGGGTGCACCTCCCCCGAGGGCGGGACCCGACCCACGATCGAGGCATAGAACACCCCGGGGGCGTCGGGGACGCGCTGGTTGAACGCCTCCATGCCCCCGGTGCTCAGATCCCCGAGCAGATCTGAGCCCGCCCCCAGGACGTGTCTGAGCCGGAGGCGCTGGCTGAGGCGGAGCCCTGCATCGGCCAGGGGGGTGCCGTGGTGCGGTGTCCCGATCGTGATCAGGGACGCGATCCGCTGCGAGAGGCCGAGGTGGGTGATCGCATAGCGTGCGTCGAGGCCTCCCATCGAGTGGGCCACTAGGTTGAGCCGGCCGGGTCCCACCGCGTCGAGCTGCGCGACCAGCTCCACCGCCCGGCGCTCGATCCCCGCCACCGGCGCGACCACCGGCGCGTGCAGCTCGACCCCGTGCTTGAGCAGGCGCTCCCGCACCCCCTGGAAGTAGGCCCGGCGCGTCTGGTTGACCACCACCTGCTCGAAGCCAAAGGCGCCGTGCAGCAACACCACGGGGTGACGGGTGACCAGGGGCCCTCGGCGCCACCACAGCAGGCGCCTCCACCAGTGGATCGCCACCCTTTCCCCCACGACGATCGAGGCACCCATGTGAGATCGGCGCCGTGCACCGATCCTACAGGAGGTGTGCAGCCCACACACCCGATCCACCCCGGAGTCGGTGGGTCCTGCGGTGAGGTGAGGCACCACGTCGGCGTGGCCGGCCCCCGGGCGGGGTCCCTGCGCGCTTCCTCCACCCCCCACTAAATGAGATCGTGTCTCAGACGTCAACGGTTGTCGCCGGGACGGCGCTGTTCCCCCGCTGCGGTGTCCGTCTCAGGAGGAGGTCCACAATGTTGCTCACCACCCTGCTGTCTTTAGCGCCCGCTGCCCACGCGGCGCCGACCCTCAACGGCGAAGCCGTCGTGGCGATCCCCTTCGACGAGTCCTCTCCGGATCTGGGCCTGGGCCTGGGCCTGCGCGCCGGCGTGCCGCTGGGGCTGGTGGCGGTCCAGATCGTGCCCGAGGCCGGCCTGACGGCCTGGACCGCCGGCGATCTGCTGCTGGTCCCCGAGCTCGGCGCACGGGTGCGCTTCGGCAAGCTGATCGAGCCCGGTGTGTACGGCCACGCGCTGTTCCCCCTGCGCGAGGGCTACCAGCCGGGCTGGGACGCGGGCGTGTCCCTCGATCTCACCGCGGTTCCCAAGCTCGACGTGGGGCTGCAGGGCGGCGTGCTGAGCCTGGGCGGGGGCATGGCCCCCACCGTGGGGCTCTCCGTCGGCCTCAAGCTGTAGCCCTCTCGGCGCCGTCGACAGCCGGACACAGGTGGCTTGACCGGTCCCGGCCCGGCCCGTGGGCGCTGACGCTGGTGGCGCTCGACGATCTCCGGAGCGACCCGCTGCTGCTCCCCGCCGAGCCCACGGGGCGCGCCCACGGCATCGACGGCGCCTGGAGCTGCTCCGTGATGGAGGAGCGCCCCTACCTCGGGGTGCTCGACCACCACACCCAGCTGCACACCGAGCTCACCCTCCGCTCCCTGCCCTCCCTGCCCTCCCTGCCCTCCCTCCGCTCCCCGCCCTCCTTCGTCGGGGTGCTGCCCGATCTCGACCCCGGCGATGGAGACAGCCCCCGCCTGGATCAGCCAGCAGCACGAGCTGGGGCGGATCTCCTTCTATGACCCCGACGAACGATCCCTCGAGACCCTCACGGGCTTCGAGCTCAACTCGGAGA
>DRPG01000424.1 GCA_011376105.1 Deltaproteobacteria bacterium
ACACCCGGCGCTCCAACCTAAGGAGCCGCTTCGAGCGCGAGGCCGCCACCATGGCCCTGCTCGATCACCCCAACGTCATCCGGGTCTACGACGTCGTGAGCGACGAGCCCCTGCCCTTCATGGTGATGGAGCTGGCCGAGGGAGGCACCCTGATCGAGTGGCTCAACGCCTACGGGGGCATGCCCGCGGGCCTCGCCTGTCAGGTGCTCGAGCAGGTGGCCCGTGGCCTCGGAGCGGCCCACGCGGTCGGGGTGGTCCACCGCGACGTCAAGCCCCACAACGTGTTGATCACCCTCCTGGGCCAGTGCAAGCTCACCGACTTTGGCATCGCCCGGATCCGGGACTCCGACACCGGCGAGGGGATGACCCGCACCGGCTCCACCATGGGCACCATCGGGTACATGGCGCCGGAGCAGCGCTCCGACGCCAAGTACGTCGATCAGCGCGCCGACATCTACAGCCTCGGGGCGTTGCTGTACAAGCTGCTGACCGGAGGGATCGTCACCGATCTGTTCCTGGTCGAGCACGAGCCCCAGCTGCTGGCCGACGTGCCCGGGCCCCTGCACGAGCTCATCCTCAAGGCCTGCTTCCACGATCGAGAGCGCCGCTACCCCGACACCGACGCGCTGCTGCAGACCCTCGCTGAGCTGCGGCCCCTGCTGGATCCCGATCCCGATGACACACCGCCGCTGCCGATCCCGCTGTCGGAGCGTCCCCCCGATCCCGAGAGCAGCCCCTTCCCCGAGATCCAGCTGCTGTTCGGGGAGTCCCCCAGGGCGCTGTCCCCCCGCCCTTCCCCCGATCGGGTGCTGCCCTACCGCATGCCCGCGCCTCGTCCCGCCCCCGATCCAGCCGGGATCTACCCGAGCTACGTCGATCCCGGCGAGGCTGAGCGCGGCGATCTGATCCTCGACTCCCTGCCCCCCGCCCGGCGGGAGGCGTTCTCGCCGGCCTCGTCGGTCAGCCCCCACCGCACCGCCCGTGCGCTCGATCCCACCGGGCCCGGGCCCCGGAGGCGTCCCACCAAGACCCTGGTGTTGGCTGCGCTGGCTCTGGCGGCCTGGCTGTTGTTCGTCATCACCGGGGCCTCGGGGGCCTGGAGCGTCCACAGCGCCCAGGGGCGAGCCCTGGCCACCCAGGATCACCTGTACAGCCTCCTGATCAACGAGCAGGGCCTGCTGTCTGAGCTCCGGCGCTTGGGCCTCGCCCCCGACACCACCCACGAGCTCCACGCCCTGTACCTGAGCTTCGAAGAGGCCGACAGCGAGCCGGCCCGGTTCCGGGCGGCCACCGCCTACGTCAAGGCGCTGCGGGTCCGGTCCGATCCCCTGCTGCTCAAGGCCTCCCCGGGATCCCTGGCCAAGGTGCGCGCTCAGCAGATCGAGCGGGTGTTTGGAGACGCGATCGTGGCCCAACAACAGTGGTTCCGCCGGGCCCGCTCCACCCCAGGGCGGCTGGCCATCGGCCTAGGGCTCGCGCCGGCGCCCTGATCGGCCCGGACTACCAGATCGCGACGGTGGGCGCCTCGCCCTGGCGCTGAGACGCCCGGTACATGCCGGCGGTGTTGAAGCCCAGCGACACCCGGCCCTCCGCGTCGATCGCGATCAGCCCCCCCCGCCCCCCGATCGCAGGCAGCTCCACCTCGATGATCCGCTGCGTGGCGGCCTGGAGCGCCTCGCCCAGCAGCTCCATCCGGGCGCTGATCCGGGCCGCGACCCCTAGCGCGATGAACGGCTCGCCGTGCCCGGTGCAGCTGACCGCGACGGTCTGATCCCAGGCGAAGGTGCCCGCGCCGATCACCGGGGTGTCCCCCACCCGTCCCGGGCGCTTGTTGACCATGCCTCCGGTGGAGGTGGCCGCAGCCAGG
>DRPG01000425.1 GCA_011376105.1 Deltaproteobacteria bacterium
AGGCCGTAGAGCACCCTCGACTTCTGGTACAGCCGGGTCTCCGGGGTGTTGAGGTACTTGGGGCCCTCGCCCTCCAGCAGGCGGCCCCCGAACGCGATGGTGCGCCCCCGCTCGTCCCGGATCGGGATCACCAGACGCTCCCGCAGGGTGTCGTAGAACCCACCCCCGGACTTCCGGGGCCTCGCGAGGCCCGCCTCCGAGATCTGATCGGGGGAGAAGCCGTCGCGGTGGAGGTGATCGATCAGCCGTGTCCAGCCACCCGGCGCCCAGCCCAGCCCAGCCGCCCGCGCGGTCTCGCTGGTGATCTGCCTGCGCTCGAGGTAGGCCCGGGCCTCGGCGCCGCTCGGCTGGGTCCACAGCTCCGACTCGTAGTGCTGGCCCGCTGCAGCCAGCACGTCGAACAGGGTGGCCCGCTGGCGCAAGGCCCTGCGCTCGGCCGGGGTGAGCTCACGCTCCTCGAGGGTGATCCCCGCGGGTGCGGCCAGCTCCTTGACCGCCTCGACGAACGATAGCCCCTCGAGCATCATCAGGAACTTGAAGACGTCGCCGCCGGTCTGGCAGCCAAAGCAGTGGAAGATCCCCTTATCGGGGATCACGTTGAACGATGGCGTCTTCTCTTGGTGGAACGGGCACAGCCCCACCAGGTTGCGGCCACGACGCTGCAGGGCGACGTGACGTGCCACCACCTCGGTGATGTCGGTTCGCTCCCGAACCGCATCGACGATCTCGCGGGGGATCCTGGCCACCGACTCAGGAGCTAACGGGTGCTCCGGCTGCCATCTCCTCCTCGGGGGACACATCCGCTCGATCGGCAGCATCGAGCGCTTCGATCATCGCGTCGGTGTCGGTGGTGTCCGGGGCCCGCACGATCCGGGCCCCGACCCCCCGGAGCTTGCCGACGAGATCCTCGTAGCCCCGATCGAGGTGGTAGATCCGCAGCACCTCGGTCAGGCCCTGCGCCGCCAGCCCCGCGAGCACCAGCGCCGCTGAGGCCCGCAGATCGGAGGCCATCACCTGGGCCCCCTTCAGCGCCTCGACCCCCTCGACGGTGGCCAGGCGGCCGACGTGCTGGATCCGGGCCCCCATGCGGGTCAGCTCCGCGGCGTGCATGAACCGGTTCTCAAAGATGGTCTCCTCGATCCGGGAGGTCCCCGCTGCCACGGTGGCGACGGCCATCAGCTGGGCCTGCATGTCGGTGGCCAGGCCGGGGTAGGGCTCGGTGCGGGCGCTGAACGACCTCAGCGGGGTGTCCCGCCGCAGGCGCACCGACGTCTCACCGACCTCGACGTGACAGCCCGCCTCCCGCAGCTTGTGCAGGCTGGCCTCCAGCAGCTGCGGCGCACAGCCGGTCACCTCGACATCCCCACCAGCGATGGCGGCCGCGCACAAGTAAGTGCCCGCCTCGATCCGATCCGGCACGATCGAGTAAGGCCGCGAGGCGGGCCACAACCTTGGGACCCCCTCGATCGTCAGGGTGGAGGTGCCCTCGCCGGTGATCTTCGCCCCGAGGTTCTGCAGGAAGTGCACCAGATCCACCACCTCGGGCTCCCGGGCCGCGTTGTGGATCCGGGTGGTGCCCCGGGCGAGCACCGCTGCCATCAGGATGTTCTCGGTGCCGGTGACCGTGGGCATGTCGAGGTGGATCTCAGCGCCCTTCAGATCGTGGGCGATCCCGTTGATGTAGCCCCCCTCGAGCTCGAACCGGCAGCCCAGGGCCTCGAGCCCCTTGAGGTGCTGATCGATCGGCCGGGTGCCGATGGCGCAGCCCCCCGGCAGGCTCACCCGGGCCTCCCCGCAGCGCGCCAGCATCGGCCCCAGCACCAGCACCGAGGCACGCATCTTCCGCACCACGTCGTAGGGTGCCTCACAGAAGGCGATCCGCGTGGTGTCGAGGCGCACTGAGCCCTGCACCAGGCTGGGGCAGCCGATCCGACCCAGCAGCGACAGGGTGGACGAGGTGTCGGCCAGCTCCGGCACGTTGGTGAGCCGGTGCTCGCCCGGAGCGAGCAGCGTGGCGATCAGGATGGGCAGGGCTGCGTTTTTGGCGCCTGAGCACCGGATCGAGCCGTGCAGCGGGCGACCACCGTCGATGACGATCTTTTCCATGGATTCCTCGGGAGTCGGGATCTGCAATGCAGGACGTGTGCCATCCGGCGGAGGCCGCACCGGGGGGGCGGAGACCCAGATGCGACGAATCGACGATCCCGGATCTTCGATCGTGGACCCCAGGGCTACCCGCGGGGGGCCTCCCAGTCCATGTCGGGATGATCCAGCGCCCACTGGATCCGGGAGAGCATGCCCCGCAGGGCCTCCACATGGCGCAGGGACAGGGAGCCGCGCTGGAGCGCCTGCCGTGCGGTGAGCTGCACCTTGTGCGCCGGGGTGCCGCGCAGGTAGCCGACCCGCCCGAGCAGCGCGAGCAGCTCCTCAGCGGCGGGCTCGAGCGCGGCGAGGTCCGCGAGCTGGTCCCGGGGAGAGGGGCGCTGTACGTCCCGGGTGCTCCGGCTGCGCCCCGGCCCCGACAGGGTCCGGCCGTCGGCGCGCTGGCCCCGGCGCCGCCCCTCCTCGAACACGGCATGAGCCATCAGCAGGACCGCCTGCCCCAGGTTGAGGCTGGCGTGCTCGGTGGTGGGGATACGCACCAGCGAGGCACAGCGACGCGCCGCGTCGTTGGACAGGCCATGATCTTCTCGGCCAAAGAGCAGGGCATGGACCCGTGGTGCGTCGTCGTGGATCCGGGCGGCGGCGGCGGCGGGCTCGAGCACGGGCTGCCCGTCCCGGCGGTGGCGTGCGGTGGTGGCCCACGCACAGTGGACCCCCTCGAGCGCCTCGTCCAGGGAGGCGACGATCCGGGCGCTCGCCAGCAGCGGCGCACAGCCCGGGGCCATCCAGCGCGCACGCTCTGGATCGTAGGCGGGCGGAGCGACGAGCACCAGCTGATCGAGGCCGAAGTTCTGCATGGCCCGCGCCGCAGCGCCCACGTTGCCGGGGTGCTGGGGCTCGACCAGGACGACGATGATCCGGGCCGAGGGTCTGGTGGGTGGGGTCACTTATCCGCCGAGTCCTTCCTGGCTTGGTTGCGCTCTCCCGACCCCTCAACCGGGCCCGAGAGCTCCGTCGAGTGTCCGAGCCCTATCTCGATGGAACCATGCCAGACACCTCTCGCTCACGAGCGAGCCGAGCCCAAAAGATCCCTCGGCGTTCCTTGGATCCGCCCCACTAGTGGAGGCCGAGCAGGGAGCAGATCTGAGCGAGGAAGCCCTTGGGCTTCTTGCGGGGGAGCTGGCCCTGGCCCTGGAGGCTCCCCTGGGGAGGCAGGGATCGTGGCATGGGCTGGGGCGTGCCCATCGGCGCTGGATGGATCGGGTGGTTCCGCGTCGGGACCTCGGGATCCAGCAGATCCACATCGTCGTACTGCACCTGGCTCACCCGGGGCGGGGGCGGAGGCAGCGACGGTGGGGGCCGGCGCCGCTGGAGCTGGGGCTGCGCCGCCAGCGAGGACTGGCGGGGCATGTTCAGCGGGCCGGGGGGTGGAGCGGGGGTC
>DRPG01000426.1 GCA_011376105.1 Deltaproteobacteria bacterium
CAGGGCCCGAGGATCCACCGATGGTTCGCTTGGGCGGGGCAGGGCCTCGGGGGTTGGTGGAGAGCGGGAAGGTCACGGGGGTGGTCACGGGGCCGGAGGCTCCAAAAGCACCTGCGCTGAACAGATAGATCCACAACATCGGGGGAGGATACTACAGGGGGACTTGGATCCCGGATCGGATCGGCTACTCCTCCTCAAACAACCCCTCAGCCCAGTCGATCCGGGGGGAGGCGTCGTCGGGCAGCAGGGAGCCATCCTTGGACAGGATCCACCCGGGGATCTCTGGGTCGTTGGGCTCTCGCTGGACCCCGGACAGATCGGCTCCAGACAGACAGGCCCCCTCGAGGCGGGCGCGCTGGAGGTAGGCCCCTCGGAGGTTGGCCCTGGACAGATCCGCGCTCGATAGATCCGCCTTGTACAGGAAGGCTCCGATCAGATCGGCCCCGGACAGATCGGCCCCGGACAGATCGGCCCCCACCAGCGCAGCGATCGACAGGGTCGCCCCACGCAGATCGGCCCCGGACAGATCGGCGCCGTCGAGGAAGCCCCCGACCACGCTCGCTCGCTTCAGGTTGGCGCTGGACAGATCGAGCTGCTGCAGCCTGGCCTCCAGCAGCTGAGCTCCCTCTAGATCTGCTCCGGACAGGTTCGCCCCGGACAGGTGGGTCCAGTGCATGCTCGCCCCCGCCAGGCGTGCACCCGACAGGTTGGCGAGCACCAGCTGGGTGCGCTCGAGGTTTGCGCCGGACAGGTCGGCGCCGGACAGATCGGCGCCGGACAGATCGGCGCCCATCAGCAGGGCCCCCACCAGGTCAGCGCTGGACAGATCCACCCCCGGCAGCGCGACACCCGACAGATCGGCCCCGGCGAGGTAGGCGTTGCGCAGCCCGGCTCGATCTGCGAGGCCCAGCCAGCGCCGCAGCCGTGCGCGGACGCTGCGCTCCGGGGGGCCCGGCTCTCCTCCGGTGGCGATCGGCTCCTGCAGCAGGGCGCTCACCGGCACGCCCGCCCGCCGCAGCCGCCGGATCAGGCCCGCGCTCCGGTGGGCGCCCTCTGGTGCCCGCCAGCGCTGGAAGTCCTCCAGCTCCTCCTGCCAGCCCCGGATCAGGGCCCTGCGCGAGCGGCCCTCCTCGAGCCACAGCAGGATCACCGAGAACAGGACCACGTTGAACAGCAGCCCGCTCGCCTCGATCAAGATCTGCCGGACCCAGCCGAGGGTTGGATGATCGGGCTCGATCCCCCAGCCCCGGTGGAGGATCGCCCAGTCCAGCCCCGCGACCAGCCCCACGACCAGCCCAGCCGCGAGCAGCCCGGCACGAAACCACGGTGTCCACAGGCGACGCATCGCTCCCCCCTCCCCACCTTGGAGGGAGCGAGCCCCTCCGTCAATCCTCGTTGGACGGAGGTGAACGATCGGGCCACGTCCCGGTGTCCCACCAGATCAGCACGTCGCTCGTCTCCTCCCCCACCGTCCACCAGGCCTCGGCCCGGCCCGGATCGGAGACCAAGGCCTCGACCTGGGGCCGCAGGGCGTGGAGGCTCAGCTGCCCCACCGCGTACAGACACCAGAGCCGGGGGTGTGGATCGGCGTCGGCGAGGCCCTCCGCCAGCGCCGCCTCCACCCTGGTGGTGCCGCGGCGGCGCCAGCCCAGCCCCTCGGCGGCCTCCCCCCGGACCCGCCCCGAGGGATCGTGGCGTAGGGCGTGCAGCAGGTGGGGTGTTGGATCGAGGTCACGCTCCGAGCTCCAGCGCTTGAGGACATGGGCGGCCTCCCGCCGCACCTGCTCGCCCGGATCGTGCTGCAGCAGCGCCACGATCCGGGCGAAGACCTAGCGGCGCTGGCGCCGCCCGGGGCGTGCCGATCCCCAGGGGTAGCGGTAGGCCAGGATCCACAGCGCGTCGCCGCGCTCGGCCTCGTCGGGGGAGGCGAGCCGCCGGAGCAGACGATCCAGGGAGTGGACGTGCACGAGCCTCCTCGGGGGCTGCCCTCACCGCACAGAGCCCGCCGACGGGGCGCCCGCCGGGCGATCAGCTCAGATCCAGGGTCCCGGTGGCGTTGTCGCCAAAGCCCGAGCTGTCGGCTCCGACGAACTCGAGCATGGCGCGCAGGTAGTTGCTGTGGGGTGCGTCCACCCCCGCCCGGGTCACGCCCTGGCGGATCCCCCCGGCCTCACCCCCGGCGAGGATCCAGGCGCTGGGGGTGGCGGTGTGGTAGTTCGAGTCCCCGAACTCACCGAGCATGGTGATCGCGGTGTTCGACAGCAGATCGCCCCCCTCCTCGGGGATCGCGGCCATCGCGGCTATCATGGCCGCGAGCTGCTGCATGTGCCAGGCGTAGACCTCGGCCAGCTGGCGCTCGGCGTCTGCGTAGTAGGCGTAGTCGTGGGACAGATCGTGGTGGTTGGTGCTGTGGCCCAGCCAACGGTAGACCGTCTCCGAGGTGCTGGTCCCGGTCATGAAGGTGATCACCCGGGTGTAGTCGCACTGCAGCGCGACCACCGCGAGATCCGCCATCGCCTCAAGGCGGGCGGGGAACGCAGGATCGTCGCCGGGCACCCCGGGGACGGGGCACGACAGCTCCTCGAGGGCAACGATCCGCTGCTCCAGCTCCCGCACCCCGGTGGTGTACTGATCGAGCTTCTGCCGATCGTCGCTCGCCAGGCGCCCCTGCAGGGCGTTGGCGCGCTGGAGCACCGAGTCCAGCACGCTGGTGCGCCGCTGCAGCCGGCGGGTCGCGCTGGCGGCGGACTCAGCTGGATCGCTACCGGCGAACATGCGATCGAACGCCAGCCGGGGGCTGGTGACGTTCGCCAGCGGGGTCGTGGCCGAGGCCCACGAGATGTGCTTGTAGTAGATGTCGTAGTTGCCGAACCCCGCCACCACCCAGGGCTCGTCGAGGCCCAGCTGCATCGAAGGGAACGGGGTGGCCCCACCGATCTGCTGTGCAGCGACCTGATCGACGCTGATCCCCGCGGTCGCGGCCCCCGAGAGGACGTTGCCGATGGAGGTGTCCGTCAGCAGGGTGCTGGTGCAGGACTCGTGCGAGCCAAGCCCGAAGATCGAGCCCTCCGACTCATTGCGCAGCCCCGCCACCGTGCTCCAGCGGTCCTGCATCGCCGCCAGGGGCTCGAGCACCCTCGTCCAGGGAGCGGCCGCGTCCGGCTGGAGGGCCTCGGTCACGATCCCGTTGGGGACGAACCAGAACATCATGCGCCGGGGCGCATCGGAGGTGGCCGCCTGGGCGCTGCGGGGCAGGGCAGAGGGGAGGAACGGCAGCCACAGGGTGGTGGCGGCGCCGCGCAGGAACATCCGGCGGTTCATCGTGGCTCCGTGTAGGGACCCCGGCTCGAGAACACCGGGTGGGTGGTCAGCGCCTCGATCAGGGCTGGGAACGTCAGCCCCCCGTCCACGAAGTCAGCGGTGATCGCGTCGATGTGGGCTTGATCTTCTTCAGCGGGGGGCCGCCCGAGGGCGTAGGTGAAGGTCTTCTCCACCACACAGCGCGGGAGCCGTGGATCGGCCTCGATCCAGCCGACCACCTCCTCGAGCCCCGTCAGGGACCGCCCATCGATCGTCACCGTGGTGTCGACCGGGTAGCCCAGCTCGTCGACAGCTCGCTCAGCGCCGATCCCATCGAAGTCACCGAGGGCGAACCCCAGGGGATCCATCACCGCGTGACAGCCTGCACAGGGCTCGCCGCTGCGGATCGCCTCCTCCTGCTCCCGGACTGAGCCCTCGGCCTCGGAGGGCTCGAGGTTCACCTCGACGTTGGGCGGAGGCGGGGGCGGGACGGTGCACAGCAGGTCGCTTAGGATCCACTTGCCGCGCCGCACGGCGCTGGGCGAGTCGGTGTGGCTGTGGGTCGCCAGCCAGCCCGCGGTGCCCAGCAGCCCCAGCCGCCCGGTCCCCGACAGGGAGATCCGAGCCATGCCCTCCCCCCCGGGCCAGGCCACGGCGTAGTGCTCGGCGAGGCGACGATCGATCGTCGCCTCCTGCCGGGCCAGCAGCGCGGGCAGGGCGATGGTGCCGTCCATGAAGTCGGTCGCGAGCGCCCGCAGCTCCTGCTGCATGGAGGTGCGCAGGAGCTCGTCGAACAGGGGGTAGGCCACTGGATCCGGCTGGATCTGCTCGAGCTCCCGGAGGTCGAGCCACTGGGCCGCCAGGTTGTCGATCAGCGCACCTGAGCGGTCATCCGCCAGCATCCGATCCACCTGGGCCTCGATCGCGTCGACGGCCTGCAGCTCGCCGGCTCCAGCGCTGTCGAGCAGCACATCATCGGGGGTGGTCGACCAGAGGAAGTACGACAGGCGGCTGGCGATCTCGTAGCCATCCAGGGCGCGGACCCCATCCTGGGGCGAGTCAGCCAGCTCGGGGCGGTACAAGAACTCGGGTGACAGCAGGATCGCCTTCATCGCCTGGCGCAGCCCATCGTCCACGGTGCCCCCTGCGGCGATCTCCTCGTCGTACAGGGACACCGCCCACGCCACCGCCTCGTCGGAGGCGGGCCTGCGCCACGCCCTGCGGAGGAACGCCGAGAGCACGTCGCTGGGGCAGGAGGTCTGCGCCAGCAGATCGCAGGTCACGATCTCGCTGTAGGTCGACGAGGGGCCGTCCTCGGGATCGAGGGGTCCGGTGAGCTGCAGACCGTCGATCCCTGCGGCCCGGGTGGGGCTTGGATCGAGGACCACGATCTCGATGCGGTGTGCTCCATCGTCGAGCTCCAGCTGGGTGGAGAGCTCCTCGGGGGCGCTGGAGGGGGCGGAGAACACGAAGCGATCCACCTCTGCGCCGTCGATCCACAGGGACACCTCCGAGGCCCCCTCCCCCACAGCGAAGCCCCGCAGGTCGACCTCGAAGGTGCCGTCGTACGCCACGACCAGGGTGGTCAGGATCGAGCCGTCCTGGATCAGGTAGGCCCAGGTGCCCTCGGGGCGCCCCGTCCCGGTGTAGCTGACCCCGGGCCCCTCCCCCTGGATCCCGTACTGCTCGGTGATCTCGTAACGACCAAACAGCTCGTCGAGGGACTCGTCGATCCCTCGCTCGAAGAACTCCATGTGGGACGAGGTCAGGCTCAGGGCCTGGGCGACGTTGTCGAACCCAGAGCTGATCTCGTCCGCCGGCAGCAGCTCCGAGGGATGGCCGGTGATCCCAATGAGATCGCGCAGCGTGTTGTCGTACTCGGCGTGGTTGAGCCGGTGCAGCGGCGCGCGCCCCAGCTCCAGCTCGGCTGGAGGCTCGGGGGGCTTGGTCTGGGGTGCTTCACGGTGGCAGGCGGCCAGCGCCGGGATCAGGTGTAGCAGCATGGACATCCCTTCTTCCCCCGACGATGCCCGGAGTCCCCCGAGGCCTTCAGCCCGATCCCGACCTCCGATCGATCGAGCCCCACGACGGCGCTCGATCCGCATCGGGCGGGCCACCTCGGGCGGGGGGGCCGTCGACGCTGTCCCAGGCCCCGCCGCTGAGCTCCCGGGGGCGGACCCCGACGCCGTCGGGCCGCCTGAAGACCGAGGAGATCTCGGGGTCCGCCGGCCTGTGGATCCGGCTCGATGGCTCCGAGGGGGGCACCGCTACCCGGCTGTGCTCCGTGGGTGTGGTGGCCCCTCGGCTCGCCCGGCGGGGGCGCCTGTGGGGCGGAGCTGGGAGAAGCACCACCGGTGACCTGCCGGATCCCGGGCCTGGTAGCACCGCTGCCCCTCGACCGCCGCAGGCCGCGCGAGGATCTCGGCGCCGGCCCTCCGGGCACGCTCGTGGTGCGCGTCGACATCGTCGATGCGGACCTGCACGGTCTGGCTCGGCTGCCCCTCCAGAGCCCCGGGCTCGATCCAGGGCGCCCCGACCACGGGCTGGCCGACCGCGATCCGGCTCTGGCCGAGCACGAGATCACCGTGCACCCACCGCCCGTCGGGGGCTGCGATCCTGGCCCGGACCTCGAGGCCAAAGGCCGAGATCAGCCAGTCGATCGCGCTGCTCTCGGGGTAGAGGAGCACCTGAGTGGCCGGCGGTGGGGGCCCCTCCCCCCCCCTCAGCCTCGAGATCGGCTCACCGAGGGCGACGGCGACGGCGACGAGGGTGGCCTCGGTGAGCTCGCCCTCCTCCGCCCGCTGCACGGTGTGCACCGACAGGGCACAGGCCGTGGCCATGCGCTCCTCGCTCCAGCCCCGGGCGTCGCGGAGCTGTCGGATCCTGTCACCTACGTGATCGTGTCCCACCTGTCCTCCATCCGATCGCACCATAGGCTGCCACCCGGTCAAGGGCTGACCGGGGCCCGGGTGGCCTACCCGAGGGTGCCCGCGAGCCAGGCGGCGACGTCGGGGTGGCTGGGCTGCTGTAGCACCTGCTGGGTGGGGCCGAGCTCCGCCACCGTGCCTCCGTCGGGGCCGGGCCACAGGCACGCCACCTCATCCGCGAGGCGCCGGGCCTGGCCCAGGTTGTGGGTGACCACCAGCACGGTGACCCGCCCCCGCAGGCGCACCAGGGCCTCCTCCACCCGGGCGGTGGCCGCAGGATCGAGGGCCGCACAGGGCTCGTCCAGCAGCAGGACCTCGGGCTCCAGCGCCAGGGCCCGGGCCAGACACAGGCGCTGCTGCTGCCCCCCGGACAGCGTCAGGGCCCGCGCATCGAGCCGATCCGAGACCTCGTCCCACAGGGCCACGGCTCGCAGGGACTCCTCCACCCGGGCCCCCACCGCCGCCCCCCGCACGCCGTGGGCCCTCAGCGGGAACGCGACGTTCTCCACGATGGACAGCGGGAACGGGGCCGGGCGCTGGAACAGCAGCCCCACCCGGCGACGGAGCTGTTGGGGATCGAGATCGGACACCACGTCCGGCCCGATCTGGATCCGGCCCACCACCGCGGCCTCTGGATCGAGATCGTGCAGGCGATCGATCGCCAGCAGCAGCGACGACTTGCCCGCCCCCGATGGACCCACCAGGGCCGTGCAGCCCCCCGCGGCCACGTCCAGATCCACCCCCCGGACCGCCCAGCGCCCTTTGTAGGACACACCTACCCCCCGCAGCGAGAGCTTCACCGATCTCCTCCGATCCGTAGGTCCACCTGTCGCCGCTGGGGCGGAGCTCCGGCTCCCCGGGTTGGATCCGCTGAGTCCGATCCCCATGTGCTGGGGCCGGGAGCCAGCGCGGTGGGGTGAGCCCCCGGCGCGCTGGGCGAGCCAGAGCGGAGCCCGGCGGGCCAGCGCCGCGCTGACGAGGACGACGGCGAGCAAGACGAGGCCGGAGGCTGCGGCCCGGGAGCGCCCACCGGGCACGTCCACCGCCAGGGTGTAGACGTGTAGCGCCAGGACCCGGCCTGGATCCTGCGGGCCGCCGGGCATGCGCAGGGAGGTGCCGGCGGTGAACATCAGGGCAGCGGACTCCGCCAGGACCCGCCCCACCGCGAGCACCCCCGCCGCCCCCAGCACCGGAGCGGCGGTGGGTAGGATCACCTTCCACAGCAGCTGCCACCGCTGGAGCCCCAGGGCGGCCCCGGCCCTGCGGTGGCGATCGGGCACGGCCCGGAGGCCCTCCTCCGACAAGCGCACGAGCAGGGGCAGGATCATCAGGGCCACGGTCAGCCCGCCGGCCCACAGGGACCAGCCCAGGCCCAGCAGCTCACAGAACACAGCGAGGCCGAACAGGCCGAACACGATCGAGGGCACGGTGGCGAGCACGTCCAGGGCGATCCGCACCGCCGCGGCCCCACGATCTGCATACTCGGAGAGCCACACCGCGGTGGCCAGCCCCAGGGGCACGGCCACCGCCAGGGCGACGAGCAGCACACCCCCTGTCGCCACCAGCACCGACGACAGCCCGCCGGCCCGACCTGCGTCCCGGGGCAGCTCGATCAGCAGGCCCGGACGTAGCTGCCCGAGGCCCGGGCCGATCAGGGAGCCCACCAGCAGGAGCAGCACCGACATCGTCCCCCAGGTGCACGCAGCGCTGATCGCCCACAGGAGCCGGTCACGGGGGGCTATCTGCGCCCCCCCAGCGCCAGCAGTGAGACCAGGAGGAGCAGCAGCAGGCCGCACACGAACAGGGCGGAGCGGTGCACCCCCGTGGCGTACGCCATCTCCACCGCGATGCCCCCCGTCAGGGTGCGCACCGGCACGAAGGGGGAGCTCGGCCAGGAGACCGCGTTGCCGGCCACCATCAGCAGGGCCATGGTCTCCCCCAGGGCCCGGGTGATCGCCACCACCACGGCCACCCGGAGGCCCGGGGCCGCCAGGGGCAGCAGCACCGCCCGGGTGGTGTCCACCGGCCCCAGCCCCAGGGCCGCCGCCGCCCGCACCGGACCGGCCTCGACCCCCTGCAAGGCTGCGTCTGCCCCCAGGGCCAGGGTGGGGGTGATCATGATCGCCAGGGTGATGGACGCCGCCAGCAGGGACAGCCCCGGTGGCTGCACCGCCCGGACGAGCGGCACCCACACCGTGAGGGCCACCAGCCCGTACACCACGCTGGGCACTCCGGCCAGCACCCCCAGGACCAGCCGCACGCCCCCCGCCGGGATCGGGCCCGCGAACCAGCGCAGGTGCAACGCCAGCCCCAGGGACACCGGCGCGGCCAGGCCGATCGCCGCCAAGCTGCTCACCACCGTCGTCGCCGCCAGCTGGCTGATCAGCCAGCGCGATCGCGACGGCGCCCACTCCGGATCGAGCACGAACGCCAGCAAGCCCACCTGCGCCAGGGCCGTGCTCGATCGCACCGCGATCATCGCGGTGATCGCCACCGGCCACGCCAGGGCTCCGATCGCGATGGGCGTGAGCGCCCAGCGGACGTGGCGATCACGGAGCCGCGGCATCCGCGATCGGTACGAAGTTCTCGGCGGCCACCAGCCGCTGCCCCTCGGGGGAGCGCACGAAGGCGATGAAGTCTGCTGCGGCTCCGGATGGCTCCGACGTGGTCACCAGGTTCAGCTCCCGGGACAGCGGATATCGGCCCGACGCCACCGCCCCGACGGTGGGCTCGATCCCATCGAGCGACAGCAGCTTCACCTCGACTCCATCGGCGACCGCGCCGAGGGCGGAGCCGATGCTGACGTAGGCGATCGCTGCAGGATCGGCGGCCACCGTGGCGATGGCCTGGCCGTTGGGGCCGATCACGACGAGATCGGAGCGGAAGCGCCCCTCGAGGCCGAAGTGACGTGCGAACAGCTCCCGGGTAGAGCGCCCCTCCTCCTTGTTGACGCCGGTGATCGCGCCTCCGTGGGGCCAGCTCCGGAGCTCGCCGGTGTAGATCGCCACCACCTCGGGCCGTGTCGTGCCCTCGGTGGGGTTGTCGCGGTGGACGATCAGCGCGATCCCGTCATAGGCGATGGTGTGGGTCTGTAGCTCCGTCTCGTCCGGGGCGAGGGACCGGGACACCATGCCCACCTGCGCCAGCCCCGATCGGATCGACGCCACCCCGACCCCGCTGCCGCCGCCCTGGACCTCGATCCGGAGCTCCGGGTGCTGCGCCTCGAACGCCTCGGCGATCACCTCGACCACCGGCCGGATCGTGCTGGAGCCGGCCAGCACCAGGGGCTCAGTGGACGTGCTGTTGCACGCGAGCAGCCAAGACAGGATCATGGCGCCCCACATATGCAGATAGCCGCATGTGTGCATCCAGCGCCGACGGGGTGGCTCTCCAGCCGCGGCCGGCCGACGGGCGGCAGCAGCGTCGGGTCGCGCAGCGCCGCAGGATCGTCACAGGGATCGGGGGCTACGCCCGTCGAGCGAGCCCCGGAGATCACCGTGGCCCGACATGCCGGGCGCCGCTCCAACGCGGGGCAGCACAGGTGCTCGGGCAGCGGCGCCGGAGGGTCCGTGGGAGGCCGTTAAGGGGAGGTCAGGTGCGAGGGACGAGGAGATCCCGTGTCGACGTGGGTGTGGGAAGGCGGAGAGCCCAGCGCGTGTCCGCTGCGTGCGCTACAGAGCGCGCTGGGCACCACCGTCACCCACACCTCCGAGGGCTGGTCCCTGCCCGCCCGGGGGGTGCTCTGCGAGTGGATGCGCTGGTGTGCGCTGAGGGTGATCCACCTGTGGGACTGCCCCGACGGCGTGATCCGCTACCTGCAGACCGGCGACGAGGCCCTGCGAGGCCCCGCGAACCGCTCCGCCGTGGGGGGGGCTGGGCACGCGGCCCTCGCCGCGACCCGGCACGCTGCGTGGGCTGCTGAGTGGGCCTCCCGCGATCACGAGATCCTCGAGGCAGCCCGGAGCGCAGCCCGGGACGCGGCGAGGGCTGAGGGTTGGGCCGCGGCCAAGCCCAAGTCGAAGACCCGGTCCCGCAGCGTCGCCCGGACCGCAGCCCGGGACGACGCCCGGGACGCCCAGGCGCGGCACCTGGAGGTGCTGCTCCGGGCCCAGCGACAGCTCGTGATCCTCGATCCCGAGTTCCAGGCGCTCCGCCGGGGCGGGCCCGAGGAGCGCGCGGTGCTCCGGGACATCGCGCTCCAGCGCGAGATGCGGGAGCTCGCGCTGTCGCTGCTCCCCCGACGGCCCGAGGGCACGGATCACCGCGATCAGGGCAGCTCGCCCTCGAGCTGATCTACTCGCTCCAGCCCATCGAGCGCAAACCCCAGGCGCTCGAGCACGGCCCCGGGCAGCGCCTGCTTTGTCAGGAGCTGGAGGTGGTGGCGCGTGTAGGCCCAGGCGATCCTCCGGCGCTCAGCCTGGAGCTCGGCGTGCTGCAGCTCCCTCGCCATCGCCAGGTTGTCCAGGGCGATGCTCAGGGTGGCGGCGGGCAGGGCCAGCCGGGCGACGTCCAGCACCGAGAACGGGCGCTCTCCCGATCTGCGGATCAGCCACAGCACCCCCCGCAGCCGGTTGCGGGAGAACAGGGGCTGCCCCAGCAGCGGCAGCTGCTCGGCCCGGCTCACCCCCAGGCTGGGGTTGAGGGTCTCAGCGATCCGCTTGGTGGAGGATCTCAGGCGCTCGATCGTCAGCCCAGGGGGCTGGCTGGCTGCGTCCACACAGCACAGGCGCCACCGCGTGCCCTCGGGGACCAGCACCATCGCCTGGGCGGCCCCGAGCTGATCCCGCAGCGCTGCGAGCAACAGCGCCGGCACGTCTCCGGTGCGCAGCGTCCCGAACACCGCATCAGCGATGCGATCGCCGCCGGCCGGGGTCTCGGTGAGCTGATCCTCGGTTCGACGTGCTGCGGGATCCAGGATCGACTGGGAGATGGGACCTCCTCTCCCAAGGTGATCCAGATCCGCCCCGGGTGGGGTAACGCGACGGTGACAGCCCACGCCCTGTCGAGGTTGTGCGCCCCGGACCACCAGGGCCGTGGGCCCGCTCCGGCCCGCTCCTGGCCCGCTCTGGCCCGCTCCGGCTCCGGCCCGCTCCTGGCCCGCTC
>DRPG01000427.1 GCA_011376105.1 Deltaproteobacteria bacterium
CCAGCCGCGCCCGCGCCACCCTGGGCGCCCCGCCCAGCCGCGCCCGCGCCACCCTGGGCGCCCCGCCCAGCCGCGCCCGCGCCACCCCGGGCGCCCCGCCCAGCCGGGCCCGCGCCACCCTGGGCGCCCCGCCCAGCCGCGCCCGCCCCTCCCCGGGCGCCCCGCCCAGCCGCGCCCGCAGCTGTGGGGCCATGGCGAGGGGTTCGGGGTGGGTTCAGGGAGGGTTGGGCGTGTCTGGGGTTACCGGAGATCCACCGGATCATCCACAGCCGTCGCTGTGGGGGTAGTCAGAGACGACGCTGTAGGTGCCGCCGTTTCCGGTACTGCAGCTGGGGGGGCCGGAGCCTCCGTGCTCGAACAACAGATCCACCCACACTGAGCCCCCCATCGGGCGAGTGTGCCTCAGCTCGGGCCCAGGGCGGTGGCTCCGGGGCTCAGGGCTGGCAGGAGCCGGAGCCGAGGATCAGGGGCGGGGGCCCGGCAGGAGCCGGAGCCGAGGATCAGGGGCGGGGGCCCGGCAGGAGGGTGTCGTTGCGGCGAGCGTGTGCTCCGCTGGCCTCTCTCCCTGCCCGCCGCCGCCGGTCCCAGCGGATGCCGAAGGTGTGTAGCTGGGGATCGTCGTTGCTGAAGGTGGGGCGATCCTGGACCTGGAGGTGGAGATGGGGCTGGCTGGTGTTGCCCGTGTTGCCACAGGCCGCGAGCCGATCGCCGGCGCGCACCTGCTGTCCCTCGTGGACGCTGGCGCTGCCCTGCTGGAGGTGGGCCAGCAGCACATAGCGCTCAGGAGCGAGCTCGAGCACCACGGTGTTGCCCGTGATCACCTCAGTGTCGACCTCGCCCGGGGGGAGATCCGGTCGATCGTCGCGGACCGAGACGATCCGTCCGTCCGCCGGGGCGAGGATGTCCGCACCAAAGCAGGCGTAGCCCTCTGGACGGGTTGGATCGCCGATGCGCTCCGAGCCCCCCGGGGCCAGCACCAGATCCAGCGCGTGGCGCTGCTGCTGGATCCCTGCGTGATGGTTGAGCAGCGGTGAGCCTCCGCCGTGGAACACATACGCGGGCTCGGCGAAGGGGGAGCGCAGCTCGACGGTGGGCTGCGGTGGAGGGGCCAGGCCCCGGATCAGATCCATCGCGAAGATCGCACCGATCGCACCGATCGCAGCGGTCGTGGTCCACTGGCGGCGCCGGACGGGGATCAGCGCTCCGGCGACGCTGCTGGCCCCGAGGAACACCACCAGCAAGCGGATCGTCCACAGCTCGTCGGCCGAGAACTGGATCGGGATCAGGGCCACCCAGATCGCAGCCGCCCCCAGGGCCCAGGACAGCGCGCGCACCAGCGCAGCGATCAGGGCGAGGTGGGCGGACCGATCCCTACCCCGGTAGAGCGAGAGCTCCAGCCAGCCCCAGCGCCAGGCGACGAGCCTGAGCCCCAGGCCGGGCAGCCACGCCACCACCCAGATCACCAGCAGCAGGTTCCAGTGGGCCCCGAGGAGGCGGGCCAGCGCCAGGACGCCGAGGGTGAGCAGCGACAGCAGCGCCGCGCCGATCCGCAGCGACCACACCCAGCCGCTGCTGCGGCCAGGATCATCGGTCCGTGGGTCCATCCTTGGGAGCTCCTCGTGGGGGTGTCCGTGTGTGGGGCTGAGACGGAGTCGCCGTCTGGGGCGCGTCCGGTGTGTTCGGTGTGTCCAGCGCGTCCAGCGCGTCCAGCGCGTCCTGGAGCCTGCGGACCGCTGCACGGTTGAGGGTGTCGATCGCGATGAACACGAGCCCACAGGTGATCCCGACGCCGATCGTCAGGGCCCGCTGGAGGGGATCGGCGGCCTCGAGCAGCCTGCTGAGGAGGAACAGGGTCACCCCAGGGACCAGCGGACCCAGGTACCACCACCGGATCCCCGCGAGCAGCGCTCGCTCTCGCTCCAGCTCTTGTCGCTGCCAGTCCAGGCAGCGCGCCACCAACGCGTCGGGGGCGGAGGTAGGTTTGCCGCGCCGGGCCAGGGTGATCATCATCACCAGATCCCCTGCGACGACCAGAGCCGCACCGAGCCGGGCGAGGGGGGCTGCGGAGACCCAGGCGATCCAGCCGAACGCCAGGGCCACCACGATCCCTGCTGCGTGCTCCCGGAGGTTTCGCCTCCGGATCTTTCGCTCGAGGGCCTGGCTGCGCAGGATCAGCGTCTCTGGATCGAGGGAGCGGACCTCCACGGTCTGATCCGCCCAGGCACGCTGCAGCTCGTCGAGATCATCCACCGGGGACCTCCTCGGGGTCGGGGGCGCCGACCGTGGACAGGTCTGCTGTGGAGCGCGGATCATCGGCCTGTCCCAGGTGGGCGATCAGCCGGTGCTTGAGCCGGTGGACCCGGACGGACACGGCGTTGGCAGAGACACCGACCACCTCGCCGATCTCTGCGGCGGACAGCCCCTCGAGGTACAGCAACAGCACCTGGCGATCGAGATCCGGGAGCTGTCGGGCCAGCCTGGAGATCTTCGCCAGCAGGTGCCTGCGCTCGAGATCTTCCTGAAGGCAGGCAGGATCGGGGGGCTCGACGTCGTGCAGTGGCACCGTGGGTCGGCTGCGCCTGTGCTCCCGATCGATGTGGGAGGCGGCTACGTTGTGGGCCACCCGGAGCACCCAGGTCCGCAGGGTGCAGCGCTCGTCGAAGCCGGTGAGGCTGCGCCACAGCTGCAGGTGGATCTCCTGGATCAGCTCGTCCCTGCGCCCGTCGTCGGCCTCCACCGCCCGGGCGAGGCGCACGATGGCGCCGCCGTGCTCGGCGACGACGCGTCGGTAGCGTTCGTGCGGTCTGCGACCTCTGGCCATGGGGGACGCTCCTGTCCCGGTAGTCGGGGGCCGGTGGAGTTCCTTTCATCCGGGGGATGGATCTGTCTGGAGATCTGCGCCGGGGCTGCACAGGTGCGTCGCACCCCCTCTGCCCGGGCTGTACCGGGGATCCATGGCCACGAGACCCGGAGGATCGGATGCAGCAGGAGGATAGGCTGCGCTCAGCCTGGATCCGGGGCGGGGGGATCAGGCTGTGGGTGCTGGGGTCGATCGCGATCCGTGCCCAGAGCTTGCTCTGGGCATCGTCTCGGCTGGTGCCCGGCCGGCGGGCGACCCTGCTGCACTGGAGCGCGCTGGGCGCAGTGGGCGTGTGGCTCAGCTCGGTGATCGTGATCTGGAGATCGCCGCGCCCGTGGCTGCTGGGGAGCCGGCCACAGCGCGAGCCAGGCACGCCGCTGCGGCGCCGGCCCCAGCGCCGGCCCCAGCGCCGGCCCCAGCGCCGGCCCCAGCGCCGGCCCCAGCGCCGGCCCCAGCGGGCAGCCGCCACGATCGCCGCGAAGCTCTCGGCCCGGAGGCTCGCGCCTCCGACCAACGCGCCGTCGATGTCGGCACAGGACAGCAGCTCGGCGGCGTTGCCCGGCTTGACGCTGCCGCCGTACTGGATCCGCACGTCGTCGGCCACCGCACCGATCCGGCTCCGCAGCCAGGTCCGGATCGAGGCATGGACCTCCTGGGCTTGCTCCGGCGTCGCGGTCTCCCCGGTGCCGATGGCCCACACGGGCTCGTAGGCGAGGGTGATCCCGCCGATCTGATCGGGCTGGAGCATGGACAGCCCCACCTCCAGCTGGCGGTGGACCACCGCCTCGACCTGATCGGCCCGGCGCTGCTCCAGGGTCTCACCGACGCACAAGATCGGCAACAGGCCCGCGCTCAGGGCGGTGAGCAGCTTGGCGGCGCAGCCCTCGTCGGTCTCGCCCCACAGCTGCCTGCGCTCGGAGTGCCCCACCAGGCAGTAGGTGCACCCCGCCTCCCGGGCCATGACCGCCGCGTTGGCGCCGGTGAGGGCGCCGGAGTCACGAGCCGCGATCTCCTGGACCCCCACCGAGATCGCTGAGCCGGCCAGCTCGGGGACCACGGCGGCGATGGACAGGGCGGTGGGGAAGACCGCGAGGGTGACCTCTCCTGGGTCGGTGAGCGCGTCACGCAGCTGGCGAGCCAGCTGCCCGGCGGCGGCCGGGCCATGGTGGAGCTTCCAGTTGCCGGCGATGAACGGTCGACGGGTCATGCCTTCCTCCTCAGGGCGGCCAGCCCCACCAGATCCCCCTGCTCGAGCAGCTCGAGGGACGCACCTCCGCCCGTGGAGATGTGATCGAAGCCCTCGGTGAGGCCAAACCGGGCGATCGCGGCGGCGCTGTCTCCGCCGCCCACGATGGTCCGGGCGGTGGAGCCCGCCAGGGCCTCGGCGATCCCCCGGGTGCCTCCAGCGAAGGAGTCCCACTCGAAGACCCCCATGGGTCCGTTCCAGAACACCGTGCGGCAGGTGTTCAGCACCTCGGTCCAGCGCTGCAGCGTCTCGGGGCCGATGTCGAGCCCCAGCGCGCCGTCGGGGATCTCGGACACGGTGGTGGGCTGGGCGTCTTCTGCGAAGCGATCCCCCACCACATGATCGGTGGGCAGGTGGATCTTGACGTTTCGGGCGTGACACTTCTCGAGGAGCTGATCGGCGAGCTCGAGCTTGTCGGCCTCGATCCGGCTCGCACCGACCGCCACGCCCCCCGCGGCGAGGAAGGTGTAGGCCATCGCGCCACCGATGAACAGGTGATCGAGGTGGCGGGCCAGCGCCTCGATCACGCCCATCTTGTCGGAGACCTTCGCCCCACCGAGGATCGCAGCGAACGGTGCACGCTCGGTGCGGGCTGAGGGATCGAGCAGCCCACCGAGGGCCTCGAGCTCACGCTGGACCAGCAGCCCCGCCGCGGACGGCAGGTGCACCGGGACCCCGGTGATCGAGGCGTGGGCACGGTGCATCGCCCCGAAGGCGTCGTTGACGAACACCTCCCCCAGGGCCGCGAGCTCCCGGGAGAAGTCTGGATCGCAGGCCTTCTCTCCCGGGGAGAAGCGGAGGTTCTCCACCACCAGGATCCCACCGGGATCGAGCTCCTTCGTCAGCTGCACCACACTATCGCCGACCGTGTCGTGGTTGAACAGCACCTCGACGTCCACCAGCTCGGCGAGCTTCGCCGCCACCGGCAGCAGCGACAGGGCTGGATCGGCCTTGCCTCTGGGGCGACCGAGGTGGCTGGCCAGGACCACCCGACACCCCTGCCCCCGCAAGGCCTCGATCGTGGGCAGGGCCGCACGGACGCGGGTGTCGTCGGCGACGGATCCGCCGTCGAGGGGGACGTTGAGATCGACCCGGACGAGGACGCGCTTGCCCGCGACGTCGAGGTCGGCCAGGTTCGGGACCGGGGCAGGGCCGCTCATCGGCTCAGCCTCCCATGTGGACGGCGAGATCGATCATCCGGTTGGAGAAGCCCCACTCGTTGTCGTACCAGGACAGGATCTTCACCAGGCGCCCGTCGATCACCTGTGTCAGGGCCAGATCGACGATGGAGGAGTGGGGGTTGCCGATCAGATCGCCTGAGACGATCGGCTCGTCCGTCGCCTCGAGGACCCCCGCCAGGGGCCCCGCCGCCGCAGCCCGCAGGGCCTCGTTGATCTCCTCCTCGCTGGTCTCGCGCCCCGCGTCGAACACGAGATCCACCAGGGAGACGTCGGGGGTGGGGACCCGGATCGCCATGCCGTTGAGGCGGCCGGCGAGCGCGGGCAGCACCAGGCCGATGGCCTTGGCGGCTCCGGTGGAGGTGGGGACCATGTTCAGGGCCGCGGCCCGGGCCCGCCGGAACTTGCCGCCCCGGTGCGGAGCGTCGAGCAGGTTCTGATCCATCGTGTAGGAGTGGATCGTGGTCATCAGGCCGCGCTCGATCCCCACGGTCTCGTGGAGCACCTTGGCCACCGGCGCCAGGCAGTTCGTGGTGCAGCTGGCGTTGGAGACGACCCGATGCTGCTCGGCGTCGTAGCCGTCGTGGTTGACGCCGTAGACGATGGTGGTGTCGATCCCGCCCTTGCCCGGAGCGCTGATGATCACCCGGGCCGCGCCGGCGTCGAGGTGAGCCGCGGCCTTGTCCCGGCTGGTGAACATCCCGGTGCACTCAAGCACGATGTCGACGCCCCGATCCGACCAGGGCAGCTTGGCTGGATCCCGCTCGGCGCTGACGGGGATCGTGCGCTCGCCGATGCGCAGCCCTCCGTCGACCACCTCGACGGGCTCGCTAAAGGTGCGGTGCACGGAGTCGCGGCGCAGCAGGTACGCCAGCATGTCGTCGGAGGTCAGATCGTTGATGTGGACGAACTCGACGTCGCTGCGGTGCCAGGCCGAGCGGAGCACGTTGCGGCCGATGCGGCCAAAGCCGTTGATCGCGATTCGGAGAGCCATGGGAACCTCTGGGCGGGCGGGGGGGGGCTGTATCTGGGCGCTCCAGCGCGGGCAACGGCCACTGAGGGAGGGGTAGGGGGGCGGTGTACGGCGCGGCGCAGGGTAAACCCCTCGCCCCCTGTGGGGCGCGGGCTATGTGGCCCCCATGGCCCTGCTGGTTCCCAACGTGACGTGGGAGGATCACGCCGAGGACGTGATCCTGGTGGCGAGACACCTCGGGCTGGATCCAGCGGCGATCACCGGGGCTCGGCTGGTCCGGCGCAGCCTGGACGCCCGCCAGCGGAGGCCACGCTGGGTGGGGGTGTTTCGGGTGGAGCTGCCCGATGAGGCGTCGATCCTCGCCCGCCGGCTCCCCGGGGTCCGACGGTGGATCCCCCGTGACGCGGGCCGCTACGGGCTCGACGCCGAGGTCCCACCCCGGCGGCGGTTCGCCCCGTCCGTCCGCCCGATCGTGGTTGGAGCGGGCCCCGCGGGCCTGTTTGCTGCGCTCTACCTCGCTGAGTCCGGTGCCCCGGTGCGGCTGCTGGAGCGGGGGGGGCCCGTCGAGGAGCGGATCGAGGCGGTCAACGGGTTCTGGCGTGGCCGAGCCCCCCTCGATCCAGAGAACAACCTGGTGTTTGGCGAAGGCGGGGCGGGCACCTTCTCCGACGGCAAGATCTACACCCGCCGCCGCGACGGAGAGCTCGGCTACATCTTCCAGCGGTTGATCTCGTTCGGGGCCGATCCTGCATCGATCGCCGAGGCGTGGGCCCACCTGGGCACCGATCGGATCCGGGCTCTGCTGCCCCCGTTCCGGCGCAGGCTCCAGGAGCTGGGGGTCGAGGTCTGTTACCACCAGCGGGTGGTGGACCTCCGGGTCGAAGACGGGCGCTGTGTCGGGGTCGAACTCGCCGACGGCGCCGTCGTCGAGGGCGGTCCGGTCCTGGTGGCCACCGGGCACTCGGCCCGTGACGCGATCGAGATGATGGTCCGGGCCGGCGCCGAGGCCAGCCCCCGGGGGATCGCGATCGGGGCGAGGGTAGAGCACCCCCAGGCCCTGATCGATCGGGCCCGCTACGGCACCGAGGCGCGGGGCGAGCTGCCTCCGGCCAGCTACCGGCTGGCGTTCAACCCCTCCTCCGCCCCCGCCGCCCGCACGTTCTGCATGTGTCCCGGCGGTGTGGTCGTCCCCGCGATGAACCACCCACAGCGCGTCGTGGTCAACGGGATGAGCTTCGCCGCCCGTCGGGCGTTCTGGTCCAACAGCGCGGTGATCGTCGAGATCGATCCCCGGACCTATGGAGCCGACGATCCCCTCGCGGGGTTCCGCTGGCAGGACGCGATCGAGCGCGCCGCGTTCGTCGCCGGGGGTGAGACCTACGCCGCACCTGCACAGCGGGTGGCCGACTTCCTGGTGGATCGGCCGTCGCGGGAGGTGCCGCGCACCAGCTATCCGCTCGGGATCGTGCCTGGAGATCTGCGGGCGGTGCTCCCCGATCCAGTCGTGCGCTCGATGCAGGCAGCCCTGCTCGCCTTCGAGGGCAAGCTCGAGGGCTTCGCCGGCGCCGACGGGGTCTTGATCGCCCCCGAGACGAGGACCACCTCCCCCGTGCGCTTCCACCGGGACGAGCGAGGCTGCAGCACCGTCGCAGATCTGTTCCCCGTGGGCGAGGGCGCGGGGTTCGCGGGGGGGATCGTGTCGTCGGCCCTCGACGGCCTGTCCGCCGCGCGTGCGATCTGTGCGGAGGCTGGGCTGGACTGAGGGGGCTCCACAGCTCAGCCGCTCTGTGGATAACCCTGTGGATAACCTGGCCTGCTCAGGGGATACCGGGCTCCAACCCTCTCTACACGATCAGGGAAGGTGCTTAGATCCCAAGATGAACCTGCGCTATCAGCGTGCGCCCGCATGTCGCCTGGTCGGCGACAGTTCATCCACAGCCTGTGGATAAGTTCGCCCTCACACGACGGATGTGAGGGCGAGAGAGGAGACAGAGCGGGTGATGAGATTCGAACTCACGACAGCCACGTTGGCAACGTGGGGCTCTACCACTGAGCTACACCCGCGATGGGGTGGAGAGTAACCGGTCTCGTTGGGGCGTCAAGCCCAAGCGATCCTCAGGGGATGGCTCGGCGATGGATCCGCTCTAGGTGCAGCCTCAGCTCTGGATCCGAGACCAGCTCCTCCGCGCGCTGGGTCTCGGCGAGCAGGTGTTGTCCGAGGGCCTCCCGGGCCCCCTCCCAGTCGACCACCCCCTCGGTGCCCACGGCGCGGGCGATCGACAGCCAGACTCCGGGATCGGGGCGCTGCTTGCGGAGGATGCGTGCGTCGAGGGGCCCACCCCCGGTGCCCAGCAGCGCGTCCACCAGATCGACGATCGCGGTGGGGAACAGGGCGGTGTCGTGTCCGACCTCTAGGGTGTCGAGGGCCTCCTTGAGGGCGACGACCTGCCAGGTGGCGGCCAGCGGCGCGATGGAGCTATGCCAGCGGCCGGCCGCGGCCATGGTCTCGACCCGATCGATGCCGGCACAGGGCTCGGACGGACACTGCTCGATCCACCGCTGAGCGGACAGGGCGAGCAGGGCGGCTCCAGCGGCCCTGTCGTCGGTGGCCGCGGGGGTCAGCTGGCTGCGGGCACGCTCGAGCAGGATGCTGATGGGATCGGTGCCCCCGAGCGCCTCGGACTCGGCCGTCAGCAGCTCGGCCCACGCCGCCTGCTCCCGATCGCGATCGGCGGCTGCCCGGTGGAGGGCGAGCTGGGTGGCCCGGAGCAGGGCCGCATAGCCCGCCTCCATGCGGTCGGCTGCTGAGACCTCGAGCAGGGGAGCGTTGGAACCAGCACCTCCGGTCGTGGCCCCGTCCGGGGCACCTGGAGCGTCCGGGGCGTCTGGAGCGTCTGGGGCGTCCTCCGGGGCGTCCGGGGCGTCCGGGGCGTCCTCCGGGGCGTCTGGGGCGTCCGGGGCGTCTGGGGCGTCCTCCGGGGCGTCTGGGGCGTCCTCTGGGGCGTCCTCCGGGGCGCCTGGGGTGGCCCTGGCCAGCACCAGCGCCCCGAACGGGGTCTTGCTCAGGCCGTCGTACTGTGGCGCGCTCAGCAGCGGCCCGAGGACCTCCAGCGGGATCTGTGGATCGGTGAGCCAGCCCTGGAGCACCCAGCGATCGGCGTAGGCCCGGACGAGGGCGTCTTGATCCTGGGACCCGACGAGCCAGGCCAGGGGGGTTCGGGGGAGGGTGTCGTCCCGGGGGCCCGGGATCAGGGGGGTGAGCAGGCTGACCAGGGTCGCCTGGATCTCCTCGGGCTCTCCGAAGGTGTTGGCGAGCTGATTCTCTGCGATCCGGAGCCGGTAGCCCCGGGCAAGGGCCACCGCGGCGGTGGTGCGCCACTCGTCCTCCAGCTGCTGCAGCGCACGCTGGGTCTGGCCCTCGCCCCGCTCTAGGGCCTGCACGCCCTCAACATAGGCAACCAGGGGCTCCGCACCCTCTACCTCAGCCAGCAGGGAGGGCTCGAGGAGTCGGGGGGAGCGCGCCAGGGGATCCGAGCCCAGCATCACCGCCAGGGCGGAGGAGAGATCGTGGATCTCCCCACTTGGGGCGGGCGCTGGATCGTCTCGCTCGATCCGGAGGTGCTCGGGGACGGCTCTGGGGCAGCCGGTGAGGAGGAGGCTGCACAGGGTGGCGTGGATGAGGGGGTGTGACACCGCGACCTGCTAACCTGCTCTCCGCGGTGGAGGGGGCGCGGAGCCCGTGTTGTGGGCCAAGCTCACGGCGCGGTGCAGCCGGGCGGGCAACGCTGGGCCCTCGTAGATCAGCGCAGTGTACAGCTGGATCGCCACACAGCCGGCCTCGAGCAGCTCGCACACCTGCTCGGGCGTCGAGATCCCGCCGACCCCTACTACGGGGAGATCGCCGGCTACGTCGAGGATCCGCTGGATGCGATCGCGGGCCAGGGGCCACAGGGGTCTGCCTGAGAGCCCGCCGTCCTGGTCGGGATCGTGGCCTAGGCCCGGGCGCGTGATCGTGGTGTTGGTGGCGACGATCCCGGTGACTCCGAGCTCCTGGGCGAGCCCCACCGCCTCATCGATGGCCGCGTCGCTCAGATCGGGGGCGAGCTTGAGCAGCACCGGGGTGCCGCTGGCGGCGGCGAGCACCGCGGGCAGCAGCCGGGCGAGGGCGTCGCGATCCTGTAGCGAGCGCAGCCCCTCGGTGTTTGGGGAGCTCACGTTGACGGTGAACCAGTCGACCAGCCCCACCAGGCGCCGGACGGAGGTCACGTAGTCACCGGTCGCCTCCTCCAGGGGGGTGCGCTTGCTCTTGCCGATGTTGGCGCCCACCGGCACGTCGGGCCACCCGCCGCGCCTGCGTAGGGCCCGGAGGCGCTGTGCCAAGGCCGCCGAGCCCTGGTTGTTGAAGCCCATCCGGTTGATGAGCGCACGATCCGTGGGCAGCCGAAACAGCCGGGGCCGGGGGTTGCCGGGCTGAGGGTGGGCGGTGACGGTGCCCAGCTCGACGAACCCAAAGCCCAGGCTGGGCCAGAAGGGCAGCGCGACACCATCTTTGTCGAGCCCCGCGGCCAGCCCGATCGGAGACGGCAGGGTCAGGGGGCCCAGCTGGACCGGGGGCCCGGAGGTCAGCGGCAGATCGAGGCGGGCCAGGGCCCCCAGCGGGGCGCCGAGGTGCTCCAGCAGGCTCAAGGTGAGGCCGTGGGCCCGCTCAGCCTCGAGCCGAAACAGCAGGGCGCGGATCAGGGGCCAGATCAGCTCCAGCATGGATCAGGGCTCGCTGCCTGAGGGACCCTGGGACTCCTCGTGCCACGCCGCACGCAGGATCGGCAGGTTCCCGATGAAGTAGTCGATGAACGAGCCAAAGGTGACGATCGTGATGATCAGCATCGTCCACCAGGGCAGCTCGGGGGGGATGGGCAGCTCGGGGGCCAGCACGAACAGCACCAGGGCCAGGAAGATGATCTGGGTGCCCACGCCCTGGACGATGGCCTTGAGCTTGCCGCTGGGGCGCGCCGCCACCACCACGTTGCGGACCGCCGCCACCGAGCGCATGAACGAGATCGACGAGTCCCGGAAGCAGATCACGATGATCATCCACAGATCGGCCACGCCGATGGAGAACAGCCCAAGAAACAGGGTGAACCGGCAGAACGCATCGGAGAATGGATCGAAGAGCTTGCCGAAGGGGGTGACGCTGCCGTAGCGGCGCGCGATCTGGCCATCGGCGATATCGGTGATCTCGAGGATCAGGGCCAGGGCCGCAGCGGTGACGTAGCCCCAGGTGGTCTGGGTGGCCATGAAGCCCACCGCGATGGGTGCCATGGGCAGCCGCGCGGCTGTCAGGACGTTGGGGTGGATCGGGGGGGGTGTCTTCACGAAGACTCCGGGCCGTTCATGGCATACTGAAGCAGGGACACGAAGGAGAGCGCGAGGCTGATCCCGCCCAGGGTCGTCCCCACCGTGGGCCAGTGTACGTCCAGCCAGGGACCGTGGAACAGCAGCACGCACAGCGCGACGCCCTCGAACGCGACCATGGTCTGGCCCACCGGGGTCGGAGACCAGCGCGTGCGGCTACCCGTCGCCAGGATCCAGGCCCAGACCCCGAGGATGATGGCGTCCCGGCTGACCATGGTGATGCACAGCCAGGGTGGAGCAAAGCCCACCCAACCCAGGGCGATCCAGCTGGTGTCGGTGAGCACCTTGTCGGCCAGGGGATCGAGCCACAGGCCCGCGGGGTGGAACGCGCCGAGCCTCCGGGCTGCCCATCCATCGAGCAGATCGGTGGTGATGGCCGCCATGAACACCCAGAAGGCGGCGTGGGCGAGGGGACCCAGCAGCAGCCAGGCCACCAGGGGACCGCAGCAGCCCCGGGCGATGGTGATGGCGTTGGGAACGTGCCTTACCACGGGCCCCTCCGTGCCCCGGGGGATAGCTGCTCCGGCGGAGGTGCGCCATGGCAGAGGCGACCGACTTTCTGGTGATCGGCAGCGGCGTGGCGGGGATGTGGTTCGCGCTCAACGCAGCACGCGGTGGGCGGATCACGATGGTGACCAAGACCGAGCCCCAGGAGAGCAACTCACGGTACGCCCAGGGAGGGATCGCTGCGGTGTGGTCCGAGGACGACGCCCTCGACAACCACGTGCGCGACACGCTGGTGGCGGGCGCGGGGCTGTGCCGCCGCGACGCGGTGGAGCAGACGGTCCGGGAGGGGCCAGACCGGGTCCGGGACCTGATCGAGATCGGCACCCAGTTCACCCGCAGAGCAGACGATCCCGAGACCTATGATCTGCATCAGGAAGGAGGACACAGCCACCGCAGGATCCTGCACGCCGCCGACTTCACTGGGCAGGAGATCGTCCGGGCGCTGCACGCGGCCTGCGTCGCACACCCCAACATCACCCTGCTGCAGCACCACATGGCGGTGGATCTGATCACCGAGCGTCACCTGTCGCGCCGTCAGCAGACCCTGCCCCCCGCAGAGGACGTGGTGCTCGGGGCCTACATCCTCGATCTGACCTCGGAGCCCGGTGCGGTCGAGGTCCACCCCGCCAAGGCGACGGTCCTGGCCACGGGGGGCGCGGGCAAGGTCTACAACTTCACCACCAACCCCGAGATCGCCACCGGCGACGGCATGGCCATGGCGTGGCGGATCGGTGCCCGGATCGCGAACATGGAGTTCGTCCAGTTTCACCCCACCTGTCTGTACCACGACAAGGAACACCACTTCCTGATCTCCGAGGCCCTCCGGGGGGAGGGGGGCAAGCTGGTGCTCCCCGATGGCTCGCGCTTCATGCCCGAGGTGGATCCAAGGGAGGAGCTCGCGCCACGCGACATCGTGGCCCGCGCCATCGATGCTCAGCTCAAGCGGCTGGGGATCGAGTGTGTCTACCTCGACATGACCCACCTCAGCCGCGACGAGGTCGCCCACAAGTTCCCCAACATCGACGCCAGGCTGCGCTCCCTGGGCCTCGACATGGTCACCGATCCCGTCCCGGTGGTGCCCGCAGCCCACTACATGTGCGGCGGGGTCCAGACCCGGCTCAACGGGGAGACCTCGGTCCGCAACCTGTTCGCGGTGGGGGAGGTCTCGTGCACGGGGCTGCACGGCGCCAACCGGCTGGCGTCCAACAGCCTGCTGGAGGCGGTCGTGTTTGCACATAAGGCGGCTGATACCTGTCTCGAACGCCTGTCGTCGCTGCCCCCGCCCCCGCCGCTGCCCGAGTGGGATCCAGGCAGCGCGGTGGACTCCGACGAGCTGGTGGTGATCTCCCAGACCTGGAAGGAGATCCGCTCCTTCATGTGGAACTACGTCGGCATCGTGCGGACCCACCGCCGGCTGGAGCGCGCCCTGAACCGGATCCGGCTGGTGAAGGACGAGATCAACGACTACTACTGGGACTTCAAGCTCACCGGCGATCTGGTGGAGCTACGCAACCTGGTCAACGTCGCCGAGATGATCATCAAGTGTGCGCTGCGCAGGCGGGAGAGCCGGGGCCTGCACTACACCCTGGACTTCCCTGAGACCGACGATCGGCTGATCAGCGACACGGTCCTCGAGCGCTGGCTGTAGCGATCCCGTGCCGCCTGCCTCCGGGGCCACCGCCGGCCCCGAGGTGAGCCCCCGGCGGCCGGTGATCTGAGGCAGGACGGTGGCGAGGAGCCTGCTCGAGCCGATCACACTGAGCTCGACGAGCTCGGCGACGGGGCCCCAGGGCCCGGGATGCCCCGGCGACGGCGTGACGCGGGATCGGGGTGCCGGTCGGGACGATCTCGCTCTCCTGAGGTGCGGCCTCAGCCCCGATCTCCTCCAGCGAGGACCTCTGCGCTGTGGTACCCGCTGGTCACCCCTCCTGAGGTGCGACCTCAGCCCCGATCTCCTCCAGCGAGGGCAGGCCGCCCTCGTGGGGGGCCCTCGCGATCCGTGCCGCGACGACGACTGCGATCTCGACGTCGGAGGGGCGCGCAACCACC
>DRPG01000428.1 GCA_011376105.1 Deltaproteobacteria bacterium
CAGCTGTGGGTGAGCCTCGTCGGCTGTTGTGACGAGCGAGGGTTCACCCCGGGCGGGCGGCGGCTGCTGGCTGCGGTCAGGGGCAGCGCAGGCCCACGCTGAGCACCGGCAGCCCACGGGCCGCAGGCCCAGGGCCGCGGGCCCGGGGGCTCAGGCCAACCTAGCCCGCGACCACTGAGTGCAGCTGGCCAACAAGCTGATCGACGGCCTGGTGGCCACGGATCGCCTCCTCGGCGGCGACCTGACCGAGCCGCTCCTGGACGGCCTCGTCGATCTGGTCCTGGAGCCATCGCAGTGGCTCCTCCCGGGCCAGAGCGGGGGCGTCGTCGGGGGCGACCACGTGCACCTGATCCCCCCCTGACAGGACCACCACCACCCCGTCCCCCTCAGCGTGTGAGGCCCGTCGCATGCTCGCGATGTGCTCGCTGCCGACGACGCGGTGTCCACCGCCGTGCACAGGCAACCGGATCAGAACGTTCATCCGCTGTCCTCCCTCTACGTCGTGGTCGCTCGGGGACCGGACCCCTGCCCTCTCCTTCGTCTGTGGGGATCCACTCCTGGAGGGTGGCCGCTCCCGATCCAGCTCACCTGGGCTTGTGGGCGCCCTCTCTGATGAGTGAGAACCCACGCGTCCGATCCTTCTTCCGTGGGACCTGGATCCAGATCCGGACCCGGGCTGGTGCCACACCCTGGATCGCCCCGGATCCCGCTCCCGATCTAGCTCACGGGACCCCGATGCCCCGCCCGCCCTCCTCCCCCCGACCTGGATCGCCGTCGCCGGGATCCCCGCGCTGCAGATGATCGCCCTGGGCCCCGCCGAGGGAGAGCCCGCGCGCCCGGGGGGTGGCCTAGAGCACCGACGCCGCGGCGTTGCTGCTATCACAGCAGCGTGATCACCCCCCCAGCGTCGATCGTCCACCCGCACGAGTGTGCGCTGGACTGATCGAACGCGTGCACCCGCAGGGGGAAGGTGGTGCCCTCGGGGAGCGGCACCACCAAGAGGCCCTGCCACCTGCGCTGCCCGCCGACGATCGGCGTCGCGGGTGTGGGGGAGCCGGACTGACGCAGGATCACCTCGTCTCCGGCCATCGCGATCAGCGTGTGGTGGACCAGATCGGCGGCCTCGGGGCGAGCGCGCTCGAGCTCGAGGGCGAGCGCCCCGGCCCTGGACGTCGCCCGCACAGCGCGCCGCTCCACCACCGCCTGCTGGGCCTCCCGGCGGGCCAGCTCCGCCGCGGACAGGAGCGCCAGGGTGGTGTAGCCTGCAGCGGGGCCCTGATCCGGGACGAGACAGCGCGTCCCTGCGAGGGCGCCCCCCGATGCCCACAACCCAAACAGCAAGATCTGCGAAACCATGTAGCCCCCCTGCTGCCCTGATCAGGACAGCGTTTCTCGTCGCCTGGGCCCATGGAGACCCAGAGGGCACGAGCCTAGCATCTTGCGACTATGGTAGTTCCGGAGACGCGAGCACCCACACAGCCAGACGAGCCTCTACCCAGCTCCTGTCCGCGCAACCCTCAGCGCTGAGATCCAGCGCCCCGGGGCGCGGGGCGATCCAGCCTGCCGGGGCGCCGTTGCCCTGCCGGCGGGGACGTGGCATGAGAGGCGACGGAGGCGCTGCTGACGCTCGACCCAAGATCCCTGGTGGCCTCTGCCCTCGCCGAGCTCGACGTCGCCCGCTCTGGTGAGCCGAGCGGTCCGGCGCTGATCGAGCTGATCGAGCTATTGACCCCGGTGATCCAGTGCCGGGTGGCCCGGATCCTGCTCGCCCACGGGCGGGGGCGGATCCTCGTCGATCTCCGGGCGGAGGTGGAGGAGCACGTCCAGACCGTGTTTGGCCAGCTGTTCGAGGACTCGGGGCGCGTCCTGCGGCTGTGGGATCCAGGCAAGGGGCTGTCGCTGAAGGGCTGGGTAGGGCGCTTTGCCCAGCTCCGCTCGCGGGATCTGCTGCGCAGCGCCCGCCGGGATCCCTGGCGCCACCAGGCCCGGCCGATGGAGCACTTCGAGGCTCAGGGCATCGAGATCACCCCTGAGGACGACGTCGCAGCCCAGCAGCTGTGGGACGAGGCCCGTCGCCGGGTGCTGGAGCAGGAGCAGGAGCAGGGGCAGCGCATGTTCGAGCTGTTGTTCGAGCGCGATCTGTCCACCCGCGAGATCCGGGACGCCACCGGCCTGAGGGACGGCGCGATCTACCAGTGGCGGAGCCGGCTCCGGCGGGCTCTCCAGGCACAGCTCCAGATCTTGTCGTCAGAGGAGGGCACGTGACCGCGAAGGACGGTCCGACGACCCGTGACGCGCTCTTGCTGGCGCAGATCGGATCTGAGGAGGATCCGCCGATGCCCGAGCTCGACACCCGCTGGGAGTCCCTCGCTGCGGGCACCCTGACCTCCGAGGAGCAGCGAGCGCTGTCCCTCGAGGCGGAGGGGGATCCTCTGGCGGAGGCGGCGTTGGTGGCGTTCTCTCCCCTCGATGCGTCGTTCCACCGCCGGGTGGCCACCTTCGCCCCGAGCCACTACCACCGCAGGCCCCCCGAGGAGCCCGGGCCACAGCCCTGGGGGTGGCTGCGGTGGGCCGTGCCCCTGCTGGCCGGAGCCGCCCTCGTCGTCGCTGTGCTCCGATCCAGCGGAGGCGATCCACAGCCGCTGCCGCCCTACCGCGCGACCTGGAGCTCCGGAGAGCAGGTCGTCCGGGGTGAGGGCGATCCCCAGTCGATCCCAGGCTTCGTCGCTGGCTCTACCCTGGAGCTGATCTTGTCGCCGTCCACCCGGATCGAGGTCGATCCCGTGGTGCTCGTCTACCTCGATCGCTGGGGCCCCCGGCACGCCCTGGAGCTGGCCCCCGAGCTCGCCGCCACCGGCGCGGTGCGGCTCCGGGGCGTGATCGGCACCCCACCGCTGGAGCTACAGGTGGGTCCCCACCGGCTACTGATCGCGGTGGGTCCGGCGGGCGCCGAGCCCCCGGCCGGCCCCCCCGGAGCTCCGTGGCAGCAGCTACAGGCGCCCTTCGAGATCCAATGATCGCGCTCGCCCTGCTGGCCTGCACCACCCCAGCTCCCACACCAGACCCGGCTCCCACACCAGAGATGGCCCCCGAGACGGCCCCCACGGTGGAGATCGCAGGCTGCAGCACGATGCTGGAGGGCCCCCGGTGCTTGGTGACCCCGGACGCCACCCTCACGGTGTGGGTCGACACCGATCAGGCTCCGATCTCGAGCCCTGGAGCCCAGTGGCAGCCCGCTGAGGGGGGGTTCCGGGCCACGTTTCAGGGTGACGATCTCGACCACCTCGAGATCGTCTCCACCGAGGGGGGCCCCTACCACCTCGAGATCGCTGCCCGCGAGCGGATCGACGCGATCCTCCAGGCGACCACGCTGGCCCGGGGGGGGGATGTCGAGGCTGCCCGGGCCATCCTGCGCGGGGCCCTGGATCAGCTGGAGGGAGAGCCCAGGGCCCGGGCCACCTGGGGCCTGACCACCCTGGGGGATCGGGGCTGGGATCTGGCCCGGGTCGAGGCCGGGGCCGAGGCGTCTGGCCAGTGGTGGTGGGCGATCCGTGCGGCCCTGGCACGCGCCGATCACGCCCTCCGCGACGATCGTCGCAGCGGCGGGGCCTTGGCCGCGATCGAGCGGGCGAAGCGCTACGTCCGGGGCGATCCGGGCTTCCGGCTGCGGTACAGCCTGGCCCACTACGAGGGCTGGGCCCGCCTCACCGCCGCGGATCCCCGGGGCGCGCTGGCGGCCTATGCCGAGGCTGAGGCTTCTGCCCGGAGGGTGGATCGTCAGAGCCTGGCTGAGCAGGCCCGCCTGGCCCAGGCCGACGTGATGGCCCGATCGGGCCGGACGGCTGAGGCCCTCACGCTGCTGGAGGCCCACGCCAGCGGGCTGGAGCAGGAGCCCGACCCCTGTCGACGAGCCTCGGGGTGGAACGCCTATGGCTGGGGCCTGCTGGTGGCCGCCGAGGCCGGCTCCCCGGGCACCACCGATCCAGCGATCCCCCTGGATCGGGCCCTGTCCCTGCTCGATGGAGCAGACTGCGCGCCCCTGCACGATCCCGCACGCTACTCAGCCCAGATCCACCTCAACCGGGCCCTGGCGGCGATCCGGGCGGGCGATCCACTGCGGGCGGTGCACCACCTCGAGGCCAGCGCCGAGGCCAGCCCCGAGCTAGACGAGCCCTGGGCCCTGGAGATCCAGGCCCGGATCGCCCGGGCTCAGGGCCAACATGATCGTGCCCTGCAGCTGTCCCAGCGCCTCGAAGCCCGGGCCGGGGATCAGCTGGAGCTGGCGTGGATGGCGCTGCGGGGCCAGGGGCTGGCGCTGGAGGGTCTGGGGCGAGGTGTCGAGGCCCTGGAGCGCCACACTGAGGCCCAGGCCCTGCTGTTTCGCCAGGGCCTGCTGGTGCCGGTCCACCTCGGGCGGGGCGCCTACCTGGATCAGCGCCGCTCGGCCACCGCCCACCTCGCTCAGCTCTACCTCGACGCCGGCGCGCCGAGGCGGGCCTTCGACGCCTGGCGCAACCACCGGGCCCAGTATCTCGCCGGGCTCCACCAGGACTACAGGCTGGACGGCCCCATCCCCGGGGGCTGGCTCGAGGCCCTCGACGCGTTCCGCAGCGCCCGGGCCGCGCTCGATGCCCTGCCGGAGGGCTGGTCGGTCCCCGACGACGATCGTCGCCGTCACCAACGCCAGCGAGACACCCTCGAGGCAGAGGCGAGGGCTGCGCTGGATCGGGGGCTGGCCGCGCTGGGGATCCGGGTGACCACCACCCGGCGCCGGCCCGCTCCAGGGGAGCTGCTCCTGGGCTGGTACCCCGAGGACGACGGGTGGATCGGGTTCGCCGAAGATTCCGACGGGATCTGGACCGATCGCCTCGATCCAGGGGAGGAGCCCACCGCTGATCGCCTGATCGCACCCTTTGCCGAGCCGCTGCAGCGGGCCTCCCGGATCACCCTGCTGCCCCACGCAGAGCTCGATCCAGTCGATCTACACGCCGCTCACCTCGACGCCCGCCCCCTGCTGGCCCATGCCCCGGTCCACTACGGCCTAGATCTCGCCGATCGTCCCCTGCCCCAAGCGAGCCCCGGGCGCGCCCTGGTGGTGGTGGATCCCCACGGAGACCTAGCGGGGGCCCGGGCCGAGGGAGCCACGGTGGAGGCGACCCTGCGGGATCAGGGCTGGGAGGTCCAGAGCCTGATCCGGGATCGAGCCACCCGCGCTGCGTTCCTGGAGGCGGTCCCCGGGGTGGAGCTGTTGCACTACTCGGGCCACGCCAGCTCAGCCCCGGCCTGGGGATCGGAGCTGGGGCTGGCGGACGGCGCCCTGTCCGTCGCCGACGTGCTGGCCCTGCCCCGGGTCCCCCCGGTGGTGATCCTCAACGCCTGCGAGACCGGCCGGCAGGCCGATCCGGGCTCGGTGGGGCTGGCCCAGGCCTTCCTGACCGCGGGCACCACCGTGGCGATCGCATCGGGCGAGCCGATCCCCGATCGGGTGGCGGCTGAGTTCTCGGCCGAGCTGTATGCTGCCCTCGGGCAGGGGCTGGGCTGGTCCGGGGCCTACCAGCGGGCGATGAGCCACGGAGAGTTTACCTCGAACGCTTCGATCCGATTCTTTCACGAGTAGCTGTCAGGATCCGGTCCACGCTGCGAACTACCCCGGCAGAGGAGCGGAGAGCACATGCGCCACTGGAAGATCCTGGCCTGTCCCCTGCTGTCGTGGGCCCTGGCGGCCTGCCCCGGGGACGGCACGACGCCCCCCACCCCCACCACGGACACCGGCACCGATCCGGCGACCGAGGGTATGGCCCTCGTGGGGGTGTCCAGCAAGCTCGAGTTCGAGTCCCGGAGCGGCGGAGAGGGGTTCTGTCCAGCGATCGAGGGCTACAGCGTCGGCCTGCTGTTCGACGTCGATCCGGTGGAGTGCCTCGGCGGCTGCCCCGAGGGCCTCCCCGACGCCCCCGCCCGGATCGAGACCGACGGCGACACCAGCTACACCGGAGCCCTCGAGGCCGATCTCTGGCCCCAGATGCCTGAGCGCCTGGCGCGCTACTGCTCCTACCGCCATGTCGACGAGACGGTGGCTCCCCCCGACGAGGTCCAGGGGCTGGCGGGGTCCCAGCGCGCCCGGATGGTGGCCGGCCCGTCGGCGTCCGGGCTGGAGCCCGAGCTCGTCGTGCGGTACGAGGCCGAGGCCCGGCAGCAGATCGGCCTGTGCGATCCAACCCTGGATCAGCCGGTCCGGCTCACCCTCCTCGACACCGGGGCCACCTGTCCCCCGGGGATCCGCTGCTCCGACGCGGGCGCCCACGGTGAGCCGCTGGCCGACATCATCGCCACCACCATGTGCGGGGGCGATCCGGGCTGCTCCGTCGAGATCCACCAGCGGGTGGCGATGCCGCTGCGTGCAGGCCCCAGCTGGCACATCGGCGACGGCGGTCACTTCGGCTCTCTCGACTGGCTCGCCCAGGCCATCGTGCGCGAGGTCCGCGCCTGGCAGGCGGAGGGCTCCGGGGAGCCCCTGATCCTCAACCTGTCCCTGGCGTGGCACCCCGACTACGGAGGCAGCGGGGCAGCACAAGAGCTCGTCGACCGCGACGGTGGGCTGGTGGATCGGGCCGATGTGCTCGCGGTATACGACGCCCTACGCTATGCGCGCTGCAGCGGAGCCCTGACGATCGCTGCGGTGGGCAACCGCTCGGGGATCGACGATCGCGGCGCGATGTACCCCGCTGCCTGGGCCAAGCACGTCATCTCCAAGGACGACTGCAGCGCAGACTTCGGCCTGGCCCCCGAGCTGCAGCCCTTCGGCGATGAGACCCCGCTGCTGTACGCCGCCGGCGGGATCGACGCCCGCAACAACCCCCTGGGGATCGGGCGCCTCGAGGCCACCCCGAACCTGGTGGCGTACGCCCAGCACGTCCCCGGCTTCTCCTCCGGGCGCTCCGGTGGGCCCCTGCCCCTGACCGGCTCCTCGGTGGCCGCCGCCCTGGTGAGCGCGGCGGCCGCACAGGTCTGGAGCCTCCACCCCACCGAGACCGCGGATCAGGTGATGCAGCGGGTGTGGACCGGCGGCGACACCCTCGCCCCTGATCCCAGCACAGCAGGGAGCGCCGATCTGCACCTGGGCGCGTTCGAAGATCCCTGGCCCCGCCGGGTGGCCGGGTGCGGCGACTCCACCGTGGTGCTCCCCCCCTCCCCCCTGGACGCAGTGGAGGCCACCTCCTTCTCCCTGATCCCAGGCTCCGATCCCTTCGATCGGCTCTACACCAGCTACAGCCCCTTCAGCTTCCCCACCCCCGAGACCCAGGAGTGCCCGGTGTGTGGGCTAGACATCGACTTCGTCGGCGAGCTGGGGCAGCTGTACCTCTCCCTCGCCACGAAGCCCGCCCTCGAGGTCCGGCTCGCGCTCCAGGACACCGCAGGGGGCTGGTCCAGCGTCGCGCTGGGCCGGGTGGACGGGCCCGACGAGCTCACCGTCCCGGTGCCCGCCGCCCCCGAGCGAGCCGTCGTCCTGTTCAAGGACGAGGACGAGGCCTGGTATCGCTCTGAGGTCCACATCCTCGGGCTGTAGCTGCTCCGATCGGTGGACCTAGGCCCATGAGGCCAACACACCGGGCTCCACCCATCGGCTCGCCCCTCTCCTCGAACAGATCTCCGCCCCCCTCACTGGAGGACGTGTGCTACACGCCCACGACATCCTGCAGGGATCCGTGCGCTCTGGATCCCGCGACCCGATCGCCTTTGGCCCCTTCATCTTCGATCCTGCAGCCTGGCGGCTGTCCCGGGACGGCGTCGAGATCCGGCTGCAGCCCAAGGTCATCCAGGCGCTGTCGGTGCTGCTGGATCATCCCGGTGAGCTGCTGACCCGAGCCCACCTCGACGGGGTGCTGTGGCCGTCGGTGCACGTCAGCGACGCCTCCCTAGCCCAGGTGATCCGCAAGCTCCGCCGGGCCCTGGGGGACTCCCGGACCGATCCCCGCTACATCGAGACGGTCCAGGGGTTGGGCTACCGCTTCATCGCTCCGGTGGGCAGCCCGGGGACCGGGGGTCTGGAGGATCCGGGCTTCGTCGGTCGCGCCGAGCCGCTGGCCACGCTCCGGAGCCTGCTGGAGGGGGGAGCGTCCCTGATCACCATCCTGGGCGCCCCCGGGATCGGCAAGAGCCGCTTGGCGCTGCACCTGGTCCATGGCCGCGCCGGGGTCCGGATCTGCAGCCTCCGGGACGTCGTCGATCGTGCCGGTGCTGTGGCCGCCCTGGGCGCGCTGCCCCGGCCAGGGGAGCCGGTGGTGCTAGACGATCTCGACGGAGCCTCACCGGCGCTGGTGGCTTTTGCCCAGGAGCTGGTCCGCGGCGGAGCCCGGCTGCTGGTCACCTCCCGGGTCCGGCTGCGGCTGCCCGAAGAGCGCTGCCTGGAGCTGGAGGCGCTGCCTGAGCACGAGGCCATGCTGCTGCTGCACCAGCGCGCCGAGTCGGTGCGGGTGGGCCTGTCCCGCGTCCTGGCCACCCCGGTGACCCGGGCCCTGGCGATCCGCCTCGAGGGGCTGCCGCTGGCGATCGAGCTCGCCGCCACCCGCCTGCTGGTGATGCCCCCCGACGTGCTGCTCCAGCGCCTGGAGCAGGGCACGGGCTGGCTCGAGGTGGGGGAGCGCCGCGGGGGCTCCCCAGACCGCTCCCTCCGGGGGGCGATAGCGCGCTCCTGGGAGCAGCTCGATCCAGCGGCACAGCGCCTGTGCTCCCGCTGCTCGGTGTTCAGCGAGGGGTTCGATCACGCCACAGCCCACCGTGCGCTCCCCGAGCTGTCCGCGGAGGCGGTCGCGGATCTGCTGGTGGAGCTAAGGGATCACTCCCTGCTGCGGATCCTCTCCCCCCGACCGATGCGCTTTGGCTTCTTCGCTCCGATCCGGGAGCACGCCCTAGAGCAGCTGGGAGCACCTCGTTCCCCAGCCAGGACCCTCCCCTGATGGGGCCCAGCGCGGCACCATAAACCCCTCCGAAGATCGGCTTCGTTCGCCTGGAGTCCCTAGAGACCACGGGCGGTCACGGGGACGAGACCCCCAGGGATGGGCTCCCCTGATCCAACTCCCCTGACAGGGCACCCGATCCAGATCCGAGATCGATGGCACGGTCCGACGCGAGCCCCCGCGGGGCGCTCCGCGAAGTGTTCGGTCTCGAGTCGAATTCGGAACAAAACTATGTGGGTACGCACAACTCAAGATACTGTCAAACCTGGACAAATAAACATCTGATCTGTACTGTCCTCCAGTGATCAGGGCCGACCGACTCCCGGCCACCCAGATCTTGGCTGTCGCTCCGGACCTCCACCCACGACACACCCAAGCCACCACGAGGGCAAGCCCCATGAATCAGACGGGGAACGACCACAGCTCTACCACACCAGGGTCTACCCCGACAGCCTACACCGTTGGGGGCAGAGCGTGCCTCCACAGCCTGATCACCCCACGCGACCCCACCCTGCCTCCCTGCTCCCCCGGGGGCACCCCACAGGCTCAGGAGGGCTGAGTGTCCATCCATCGCGAGCGCACGGTCCAGCTACCTCCCACAGCCCCCGCCGATCCATCCCGGAGCGGGGACCCCGACGATCTGATCCTGGGAGCGTTCACGTCCTCCGCCGGGCTCGAGCTCGACGAGTGCGATCCCGACGGTGCGACCGAGCGCATGCCCTGCCTCTCGGATCCAGTCGATCCCGACGGGATCACCATGTCCCGGCGCGATCGGAAGAAGCTCGAGCTCCCGGGCTGGTCCCCGGAGGAGGAGACGGTCGCCCTGCCACCCTCTCCAGCGCCCCCGGGATCGATCCCCGGGCCCCGGGCGGGGGCGATGGAGCCCCTGAGCAGAGCCCCCTCCTTCGAGCCCCTGGCCGAGCCCGACGGTGCGGCCGGACGCAGGCCCCTGTTCGACGACGGGCTGATCGATCCCGACGGGGTCACCATGTCCCGGCTCGATCGGAAGAAGCTCGAGCTCCCGGGCTGGTCCCCGGAGGAGGAGACGGTCGAGCTGCCGCCCCCTCCAAAGCCCCACGCGCCCCAGCCACAGGCGGCTCCGTCCCAGCAGCAGGCGGAGGCCCGGGCACAGCGCTCCGCCGTGGCTCCGATCGAGGAGACCCCCCCCGACCTACAGCCTCAGACCCATCAGGAGCCGATCAACCTGGTCCACCTGGTGGTGAACCTGGCGATCGGCTCTGTCGCCGTGCTGCTGGCGCTGGGGGTCGTGGTGGCGATGATCTGGGGCGCGCCGTACTACACCACCCCCCGGGCGGCGCGCCTGGATCATCCGCTGCACGGGTTGTTCAAGCCAGGGGGGCCCGTCGGGCTGTGGCTCGGCATCATCGGGGCCACGCTGATGACCGCGATGCTGTCGTACAGCGTGCGGAAGCTCCTGCTGCCCTTCGAGTGGCTCGGGGCGCCGATGCTGTGGTTCCGGTTCCATGTGGTGTGTGGGATCCTCGGCCCGATCTACATCGTGCTACACTCGGCGTGGCTGCTGCCCGAGGGCTACATCGCCACCGGGTTCTGGTGCATGATCCTGGTCGCGCTCTCGGGCGTGTTCGGTCGCTATGTCTACGGCCACTTCCCCCGGACCGCCGCGGGGCGCTCCCAGGGCATCAACGACGGTGAGAAGTCGCTGATGTCGCTCAAGGAGGAGCTGGTCTCCCAGACCCGGGGCTCCAACGCCGAGGCCCTGCAAGAGGCGGTGAAGCTCAGCCAACAGCCCAACGTCGAGGTGCACTCGATCCTGAGCTGGTTCGTCCTGCACGTGAGGACCGATCTACGCGCCAACCTGGTCGGCTTCAAGCTGGCCCGCTCGGGGCTGCCTCCCCAGGTGCAGCGCTCCGCCCACGAGGGCCTGACGGCCCAGCTCAAGGCCCGCCGCAACCTGGCGGGGTGGCAGGTCAGCGCGAAGCTGTTCCGCTGGTGGCACCTGTTCCACGAACCCCTGGCCCAGGCCATGTACCTGATCGCGGCGCTGCACATCCTCGAGGCGATCATCATCGGGGGTGCCCTCACCCATCTGTGGAACGACTGATGCCGAGCTCGGTCCTGACCTGCCTGTTGATGACGTCGATCTTCATGTTCCTGGTGCTGCCTACCTACGTCAAGCTGGCGCTCCGGGAGCGGAGGGCTGCCAAGAAGTATGCCACGTCGACCGCTGCGGGCCGCAACGAGCCGGCCTCGATCCGGCCGCTGGTGGACCGGGGGGCCTGCATGGGCTCCGGCGCCTGCGTCACCGCCTGTCCCGAGGACGTGCTGGGGATCGTCAACGGCCAGGTGCAGGTCATCGCCGGCTCGAAGTGCATCGGCCACGGGGTGTGCGCCAGGGTCTGCCCAGTGGACGCGATCCAGCTGGTGTTCGGCAGCGAGAAGCGGGGCATCGACATCCCCGAGGTGGGCCCCGACTTCCAGACCAACGTCCCCGGCCTGTACGTCGCCGGAGAGCTCGGCGGGATGGGCCTGATCGCCAACGCGGTGGAGCAGGGCCAGCAGGCGATGACCGCAGCCGCCAAGGGCCTGCGATCCCCCAAGGGCGTGCTGGATGTGGTGATCGTCGGTGCGGGCCCTGCAGGCATGGGGGCCGGGCTGAAAGCCCAAGAGCTCAACCTCGACTACCTGATCGTCGAGCAGGACGACTTCGGAGGAGCAGTCCGACACTATCCCCGTCAGAAGCTGGTGATGACCCGACCGATGAAGCTCCCGGGGTACGGCAAGATCAGCCTCAAGAGCGCGCTGAAGGAGGAGCTGATCGATCTGTTCGAGGAGGTCGTCCAGGCCACCGGTCTCAAGATCCGCACCGGGCTCCGGGTCGATGCGATCACACCTCAGGGCGGCGTGTTCTCGATCCGTGCCGGCGAGGAAGAGCTGCGGGCGAGCCGGGTGATCCTCGCGATCGGGCGGAGGGGCACCCCCCGCAAGCTCAACATCCCGGGGGAGGAGCAGGAGAAGGTCACCTACCGCCTGCTGGATCCAGAGCGCTACCGCTACCAGCACCTGTTGATCGTGGGTGGCGGAGACTCCGCGGTGGAGGCCGCGGTGTCCCTCGGAGAGCAGGAGGGCAACAAGGTCACCCTGGCCTACCGAGGGGCCGCGATCAGCCGCCCGAAGGAGGACAACGTCGAGCGCCTGAGGGTCGCCCAGGAGAAGGGCCAGGTCGAGGTCCGCCTCGAGTGTAGCCCCGTCCGGATCGAGGCCGATCGGGTGCTCCTGAAGCACCGGGGCGAGGAGCTGGAGATCCCAAACGACTTCATCTTCGTGATGGTGGGTGGGGTGCTCCCGACCAAGTTCCTCCAGGCCTCGGGGATCCAGATCCTGCGCCACCACGGCCGGAGGGTGGAGCGGGTCCAGGCTCCGCGGTGAGCACGGGGCCACCTCAGCCCCAACACGGGGCCGCCTCAGCCCCAACACGGGGCCGCCTCGGCCCCTCACCCACCGCGTGCAGGGCCGCCTCAGCCCCACGCGGTGGGTGAGGGTGCCATCTCCCGGGATCCACTGGATGCCGTCGAGCCCGAGGGCGCCCGGCGTGTCGAAGCTGCGGGCCATCGGATCGCCCCTACAGGCAGCTCATCGTGAGCCAGAGCGTCGTGGCTCATCCACGATAGGGCGCCGCCGTGTCCCAGCGCTGAGCAGCCTCGGGGGAGACCTCGATGACCCGATCGACGCCGCTGATGGCGGTCTTTGCAGGCTCGACGTCGCCCAGGCGGGTCTCGGGGATCGGGCCCTCGTTGGCCAGCTGCCCTAGCCCTCCACCCTGGGGCCAGTAGATGACACAGCGGGCACGCTCAAGCACATACGCCGACTGAGTCAGCGGTGTGTCCTCATGGATGTAGCCGTAGTATACGGTCCGGGTTGTGGTGCTTACCACGATCACAGCCTTCACGACAGCCTCCCGCCCGATCACAGGCGACGACCTGTCCGGAGAGGTTCCCCCCACACGATCCAGCGAGACGACCTGTCCGGGATCCGCCGTCCTATAGCCCACACCCTCGGTGGATGGCTGGCTACGGGTGGCCTGTTTGGAGGCGCGCCCCGGGGTCAGCCAGAGCGCCCCGCGGGTGGAGCGCCGGCCTGGGATCGAGACCCTGGAGGCGTTCATCGAGGAGCCCTGGCCCCTGCAGCTCAGGGGCCAGGCCCGACCAGGCCAAAGATCGCGTCCAGGCCGATCTCCTCGACGAGGACCTCCCCGATCTGAGCCTCCGCTCCTAGATCGTAACCGACCAGCCGGGTGGGGTGAGGGCTCGCCACCACCCGCCCCCGCAGCAGCCCCCTCGCCCAGGCCAGGTTCCGCCTGGACCAGGTGGCCCTCAGCCGGGTGAAGCCTACCCAGGCGATCCCATCCACGAACGCCAGGCCCCGACACCAGCCCAGCGGCGGTGCCCGGTGCCCCAGCGGCGCCAGCGCCACGGTCCGGACGATCCGACCGGCGGTGGGATCGACACAGATCAGCCGTCCGTCTACCGCGGTGAACCAGATCCCGTCTGAGCGCACCACCCCGTCGTGCACCACGACGTCCGCCAGCGCCCACCGGGTGGCGCGATCGTGCAGCGCGATGGCGTCCCCGAGCAGCCCCCGGGTCACGTGGGGGCGCCCTCCGACGACGAACAGGTGGTTGGGGTGGGCCCGGTGGGGACGTAGATCCATGCTCCGCACGTCGGAGGAGGGGGGGGCCACGCCCGGGATCACCGGCAGGAAGCGCCCCTCCACGATCACCGCGTCGGTCCCGGTGGACACGACGTGCAGGGCGTCGCCGATCTGCGCCGCGTGGTGTACATCGTTGAGCCAGGGGTGGGTCTCGGTCCGCAGGATCCGATCCCCCCGGACCACCACCACCTCCCCCTCGGTGCACAGCAGCAGCGTGTCACCCGCCCGGGACACCCCCTTGAACGCGTGCCCGAGGCCGTGGCGGCCCCGGTGCCGCAGCACCACCTCGACCGCCGGGGGGCGGCTCCCCACCTCCAGGGAGGCGAGCACGGCCTGGGTGTACAGGGCCGCGTGGCTCCGGGCCAGGGCTGAGGCGCTGCGGCCCTGGGTGGCCCCCGCGATCCACAGCCTCACCCCAGCCTCTGGATCCGATCGAGGTACCAGCGTAGATCGGAGCGCCCGGCGATGAAGGTCCGACCGAAGCCCACCCGCCCCCGGCGCAGGAACCCGATCGAGACCAGGACGGCCTGCAGCCCATACGAGACCAGGGACGCGGACGCAGCCCCGACGAGGCCATGGCCGGGGATCCACCACAGGTTGAGGATCAGGTTGACCCCGATCCCCAACACCTGGGAGGCCAGGTTGATCCCCTGAGCATCGATCGCCTGGAACCAGCGCCCCAGCACCAGGTACACCGACAGCGCCACCGTGCCCGGCAGCAGGATCCACAGGGGCTGGATCGAGGCGGTGTAGGCAGGGCCGAACAGCAGCGGCACCCCGACGGGGGCGATCAGCGCCAGGAGCAGCCCCAGGGCGATCGTCCACAGCACGGCGTGGCGGCACACCCCCGCGGTGAAGCGCGCCCCGTCGTCGTCGGCGAGGGCCGCGATCCGGGGGAACAGTGCCGCGGACATCGCCAGCGGCAGCATCCGCAGCCGGTTCACCACCCCGACGGCCACCGCATAGGCGGCCAGGTGTGCTGGATCTCCGTCGAGGATCGCCAGCAAGACCAGATCTAGCCGCTCGTGGACCTGCCCGGCGAGGGTGTGGGCGTAGGTCCTCAGGCCAAAGCCGGTCATCTCACGGAGCTCCGGCCACCGCAGGCGCCAGGTCAGCCCGACGCCGGGCAGCACCCGCAGCGCGACCAGGGCCGTGGTGCCGGACTGCCCGAGCCACACCGCGCCGAGGGCGACCACCGCGCCGGCCGGAGCCAGCGAGGCCACGATCAGCAGGGCCACGAGGCGGAGCACCTGGTGGCTCGCCTGGGCCAGGGTCCAGTCCCCGAAGCGATCGAGGGCCCGGGCGGCGCCACCGAGGACCTGCATCCACAGCAAGGGGATCACCGTGGCGAGCACGAGCAGCAGCCCGGCCGGGGGTAGCCCCACCAAGATCGTCGAAGACACAGGCTCCCGGAGGAGGGCGAGGATCAGCGCCACCGAGACACCGGTCCCGGTCACCGAGGCCAGGGCGGTGCTGACGACCAGCCGGGGGGCGCTGCCGGCCCGGGCCACCCGATGGATCGTCGCCGCCACCACGCCGATCTGAGCCCCGAAGCTCAGCACGGTGAGCAGGGACAAGGCTGCCTGGACCTGCCCATGGGCCTCCGGGCTCAACCACCGGGCAAGCCAGACGGTCGAGCCAGAGGCAGCGATCCCCGACACGATCGAGCCAGCGAGCCCCCAGGCGGTGTTGCGGGCGAAGGGCACCGTCAGCCCCCGACACGAGCCCGACGACGGGGCGCCTCCGGCAGACCCGGAGCCTCCGACACCCCCGGCGGGTCCTCGATCCGGGCCCCGAGGTCCCGGTAGAGCCGGATCAGGCGCTGTGTGATCCGATCGAGCGTACAATCCGCCACCTGGGCGGGCCCCCCCGAGCCCCGCCCGGGATCGTCGAGGACCTCGGTCAGCGCGGCCGCAAGCGACGGGGGCTCCGCCCGATCCAGGATCACCCCCGCGGGGCCGACCAGCTCGGGGATCGCGCCGGTGCGGGTCGCCACCACCGGCACGCCGGAGGCCAGGGCCTCGATCACGCTGACCGGAGCTGCCTCGCCCCCGGACACCAGGGCCAACACCGAGGCCCGGGCGAGCAGCTCCACCTTGGCCGCCCCCTGGACCCAGCCCACGAACCGCACCTGCTCCGACAGCCCCCGGGCCCGCACCAGGGACCTCAGCGCAGGCTCCAGCGGCCCCTCGCCTGCGATCACCACCTCCAGCCGGGGGCGCGCCACCGACAGCAGCCCGATGGCCTCGATCAGCTCGGGCAGGCCCTTGCCTCCCACCAGACGCCCCAGGTACAGCACCAGGGGCGCCCCTCCGATCCGCTCGGTGGGGATCGTCGCTGGATCGAAGGGGTTCGCCACCACATGGATCCGCTCCGGGGGCACCCCGAGGCCCACCAGCTGGTGGACGAAGGGCCGCCCCAGGACCAGCAGGGCGTCGGCGGACAGCAGGGAGCCCAGCAGGGCAGCCCGGGCCCGGGCCCGGGCCCCGAGCCACGCCACCAGCCGTCGATCGAAGCCATGCAGCTGCACCACCGTCGGACAGCCCGCGCGCTGGGCGAGATCGTGCAGGATCGCGTCCCGGACGATCGCCCGGGCCCGGAGGGAGGGGTGGAGATGCACCACCGCAGCGCCCGGGAGCGCCCGCCGCAGGGCGAGGCCGTCCCGGACGATCGCCCTCGCTCCCAGGCGCTCGCCCCCCCGCCGGCCCACGGGCAGGAGCGTGGTCGGAGCCCGGGTGGACAGCGAAGGGTAGAGCTGATCCACCACGCTGGCCACCCCCCCCCGCCCCCGGGGACGGCACAGCACGATCCGGGAAGGGCTCGGGCCAGGGCGCATGGCCCTCTGTAAGCCACCCACCCATCGGATCCCCAGAGCCCGACGAGCAGAGCGGCGATCATCCAGGTTGCCATGGACCGATCGTGATCCCCCGAGCCCCGATCCACCGGGGAAGGCCAGGACGCCCGGGCCCGCGCTCACCGGCCACATCGAGATCGAAGGAGAGGGCGCCTACCCCGGAGGGCCAGAGGGCCGGAGGGCGTGGGGTCGAGATCACCGTGCATCCGGCTCCTCGAGCACGTCCCTGAGCCGGGGCTCGAGGAGGGCGGACGAGACGCCATGGGACGTGAACAGGGCCCTGTGCTCTGGAGAGCCGATCCCCTCCATCGAGGGACCCCTGGACCTGCGCTCACCGGGCTCCACCCACGGTGGCCCCGGGCCGCGGCAGCGCCTCCGGCCGCGGCAGCGCCTCCGGCCGCGGCAGCGCCTCCGGCCGCGGCGGTGGCCCTTGGATCGCCCTCAAGTCCCGGGGCACCCGACCGATTGGGGGATCCCCCCTAGAGGACAGCGTCAGCCCAAGGAATCAGCCCCACGCTGATTTGTGTGGTCCCCCCCGCCCGGAGGGGGCACTATCCAGCTGTCCTCCCGCAAGCGTGGTCCCCGTGACAACAGTCTCCGCCCTCCTCGTCCGACACCGCCGACCCGTGGTCCTGCTGGCGCACATCGCCATCTGGATCATCGCGTATGCAGGGGCCTTCCTCCTGCGCTTCGACTTCGCGATCCCCGACGCCTGGCTGCAGCCCCGGTATGCGCTGTGGGTGCTGCCCCTGGTGCTGATCCGCTCGCTGACCTATGGCTGGTTCGGCCTGTTCCACGGCATGTGGCGCTACACCGGCCAGCGCGATCTAGAGGGCCTGGTGGGTGCCACCGTGCTCTCCAGCGGTGCCTTCGCGCTGGCGGTGCTGATGACCGGCACCAGCCCGTTCCCCCGCTCGGTGTTCCTGGTCGAGGCGATGCTGTCGGTGGGGCTAGCCACCGGGCTGCGCTTCCTGGTGCGCACCTTCGCTCAGACCGCGCGCCGGATGGAGCATGGAGAGCGTCGTCGCCACCTGGCCCTGGTCGGCGGTGGGGACACGGGCGAGGCCCTGCTACGGGAGATCGTCCGCAACATGCCCTCGGTGCTCCCGGTGGGGATCCTCGACGACGATCCCCACAAGCAGGGGATGTCCATCCATGGGGTCCGGGTGTTGGGCACCGTCGAGGAGGCCAGCGTGATCTTCGAGACCCACAAGGTCACCGAGGTCGTGATCGCGACGCCCGGGGCGACCGGCGCACAGATGAGGAGGATCCTCGACGAGGTCACCCTCGATGGTGTGACCGTGCGCACGGTCCCCAGCATGTACCACCTGGTCGACGGCAGGGTGACGGTATCCCAGATCCGCGATGTCGACATCGCGGATCTGCTAGGGCGGGAGCCGGTACAGCTGGACACGGAGCGCATCTCCGACATGATCCGCAACAACGTGGTGTTGGTCACCGGCGCGGGGGGCTCCATCGGCAGCGAGCTGTGCAGGCAGGTCGCGCGCTTCCGGCCCCGGAGCCTGGTGTTGCTGGAGCAGGCTGAGAACGCGCTGTACCACATCCACAGCGAGCTGAAGAAGCGCCACGCTGACATCGAGCTGCTCCCCAGGATCGCCGACATCACCGACGAGGGGCGCCTCGACACGATCTTCTCCGAGACCGAGCCAGGCCTGGTGCTGCACGCAGCGGCCCACAAGCACGTGCCGATGATGGAGTGGAACCCGGGCGAGGCGATCAAGAACAACGTCGGCGGCACCGCAGCGGTGGCGGACGCGGCGCTGCGCCACGAGGTGCAGCGGTTCGTGATGATCTCGACCGACAAGGCGGTCAACCCCACCTCGGTCATGGGCTGCACCAAGCGCGTCGCGGAGCTGTACATCCAGAGCATGGCCGGCCGGGGCCGCACCAGCTTCGTCACCGTGCGCTTCGGCAACGTGCTCGGCTCCAACGGCTCGGTGATCCCGCTGTTCAGGGAGCAGATCAAGCAGGGCGGCCCGGTGACGGTGACCCACCCCGAGATGCAGCGCTACTTCATGACGATCCCCGAGGCCTCCCAGCTGGTGCTGGAGGCCGGCGCGATGGGGGACAGCGGCGAGATCTATGTGCTGGACATGGGCCAGCCGGTGAAGATCACCACCCTGGCCGAAGATCTGATCCGGCTGTCGGGGCTGAAGCCCGGGCGCGACATCGAGATCGTCTACACCGGGATGCGCCCCGGCGAGAAGCTGTTTGAGGAGCTGGCCGTCGACGGAGAGGGCGCGACCAAGACCAAGCACCCCAAGATCTACGTGGGGCGGGGGGAGCGCAGGGCCTATGGTCAGATGCGGCGTTCCCTGTCCGAGCTGATCGACGTGGCCTGTGCGGGCGATCCTGAGCGGGTCCGCCGGGCCCTCAAAGGGGTCGTGCCCCGCTACAACCTCCCCGACGAGCCGAGCCCCTCGAAGGTCATCCCGCTCCACCGGGGATGATCCATGGCCTCACCCCGCCCCCCGGGGGATGATCTCGACCAACACGCTGTCGGTCACCGCCACGACCTCGCCGGTGATCCCATCTCCGGGGCGACAGCGCCGGCCCCCGGCGTCGATCTCACCCCGGACCACGGTGGCGGTGGCACGGCCGAGCCGGAGCCGCTCGCCGGCCCTCAGCGTGTGCTCCCTGGCGTGCCAGATCGCCTCCGTTCCCCCGGGCTTGGGGGCGATCCGACACGCCAGGGGCCCCACCCGCTGGGACTCGCTCCGCCCACACACCAGCACCCCGTCGGGCCGGGCGACCACGACCAGCTGCTCCAGCCCACACGCCACTAGATCGATCCCCTCGGCGTCGAGGTAGCAGCCCTGGATCGACTCGGCCTGGACCCGGCCGTGGACCACGTTGCCCTGTGGATCCGGGGCCCCCAGGCGCCAGACCGCCTCCCAGGTGCCGACGTCGTCCCAGCCCAGCGCGACCGGCACCACCGCGGCGGCGGTGGTGCGCTCCATCACCACGACGTCGAGGCTCCCCGCCGGGGCCCGGGCGAACGCAGCGGGCTGCAGCGAGATCCGCCCGGGCTCGATCGTGGCGTGCTGCACCGCGTGCTGCACCGCCTCGAGCAGCTCCGGCGCGAGGCGTGCGATCTCCTCGATCAGGGCGCTGGCCCGGAACAGGAACATGCCGCTGTTCCACAGGTGTCCCCCCGCCGCCAGCAGGGCCCGGGCGGTGCGGTGATCGGGCTTCTCCAGGAAGCGATCCACCCGGTGGATCCCGGGCTCCACCGGCTCGCCGACGCGGATCCAGCCGTAGCCGGTCTCGGGACGATCGGGGTGGATCCCGAAGGTGATCAGCGCGCCCCGCTGGGCCGCGGGGATCGCGGTGCGCACTGCGTCCGCCAGCGCCTCGGGCCTCGCCACCACATGATCGGCGGGCAGCACCAGCACCAGCGCCCTCCGATCCCGGAGCGCCACCGTGGCCGCGAGGATCGCCGCCGCCGTCCCCCGGGGCATCGGCTCGACGATCTGGGGCGTGGACACCTGTTGAGCCACCGCGTCGGCGTGGCGCACCCCACACACCACCCGGGGATCGGCGAACCGATCCCCACAGACCCGCTGCAGCGTGCCCTGGAGCAGGCTGGCCTCGCCCCCCAGGCTGAGCAGGGGCTTGGGACGATCGGGGGTGGAGCTCGGCCAGAGCCTGGAGCCCGCCCCCCCGCACAACACCACGGGATGGACCAGGGACACGGATCGGCTGGGTACCGCCGCGGGGCCCGACCCGCAAGGAGACGGTCGCGCGCACCCCCGGCAAGCGCTACGTGGGAACGTCGGAGTCAAGATTCGAGATGCGTGTCGCGTTTTTGCTCGCCGATCCTGACGACCTCCACATCATCGAGGCCACCCAGCAGGCAGGCATCCCGGTGCCCCTGGTGCTGATGCCCGCCAACACACCTGCCCTCCAGGCCAGCCCCGGAGAGGCCACGGTGGTCCGCGACACCGAGATCGCATCGTCCACCGCGATGCTGGCCCACCGGATCGACGTGCTGATGTCTCTGGCGCTCCCCCCCGAGCCGGGCAGCCCCCTGCGCAACCCCCGGTGGACCCTGCTGTGCCGCCACCGCTCCCTGCTGCCCCGTCACCGGGGCCTCGATCCGGCCTGGCACACCCTGGATCAGGGCGACGCCGTGGCGGGGGTCAGCGTCCACCTCATCGATCGCCTGCGCACCTACGACGGCCCGCTGCTGGTCCAGCGCCCCGTGCCCGTCGATCCGTTCGACACCCTGATCTCCCTGCGGCGGAAGCTGGCGGCGTGCGAAGGGGAGCTGGTGGTGAGCGCCCTGCGGCGCTTCGCGGGGGGCTCGACCTTCATCGATCAAGACGAGTCTGAGGCCACCCAGCACGACCGCCCCGTGGGGCGAGAGGATCGGCGCCTCGATCCACAGCAGCCCCTCGCCCAGCTCATCGATCGGATCCGGGCCTGTGATCCGGGCGAGGCGCCGGCCTGGTTCGAGTGGAGGGATCAGGCTGTGGGGGTGCGGTTGTGGCGCCTGTCCCGCCCCGAGGGATCCGATCCGGACTCGCTGTGACCGCCCGGCGGGCCCTGATCACCGGCGTGACCGGCCAGGACGGCTCATACCTCGCAGAGCTCCTGCTCGAGAGAGGCTATGAGGTCCACGGGCTGATCCGACGCTCCAGCACACCGGGCACCGATCGCCTCCCCGGGGCCGTGCGCGGGGCCCTGGTGCTGCACCCCGGCGACATGACCGACGCCTCGTCACTGGTGGCGGCGCTGTCCCACAGCGAGCCCGACGAGATCTACAACCTCGCGGCCCAGTCCCACGTGGGCGTCAGCTTCGCTCAGCCCGTCTACACCGCCGACGTGATCGCCCTGGGCACCTCGCGGCTGTTGGAGGCCATCCACACCCTCGGGCTACGCCCCCGCCTCTACCAAGCCTCGACCTCGGAGCTGTTCGGGCGTGGGGCCCGCTGCCCCCAGCGGGAGGACACCCCCTTTGCCCCCTGCAGCCCCTACGCGATCGCCAAGGCCGCCGCACACCGGCTGGTGTGCGTCCACCGCGAGGTGCACGGACTGCACGCGAGCAACGGGATCTTGTTCAACCATGAGTCCCCGAGGCGGGGGGAGGGCTTCGTCACCCGCAAGATCACCCGGGCGGTGGGTCGGATCGTCCATGGGCTCCAGGATCGGCTGGTCCTGGGCAACCTGGAGGCCCGGCGGGACTGGGGCTTCGCCGGAGACTATGTCGAGGCCATGTGGCGCATGCTGCAGCAGCCCACAGGGGACGACTACGTGGTGGCGACCGGCCACAGCCACAGCGTGGCCCGCTTCTGCCAGCTCGCCTTCGACTGCGTGGGCCTCGACTGGGGAGCCCACGTCGAGATCGATCCAGCCCTGCACCGCCCCATCGAGATCGACGAGATCGTGGGGGACGCGACCCGGGCCCGGGAGCGCCTCGGCTGGAGCCCGACCCTCAAGCTCGAGGCGCTGGTGTCGATGATGGTAGAGGCCGACCTCCGGCGTGCCTCGATGGAGCGCCGGGGGTGTGGCTGATCGTCGAGGATACCTCAGGGGCAGCCCCCTTCGGGTAGCGCGCTTGCTGTGCACGGTTACGGTTGAGTCGGAGGCATGCAGAGCCATCGTGATCATTGCATGGACAGCCCTCTCCCTCAGCGCCTTCGCAAACCCGGGCGAATATCGCATCGGGCCCGGAGACACGATCGCGGTCCAGGTCCACGGCGAGCCCCTGGGCCACGATGGAAAGTTCGTCGTGGCGGCCTCCGGATCCGTCAGCCTGACCTGTGCTGAGCTCGTGGACGTCGCCGGGCAGACCGCCTACGAGATCGAGCAGACCCTGCGCAGGGCGCTGATGCCCGACTGCTACGTCGATCCCCAGGTCACCGTCCGGGTCGCCGAGCACCGCTCCCAGCCCGTCGAGGTCCTCGGCGCAGTCCAGAGCCCCGGCGTCTACTACCTCGACGGCCGCACCACCCTGCGCGCGGTGGTCACCCGCGCCGGTGGGGTCAAGTCCGATCGGAGCACCGGCCAGATCGTGGTCACCCGCAAGGGCCACGATCCCCTGCGGATCCCGCTCGGCGCCCTAGACGACGTGCTGGGGGACTATCCGCTGGAGGCCGGCGACATCGTCACGGTCGATGAAGGCCGGATCGTGTTTGTCACCGGCGAGGTCGCGAAGCCCGGAGAGTTCGCCTTCGCCGAAGGTATCACCGTGAGCGAGGCCTTCATCAAGGCCGGGGGACGCACCGCGGTCGCGCGGCTGTCAGGCTCCTACCTGCTGCGCGACGGTGAGAAGATCCAGGTCAACCTGCGGCGGATCCTCAAGGGTAAGGACGCCGACATGCACCTCGAGCCCGGCGATCGGTTGGTGATCCCCGAGAGCCCGATCTGATCGCGGCAGGGGGTCGCGGCAGGGGGTCGCGGCAGGGCGGCCCGAGAGCCCGGGCGAGAGCCCGGGCGGGGGCGAGAGCCCGGGCGAGGGCGAGGGCGAGAGCCCGGGCGGGGGCGAGAGCCCGGGCGAGGGCGAGGGCGAGAGCCCGGGCAGGGGCGAGAGCCCGGGCGAGGGCGAGGGCGAGAGCCCGGGCAGGGGCGAGCGGTGGATCCGATCAGCGCCTGATCGCCCTGGCACGGAGACGCTGCGCCAAACAAGCCAACGCCTCGGCCCCCCCCAGGGGCAGGCCGAGGCTCCCCCGCGGCCCCTCAGGCTCCCGGGGGTTGATCCGGATCAGGGTGGCCCCGAGCCCGACCAGGCGCTCGCTGTGGTGGCGGACCGTGGGCACCGCGCTGCCGGCTCCGAGCTCGATCACCACGGCGGGCCGATCCGACGCTGAGCGCCGCAGGGAGGCATAGCGCGTGGCCTGGACATCCGAGCGGGTGCCCAGGTAGCCCCAGTCCCCGAACATCAGGATGTTGGGCCTCGCGATCCCACCACACCGGGGACACCGCGGCAGCGCCCCATGCGCCCGGAAGGTCTCGGGATCGATCGAGACGGACACCCCCTCGGCGGGCCAGATCTCCTCGGCGCACGGCGTCGCACACTGCAGGTGGTGGATCGAGCCATGGACCTCGTACAGCAGCGACTCGGGGAACCCCGCCCGCTGGAACTGGCCGTCCACGTTCGAGGTGAACACCGTGGTGATCCTGCGCTGTGCCCAGCGCAGCAGGACGGCAAAGCCCGGGTGGGGCACGGTCTGTCGGTACAGCCCCAGCCGGTGACCATAGAAGCCCCACGCGAGCCCAGGATCGTCCCTGAACCAGCGGGGGTTGGCCAGCTGCTCGAACCTCATCCCCTGAAACGGAGGATAGGCCCTCCAGAAGCCCTCATTGCCCCGAAAGTCGGGGAGCCCTGAGTCCACCCCCATGCCCGCACCCGCC
>DRPG01000429.1 GCA_011376105.1 Deltaproteobacteria bacterium
CCACCGCCGGTGCCATCCTCGACACCGTCACCCCCCACCGCCGCGAGACCCGCAGGCTGGCCTACCTGCGGATCCCCTCGCTCGTCGCTCGCCTCGACCCGGTCCGGGGCACAGCCCAGGGCACAGCCCAGGGCACAGCCCGGGGCACAGCCCGGGGCACAGCCCGGGGCGGGGAGCAGCCGGAGCGCTCCCCGGGCCGGACGCCGCAGGGCGGGGGGCAGCCGGAGCGCTCCCCGGGCCGGACGCCGCAGGGCGGGAGGTAGCATGTGTGGCATCTTCGGGTACGTGGTCGCGCCGGGTGAGCCGCTGCAGGATGCAGGGATCTGCAGCCTGCTCACCGAGCTCTTCCGGCTGTCCGAGCCCCGGGGGCAGGAGGCCAGCGGCCTGGTGCTGCTCACCGGCGGCGTCGCCGGGATCTACAAGCGCCCGCTGAAGCCCTCGAAGATGCTGGGCACACCAGGCTATGCCCGGTTCATCGAGGCCAGCCTGGCCCGGATCGTCCGCGACGGTCACCACAAGCTGTCGCAGCCGGTGGCCGTCATCGGCCACTGCCGCCTGGTCACCAACGGAGCGGAGTTCGACGCCGGCAACAACCAGCCGATCCTCACCGAGCACGCGGTGGGGATCCACAACGGGATCATCACCAACGAGGCCGAGCTGTGGCGGCTCCACCCCGAGCTGGCCCACCACAGCGCCTCGGACACCGAGGTGATCCTGCGGCTGTTGGATCACCACACCGCGCACACCTCCGATCTGGCCCAGGCCCTGAGCGCGACCTTCGCCGAGCTGGAGGGCACCGCCAGCGTCGCGGTGCTGCGGGACGACTCAGAGGCGCTGATCCTGGCCACGAACCATGGCTCGCTGTACCACGCACACCTGCCCGGCGCGTTCGTGTTCGCGTCCGAGGCCCACACCCTGTCGAGCTTGCTGCAGCGACAGCGCACGCTGCGCGCCGGCCCCGCCGAGGTCCAGCACCTGGCCGCGGGCACCGGCCTGATCGTCGAGCTGTCGAGCGCGGCTCCTGTCAGGTTCGCCCTCACCGATCCCCCTGACGTGCCGGCGGCTGCTCCTGGTGGGGCTCCGCTGGTGTTGGCGGCCATGGCGGATCCAGTCGAGGGCCTGCGCCGGTGCAGCCGCTGCATCCTGCCGATCACCTACCCCTTCCTCGAGCTGGATCCAGACGGCGTGTGCAGCTACTGCCGCGCCTACGTGCCGCCCACCCTGGCCGGGCCTGAGGCGCTGGAGGCCGAGCTCGCGAGGCACCGCAGCAGCGATGGATCGCCCGACTGCATCGTGGCGCTCTCCGGGGGCCGGGACTCCTCCTATGGGCTACACCTGCTGAAGAGCGAGTACGGCATGCACCCCGTCGCCTACTCCTACGACTGGGGCATGGTCACCGACATCGCCCGACGCAACCAGGCGCGGATGTGTGGCCAGCTCCAGATCGAGCACATCCTGCGGGCCGCCGACATCCCTGCCAAGCGCCGCTACATGCGCAAGAACATCCTCGCCTGGCTGCGCAGACCCCACCTGGGGATGGTCCCGTTGTTCATGGCCGGCGACAAGTACTTCTACGGGATCGGCAGACAGCTGCGCCAGCAGCTGAAGATCCCCCTGGTGATCTTCTGTGCAGGCAACCCGCTAGAGCGCACGGACTTCAAGGGGGGCTTCGCCGGGGTCCGGGAGAGCCAGCACGGACAGCGATTATTCGATTTTTCCCTTGCTAATAAGCTCCAGATCGCCGCGTTCTACGGGCTGCAGTACCTGCTGAACCCCGCCTACCTCAACGAGTCCTGGCTCGACTCGCTGGGCTCGTTCTACACCACCTTCATCGGCAAGGACGACTTCCTGTACCTGTTCCACTACCTGGAGTGGGACGAGGCCACGATCGACGAGACCTTGATCGGTCGGTACGGCTGGGAGACCGCACCCCACACCGATAACACCTGGCGGATCGGGGACGGCTACACCACCTTCATCAACCACATCTACTACACCGTGGCGGGCTTCTCCGAGTTCGACACCTTCCGCAGCCAGCAGATCCGCGCCGGTCTGATCACCCGCGACGACGCCCTGGCGAGGGTGGCTGAGGAGAACCAGGCCGATCGGGACGTGTTGGTGGAGTTTGCGGCCCAGGTCGGCCTGAACCTCGAGGAGGTGATGACCCGGATCGACGCGATCGACAAGCTGTACTGATCATGGCCGACGCTCCCCCCCACAAGCTGCTGTCCGACACGGCCTACAGCTACGGGGCCTTCGCCCTGATGGCGCTGACCGGAGCGCTCCTCAACCTGTTCATCGCCGCGGGCTGGGGCGCGGCCGCGCTGGGGGTGTTCAACCAGGTCTACGCCGCCTTTGTCGTCCTCGCTCAGCTCGCCGCCTTCGGCCTGCACGACTCCACCCAGCGGCACGTCGCCGAGCACATCGATCACCCGGACGAGCTGCGTCCCCTGATCGGCTCTGCCCTGCAGCTGGTGACGATCTCCGGTGGGCTCAGCGCGGCTGTTCTGTGGCTAGCGTCGGACTGGATCGGCCAGCTCACCGACAGCCCCGGAGTCGGCGAGGGGCTCCGATGGATCGTGCCGGGCCTGGGGCTGTTCGCGATCAACAAGGTCCTGCTGGCGGTGCTCAACGGCCAGCGCCGGATCCGGGCGCTGGCCCTGGGCCAGAGCCTGCGGTTCGTGGTGCTGGGGGCCTCGGTCCTGGCGATCGGGGTGTTGGATCGTCCCAGCGTGCAGCTGTGTGCGGGCTTCTCCATCGCCGAGGTGGCGCTGCTGCCGGTGCTGCTGATCGGGATCCGCCCCCCGCTGCGGGGCTCGGCCTCCTGGCGGGCTCGCCACCTCGCGTTCGGCGCCCACGCGCTGCCCAACGGCCTCCTCGCCGAGAGCTACCTCCGGGTGGACGTGCTGATGCTGTCGTTGTTCGTCGACGACGCTCAGGTGGGCACCTACAGCTTCGCCACGATGTTCGCCGAGGGCCTGTACCAGGTCGGGGCGACGATCCGCACCGTGGTCAACCCCGCTCTGGTGGTCCCCTTGATCGCCGGGGATCGGGCGAAGATCCGATCCCTGTCCCGCACGGCCATGGCCCTGGGGCTGGCCGCGTTCGTCCCGGTGGCCGGGGGCGTGCTGCTGCTCTTGCCCTGGCTCGCCCCCTGGCTGGGCGAGGAGCTGGTGACGGGCGCCCACGAGATCCTGTGGATCCTGTCGGGGGGCCTGCTGGTGTACGCCGCCTTCGTCCCGGTGGATCATGCGCTGCTCCAGGCGGGCCTGCCGGGGCGTCAGAGCGGGCTGATGGCGCTGAACATCTGCCTCAACGCCGCGCTGAACCTCGCCCTGATCCCCGGGCTGGGGATCGAGGGGGCGGCGTTCGCCACCGCGACGGCCTGGGCGCTCTCCGCGATCACCCTGAACCTGGCGGTGTGGCGCTGGCTGGGGCTGCCCTGGGGGCTGCTGGGGATCCGGTAGAGCCCTGGGCTCGCTGCTGCGGGGGGCTGCGGGGGGCTGCGGGGGGCTGTGGGGGGCTGTGGGTGGGGGGCGCTCTGCTTAGCGTCGGGCTGACCCTCGATGGTGTGCTCGCGCTCGACGACGGGCCCCTGTGGGTGGGGGGCGCTCTGCTTAGCGTCGGGCTGAGGTGCTCCTGTTCATCGAGGCGAGACCCGGGCTCGGTCCAGGAGCGTTCGTCGGGGGGCCTGGAGATCCGGGGCTGCTGGGGATCCGGGGCTCAGGGGCTCACGGTGGTTAGATCGTGAGCCACGAAGGGATCGTCGGCCAGGGCTCGGGCGGCCTCCAGCAAGGAGGCAGCGGCCTGCTCCTCCCCGAGGTAGCGCAACAGCCGGGCCACCCGGATCTGCTGCTGGGCGTGCAGCACGGGGTGATCCGGCAGCCAGTCGGGGGGCTGGATCTGAGCGGGCTGGAGGCCATGGGCCTCGAGGTAGGCCGCAGTGCTGGGCTCGACCGCTGCCGCGATCGCGGTGATCGAGTCGACGTAGACCAGCCGCCACCGCCCCCCGGCCACCAGCTCGGCCAGCCGCTGCTGCTGGCTGGGCATGCGCATCTCGGCCAGGACGAACCCCGGCCTCCACTCGTCGATCAGCTCCTGCAGGACGTCTGCATCCTCCATCATCGCCATGGTCCGGGCGAGGAACGGCTTGGGGTAGGCCTCCCAGCGCCCATCTACGAACACCCGCCGGACGGGGTACACGTCGAAGTTGAGGTAGTTGGCTGCCACCCAGCCGATGTTCAGCATCTCCCCGGGCGGCGGGGTCTGTCGGAGGAACGCGGTGGTGTGCTCCCCCCACTCTCCGATGGACTTGCCCACCCCGTACTGGCGGGCCAGGTAGGCGTGGGGCCTGGGGCGGAGGTTCTGCAGCAGCAGGGAGCCAGCCAGCACCACCACTACCCCCGCCGCCACCGCCCGGACCGGGGATGTCACCGGCAACAGGGGCGGCGCCCGGCGCGACCAGCGGGTGGCCACCGCCGCCGCCGCCGCCGCATAGAACGGGATCCCCCGCAGGGCTGCGGCCACCATCGCGGCCCCGACCAGCAGCACCCCCAGCTCGTACAGCCGCCAGCGCCCCCGCGATCGCCACGCCGCGGTCCCCACCGCGATCGTCAGGACCCCGGTCGCGACCAGCCCGATGGGATCGGTCCAGATCGGCGCGAGCTCAGCAGACTGGAAGCCCCCGCCCGCGGTCGCGCCCAGCTCGGTCATGGTGGTGAGCAGGCTCAGAGGCGCCCGGAACACCGCGGGGCCGTTGGGGGACAGCACCCCGATCCCCACCCCCAGGGCCGCGGTGACCGCCACCGGAGCGATGGGCAGCGCAGCGTCAGCGTCGTCGAGCCACCCCCGCCCGGCGAGCAGCCGAGTGAGCGCCAGATGGGCCACGAACCCCCACAGCAGCACCCAGCCCAGCAGGAACAGCTGGTGGGTGTTGACCATCAGCCACTGGATCACGATCATCGCCACCAGGGGGGCCCGCCCCTGCCCCCTGCGCCAGGCCTCGAAGGCGAGCAGCAGCAGCGCCATGCCCCCAAAGGTGAAGACCTCGGGCCGGGCCACGAGGTGGCGCTGGATCCCCAGCACAGCAAACAGCCACACCACGCTCAGGTCCCCGCACTGCCTGAGTGTGCCCGCCCACCGGATCCAGGCCAGGCCCGCTGCGGTCCAGGTCAGGCAGCAGAACACGCTGAGCGACCACCACCCCAGCCTGGACATCATCAGGTAGAGGCCGATCTGGTACAGCGGGTACTGCTGATCGTTTGGATGATCGGGGTAGGTCCACGACACCAGGTTGGTGGTGATCGGGGCCTTGGTCTCCCAGATCAGCCGGCCCATCATCAGATGCTCGGGGATGTCGCTGGGCCCCATCCGGAACACCCCGAACGAGGCCAACACCAACACCACCAGCACCAGCGCCAGATCGGGCAGCCCCGCCGATCCCCTCGTGCTCATTGTCCAGCCCCGATCACGGGGCAACTGTAGCAGATCCCGGGCCCGGCTCAGGGGTTTGGTGGATCGGAGGCGTTGGCTACCGCTGGCTGCGTTGGGATCGGCAGCTGCGCTTGATCGGTGCCGCCACCCGTGCAGGGAGGTCCTCAGCGAGCAGCAGCGCGTCTCCGCAGCGCCCGAGCACGATCAGGGACTCGGCCTGGAGCCTCAAGATCTCCTCTCGGTGGCTCGTCAGGGAGGGGCGATACCGGAGGCGCTCGGCCAGCTTCGCGGTGCCCTCGGCGTCCGAGGCGCCGTGCAGGGCCCGCAGCATGCCGAGCTCCGCCTCATCGCGCAGCCCGCCCTCGGGCCAGGCCTCGAGGTAGGCCTCGAACCCGGCCACGGCCCGGCGATAGGCTCCGTTCTCTAGGGCCTCGTCCGCAGGATCGTACAGGCGGAGCTCCGCGGGGATGTCCGAGCCCGGGCGGGCGGGGGACTTGGCTGGGACCGGGGCCTCCCCAGCACCACCGACCGCCGTCTCGTCTGTGACGCTGCGCGGATCATCGCCGGCGCCCGAGGCCGTGGGGGCGCTGGAGCCCGGGGGGCCCTCGGCGGTCCCCTCCACCTCTTGGGCGGAGGGAGGAGGCTCCACCGCTCTGTGGAGGGGACCGTCGGGCCGAGCCATCTCCAGCCGGAGCGCGTCCGGCCGCTGGGGGGGAGCGTCGGCGACACCATCGGTGGACGGCCCGGGGGCAGGCTCGGAGCGCACCGGCGCAGGGACCCACGGCCCCGTGGGCACCTTCGCCACGCCGGGGGCACCCTGGGGCCCGGGGCTCGGGCCGTCGGTGCGCTGGGTGCCCAGCCAGTAGGCGCCTCCAAGGAGGGAGAGCCCGACGAGCGCAGTCAACACGGGCTTTGGAGCGAGCCACCCCGCCCTGGATCCCTCCGCAGCTCCCCGGACGACGGGCACACCGTCTCCGACGACCCCGGCGGAGGCTACCCCCACCTCGATCTTCGAGAGCAGCGCCCGGCGCATGCCCGGCAGATCGTAGTCGCCGATCATCAGCTGCTCGTCTGCCAGATCACACCCGGTCTCCCACTGGAAGTCCAGATCTTCCTTCAGCCGGCGTGGACCGCGATTCATGGCGCACCCTCCACCTCGGCGATCTCGGCCCACTGCTTCCGGAACGCCGCTCGCGCGAGGCGAAGGCGGCTCCACACGGTGTTGACCGGGATGTCGAGGATAGTTGCGATCTCGGAACCTTCGAGCTCTTCGAGCTCATACAACACGAAGACCTCGCGTTGTTTGTCTGACAGATGCTTGACACACTCGTGGATCAGGGCACCGCGCTGTATCTGGCTCGCGACCTCGTCGGGGCTGGTCGCCTCGGCCCGGGGGGCGGGCTGTCGCTTGTAGCGATCGAGCAGGCCCTGATACCGCGCGAACGAGCGACGCCGGTGTCGTACATGGTTGACCGCCACCCGATATAGCCAGGTGCGGATCCCCATGCGATCCTCGAGCTCGTGGCGGCGGCTATAGGCGAGCAGGAACACTTCTTGGACGATGTCCTCGGCGGACTCGCGGCTCCCGGTGAGTCGATGGACGACACGACAGAGGTAGGGGCCGTGGGCATCGAAGAGCTTTCCGATGTCCACCGCGTCCCTGGACGTCGTGGAGCCGCTGGGAAACGCCACGACGTTGTCCTGTGCTTCTGTAGCCAGTGTCTGTGGTCTCACGCTCCATCATGGCCGACCGGATGATCCAACTTCACTCCTGCCGACATGTCCCGCGAGGCTCAGCACCAGACCGAGCCGGACCCAGGGCTCCGGCGACGGGTTGCCGGTGCGCTCGTCGGACAGCTCAAGGCGGACGAAGGGGCTCTGCACCCGCAGGCCGAGCCGGACCGCCACCGGCAGGGCGTAGCTGAGCTCGCCGTTGACGACCGCCCGGGGCGCCCAGGACCGATAGTTCTGCTCGAAGCCTCGCCCCTGGACCCAAAACGGCCCGGTCGCCGCGCTGCCCTGCAGCCGGATCGAGCCATGGCGGATCGGCAGATCCAGCACCCCGCCGGCCCCCACCAGCAGGCCGGTGAACTGGCCCAGGTGCTCGTCCACCGGCTGGATCCCGGAGAAGCTGAGCTCGGCCTCGGCGAGGAGCAGGACGGACTGGCTCACCGCCCGCCCCAGCCCCCCGCCGATCCCCACGTGCGGGGCCCAGGGGGCGGTGGCCGCGAGCTTGAGGTACAGCTCGTCGTCCACCGGCGCCGGCCCCGTCGCCAGCTGCCACCGTGGGATCCCCGCCAGTCCCTGCTCCACCGAGCGGGCGACCAGGCCGGGCAGATAGGGGCAGTCCGCCTCCTTGATCTCCAGAGCGCGGCTCCACAGCAGCTCGTCCCGCCCCTGGACCTCGAGGCGCAGGCGCCATGGGAGCGCCTGATCATCGATCCGGGCCGACAGCTGCAGCCCGTCAACCCGCCGATCCCCGAGCGCGGCCCGGACCTCCAGCTCGACGTCCTCGGGCTCGAGGCAGTCGACTGGATCTTCGACGACGACGCCGGCCCAGCCAGGGCCGATGGACATGATCAGCGAGGGCCACACACCTATGGGACTATCCAGCTCGACCCTCCAGAGCCCCCGGGTCCCTGATGCAGCTCGCCCTCGCCCTCGCCCTCGCCCTCGCCCTCGCCCTCGCCCTCGCCTCCGCCCAGTCCTCCGCCGCCGCGGTCCCCGCCGCGGTCCCCGGCGCGGTCCCCGGCGCGCCCGACGATCCAGGCGTGCTGGCGGAGCGAGCCCGGGCCGTCTTCCTGGGTCCCCCGGGCTGCCACACCACCACCGGACGGATCGCCTGGATCCACAGCTCACCCTCGGGCTGGTCCTGGATCGGTCGGGCCGAGGCGAGGGCCCGGCTCGAGGCGGGGGCCTGGCACCTGGAGGCGTTCACCGTGCTCGAGGGGGATCGTGCCACCCGGCTGGCGCCGATGCTGATCGGCACCCACAGCGACACCCCCCTCGCCTACCTTGAGACCCGCCACCGCTGGTTCGACTGGCCCGCCCCCGTGGCCACCGAGCCGGTGCGGACCTGGGGCCAGGTCACCACCAGCCACATCGATCGAGACGGAGACAGGCTGCGGTTCGTCGAGGACGTCTCCTGGCGGGGCCACAAGTCGGTCGACGGCGCGCTGGGGATCAGCCTCGATCCCCAGTCCGTCGCGACCGGAGCCTGGATCGAGCTCCGGGAGCGCCGTCGGGGGGGCTGTGTCCTGCACCGACGCGGCACCGCCCGCCTCGATCGAGTCGGTCGCCCCCTGCAGGAGACCTGGCACAGCACGGGCCGGTGCCTGTCCCGGAGCTGGAGCCACACCTGGACCTTCGACTGGGATCCCTGGACCCCCTGTCGCCGGTCCCCACAGCCTCCTCGCTCAGCTGCAGACCCAAGCGCTCAGCCGCTCAGCCCGTGAGGCGGTAGGTCAGGATCCGGCGCTGGCCCCGACGGGTGATCTCCACCCGGATCAGGCGATCGTTGTGGACCTTGCTGTAGACCAGCACCGCCTGGGCGATGTTCCGCACCTTGTGTGCGTTGACGGTGTGCACGACGTCCCCGGAGCGGATCCCGGCCCGGTACAGATCGTTGTTGCACCGGATCCCACCGATCAGCATCCCGTCGGGGCGACCATCGGGGCCGTCGTGCCTCCTGGACCAGCCCAGGGCGTTCAGGGCCTTGAAGTTCAGGGTGTAGCGTCGGATCAGGCTCCGATCCACCGTCCAGGACGCAGCGCCGGATCGGGCGATCTCCGGGATTGGATCGACCTCGCAGCGGCGCCGACGCCGGGACTCCTTGGCCTGGATCGTGGCCTCGACGCCCTGCCGCACCTCGCCCGGATCGTGGGGGGACCTTCGGGCTGCCTCCGTGGGGGTCGACCGCTCGGTGCCTCCGGTCTGGGTCCCGGGGATCGGCGCCACGGGGGGCTCGTCTCCGGCCTCGTCTCCGGCCTCGTCCCTGGTCTGAGCCTCCTGGGCCGGCGCCTCAGCCGGCGCGCCGTCCCGCACCGGGGGCGCCGGGCTCAGCTCGAAGACCCCGGCCTGTTCGATGTCGTCAAAGGCCAGGAGCGCTGCAGGGCGCTCTTCGGCCACCAGCACCGACGTCGGGATCGGAGCCCAGCTCAGCAACATCGCCGCCGGAGCAGCCCCAAACAGCGCCGTGGTCAACATCCCGGCCCCGATCCCCCCCCGAACATCTCGGCTCCAACCCATGCGGTCTCCCTCGTCTCGACGCCCCACATGGACGCGGGGGGGGCGGGGCTGTTCGAGGGCACGACGGACCGTGACGCCACGTGACAGTCACCCCACCAATCCCGTGGGGTGGGTTCGATCGAGGCCCTCGCCGCGGTATGGTCTCCATCAGGAGGCCCACGCATCGTGATCGCACAGCAGACCTGGGCTCAGGTGGGATCCCCGTCTCAGGCTCCCGGAGGCCTCGTCGTGCCCGTCCAGGATGGTGCGGGCGCCCTACACCTGGAGCTCCGGTTCCGCCGGGATCTAGCCGATCATCCCATGCTGAACAACGGGATGGCCCCCATCGAGGCCTTCGTCCGCAGGCCCGGCGTCGAGGGGATCGTGCCCCTGGTGGGCTGGGATCGGAGCCAGGCTGCGTTCGTCTACCCCTGTGGAGACGCCGTGCTGCTGGCCAGCGTCCTCGAGGATCGTGCAGCATACCGACTCCCCGCGGGGGTCCGGGCGGGGCTGGAGCTGCTGGTGGGCCTGGGTCCCCTGATCGATCGGGCCTGTGCAGGGGCTCGGGCGGTGGGCCTGCCGAACCACGGCGCGCTGACACCGTGGAGGATCCTGATCGATCCCTCCCGCTCCCTCTCCCTGGTGGGCCTGGGCCTGCCGGCGGTCGAGGTCACCACCTGGCTGGACGAGGAGACGGATCAGCCCCCGGGGCCGGCCCTGAGGTTCTTTCCCCCCGAGCGGATCGAGGATCGGGAGGAGGACGTCCGCTCGGATCTGTACGCCGTGGCTCTGTGTGCGGCGGAGCTGATGCTGGGCAGGCCCGTCATCGAGGGAGAACCCTCTGAGATCGTCGACGCCGTCCTGGAGGGTCGGATCCAGGAGCGGATCGAGGCGGCTGCCGACGCGCTGATCCCGGCGGGGGCCAAGGCCCTGCTGCTGCGTGCAGCCGCCCACGATCCCGCTCAGCGGTTCCCCAGCGGCGCTGGCCTGTCGAGGCAGGCCGAGGATCTGCTCCAGGGGATCGAGGGCGCCTCGCTGTTTCGCCTCGCGGAGTCCATCTCCTTCGTCGGCGCTGAGGACACCGTGGTGGCGAGCTCGATCGAGGCATCCCTGGAGGCGGAGATCACCGACGCAGCCCCCCCCCGCTGTGGCCCCTCTGCGCTCCCCCCCGTCGAGAGCACCCCCGACCCCATCGGATCGCTCCCTTCGGGCGGAGAGGACGAGAGCACCGACATCACGGCGATCCACCCTGACACAGGGGAGCGGGAGCGGGAGCGGCTGCGGCTGCGCGAGCCCGTGCCCAGCGTCCCCCCGGTGGCTCCGCTGCCCAAGGGCGCCACCGTCGAGCAGATCAAGGAGCACGGGCGCCAGGTCGCCGAGCGCTCGGCCACCCTGGCTGAGAGCGCCGTGTTGCTCGCGGAGCGGATCGCGAGCCTCACCCCCGCCGCACGGCCCGAGGCCACCACCCGTGCCGTCGATCAGGCCGCGGATCGCTCGCGTCGAGCCTCGGAGTCGGCCCGACGGGCCGCCGATCTGCTGGAGCTGGACGAGGACGAGGACGGCGCGACGATCACGCTGGAGCTGGTGCGCAACGCCGAGATGCAGTGTGAGCGGGCCTGGAACGAGGTCGCGACCGTGCTGCAGGAGTTCGAGCGCAGGGCTGAGCGGATCGAGGCCCAGGCCCGCGCCCTGGCCGACACGGTCCGCAGGGCAGCCGAGCACGCCCGCGTGGCCCTCGAGGCAGCGGCCCAGGCCGACGAGCTGGTCACCACCCTGGAGCGGGCACGGGGGCAGGGGGCCCTGTCGACGAAGGGCTGCGGGCCCGCGCTAGAGCAGGCCATCGCCGCCGCCGAGGAGACCCACGTCCACGCAGACGCAGCCTCTGCAGAGGCCACGTCCGCGGGCCGGGCCCCACAGGTCGCGCTGGCCCTGCGCCACGCCGAGGCCGCGGCCCGGGCTGAGGAGGCGGCGCTGGAGTGCCTCGAGTCCGCCCGGGTCGCCTCTGAGCGCGGGCTGCGCGTCGAGGAAGAGGCTCGCCAGATCGCCATCTCAGACGCGACCTCCGCCGCCTCCGAGGCCCGGCTCGCCCTGGAGGAGGCCCAGCGGGCCCAGGCCCGGGCCGAGGAGGCCGCGGAGCTGGTCGGAGCGCCCCAGGTCCAGCAGATCCTGGAGCGCTGTGTCGCGGGCGTGGCGTCCTGCGAGGCGGCGGCCACCCTCGCGAAGCGCGCTGCCGCCGACGCCCAGGCCGCGGCCGGCGCCGCCGGGGCCCGGAGCCAGGCGGTGCTGACCAGAGAGGCGCTAGAGCGCGCCCGGATCCATGTGAGGAGCACCGTCGAGGCCAGCGACGAGATCGTCAAGCGCGCCGGCGCCGTCGCCGAGGCCCGGGCCCGGCTGGCGAAGCTCACCGAAGAGGCCGACACCCTGCTGGAGCACAGCCGGCTGGCCACCACCCGGCTCCGGGAGTCCGTCGAGGCCCTGATCCAGGAGACCGCGGCGCTGACCGGCGAGACCGTCAGCCAGCAGCGCACGCTAGCGATCGAGGAGACCGCCGCCGCCGAGGCCGAGCTCCCCGACATGGAGCGCCAGGTCGTCGCGCTGAAGGCCGCCCTCGAAGAGGAGACGATCCGGCAGCAGCTGCCGGAGCTCCGCCTGGCCACGTCCCGGATCGAGGGCCGGATCGAGGTCGCCCGCGACGCGATCCGCAGGGCCCGGGATGCGTCCGCCTCCGAGCTGGCCGCCCTGCGGCAGGCTCAGGCCAACCAGCGAGCGGTGGACGCCGCCGCCGACGAGGCCGCCGCCCACGCCGAGGCATGCCGGAGCCTGGTCGACGACGCCTGGCGGATCGGGCAGGACCTGTCCGAGGCCCTGACCGGCATGGTCTGCGAAGAGGCCGTCCAGCTGCGGGGCAAGGCGCTGGAGATCATCGACATCGCCGAGTTCCAGGCCGGGGAGGCCGCGGCCTCGGCCGCCGGCGCCCGACGGGAGACCGATCCCTCCGAGGCGAGGGCCCACGCTCAGACCGCCCAGTCCTTCCTCGAGCGCATCTCCGCCGATCTGCCCGAGGCTATGGAGCTGCTCCAGCAGGCGGATCAGCTCGCACAGCAGGTGATCGCCACCATCGGGCGCGCCCGGAGCGAGGCCCGTCGGGCGATCGAGATCGTGACCGAGGTCGAGGCCGAGGCCCGCGCTGCGGCTGCGATCACCCGCACCGAGGTCGAGGCCTGGGCCTCGGCCACCGAGATCGCGGGCCAGCTCGATCAGCTCCACGCCGCGCTGGAGGGCTTCTCGGAGGATCGCGCCCAGGTCACCGCCCTGCTGGGACGGCTCGACGCGCTGGACAACAGCGACGACGCGCTGCAGATCATCACCACCGCCCAGGCCGCCATCGAGCGCACCCAGCGCCGTCGCGGGCAGATCGACACCATCGCCGCCGCCACCCAGACCTCCGCAGCCCAGCTCCAGGCCGAGATCGCTGCGGTGGCCGAGGCCCGACGCTCCGTCGCCCGGGCGATCGACGCGGTCTGCAGCGATCTCGAGCGGGTCCAGGGCGCGGCCGCGCGCCTGCATGACGCCACCGAGCGCAACCAGGCCACCGGTGAGGAGTCCCTGCAGTCCCAGGACCAGATGCAGCGCGCCATCGAGGCGGTGAAGACGGCGGCGAAGCAGCTGTCGACCCTCGCCGGCTCGGTCCGCAGCGCCGCCACCGGCGCCATCGCCAAGGATCTGGCGGATCAGGCCCAGGCCCACCGCCGGGCCTCCGAGGAGGCGGTGGAGCTCGCCGCCGACGCAGAGACGACCGGGGTCGCGGCCTCTGAGCGGGAGGCCCGCGCCCGGGCCGAGGCCGAGCAGCGAGGCCTCGCCAACGCCAAAGAGACCGCCACCGCAGCGATCGAGCGCGTCCACCAGACGATGGAGCGCCTCGACGAGATCCTCGATCAGGCCGAGGAGGAGGGGGCCGGCGCAGGGTGGGAGCCTGCCCACCACCAGCTCACTGAGGCCATGGAGCTCGGCGAGTCCCTCCGAGCGAGGGTCGCAGAGGTCGAGGCCTCGGCGGCCCAGACCCACAGCGCCACCGACGCGGCGACCGCCCTGGCCCTGGCCGAGTCGGCGCGGGCGCTCTCCGAAGAGCTCGCGATCGGAGCGGTGGCGGTCCAGCAGCAGGTCCAGGCCGCTTTGGATCTGGCCCGCACCGCCGCGGAGGAGGCCGAGTCCCTGATCAAGGTCCGGGCCGAGGTGGCGACCACCCTGCAGAAGGCGGACGAGGCGGTGGTCCGGGCCCGGACCGAGGCCAAGCGGATCCTGGGGATCTTGCGGGAGGCCCCGCGGACCGAGGTCCGGGCCCTGGCCGACGAGGCCGCCCGCCACATCCAGGCCGCGACCAAGGCCGCGGCCAAGGTCAAGGCCGCGAGCCCCCTCGCCGATCAGGCCGATCGGCTCGACAGCGCCCAGGCGATCCTCAAGACCAGCAGGCTGGCCCTGGAGCGGGCGAACGAGGCCGCAGACGCGGTCCAGGAGCTGGTGGATCAGGCGCTGGAGCGGCTGCGGGCCGAGCAGGAGGCGGCGGCCCTGGCGCTGCAGGCCGCACGCCAGCGCGCCGCTGAGCCCGCACAGCAGGCCGCCGCGGCCGCAAAGAAGGCCGAGGCCTGGCTCGAGGTGGGGCAGCGGGAGGTCCAGGAGGCCGGCGCGGTCGAGCAGACCCACGCGGAGATGCGGGCCCTGTCCCGGGCCGTCGACGCGGTCTCCCGCCACGCCCGGGCGGCCGGGGCCGCCGCCGGGGCTGCCAACGCAGCAAACACCCTCCGGGCGGCGGACACCGCCCTCGCACCGGTCCGAGCAGCATCAGAGGCAGCCCTGCAGGCCGCCGACGACGCGAGGGCCGCGCTGGAGCGGGTCCGGGACCAGATCGCCGAGCTCCGGGAGAGCGCTGAAGCCATCAGCACGATCGCCGTCGAGACCGCAGATCAGGCGGCCTCGGCGGCGCAGGTCGCGGATCAGGCCGAGGCCACCCTGCGCCAGCTCGAGCTCTCCGCCCGCCGGATCCAGCGCACCCCCCGCACGGTCCAATCAGCGGTGGAGCGAGTGCGATCTGCAGCTACCAACGCCAGATTTGCTGCAGCCCGGGCCGGTCAGGCGGTCCAGCGTGCCCGGGCCGCAGCCACCCAAGCCGAGGCTGAGGCCTGCGCCGACGAAGCTCACCGCGCCCTGGAGGACGCCCTCGACGCGCTCGAGCGGGTGGTCGAGGGAGAGAAGAGCGCTCAGCAGGCGATCGACGCGGCGGTCACCGCCGCCGCGGACGAGCGCGCCCGGGCCGAGGAGAAGCGGCGGCGCCACGAGCGAGCCGAGCAGCGCCACGCCGAGGAGCTCCGGCGCAGAGAGGCCGAGGCGAGCGCGGCCCAGGAGGGCGCCCCGCGCAGGCGAGGCGACGATCGCCGGGCCCGGCTC
>DRPG01000430.1 GCA_011376105.1 Deltaproteobacteria bacterium
CCGGGCTGCTGTGGGGCGCCCCCCCGGGGCCTCGTCGTCCCCCGGGGCCTCGTCGCCCCCCGGGGCCTCGTCGCCCCGTCGTCCCCCGGGGCCTCGTCGCCCCCCGGGGCCTCGTCGCCCCCCGGGGCCTCGTCGCCCCGTCGTCCCCCGGGGCCTCGTCGCCCCCCGGGGCCTCGTCGCCCCGTCGTCCCCCGGGGCTGTGGGCGTCAGCCGGGGCTGTGGGCGTCAGCCGGAGCCTACACGGACAGCGCGTCGTCGTGGTAGACCGCCGCCTGCGCGCCTCACCTCATGGGATCGGGCTCACAGCGCGAGCACGATCCCACCTGAGATCTGGGGCAGCAGGCCCGCTGACTTCAGGCCCGGCTGCAGCTCCTCCCAGCGCTGGCCGCTCCAGCCCCCGAGGGCCAGGTTGACGTTGGCGCCGAGGTTGTCGATGAACATCACGTCGAGGCCGCCCCGGGCGCGGGCGCCGACGGCCCAGGCGGTGTCGGTGTACTGCGACAAGATCAGATCGGCGCCGGCGTAGGGTTCGACGATGTCGACGATCTGGAACTTGTACAGGGCCCCGGCGTTGATCGGAAAGATGGTGTTCCACTTGGTGAGCTGGCCCTCGATCAGGGCCACATCGGGGGGGAGATCCCGGTTGACGGAGTAGGTCTCGAGCCCTGCGACGACGTGGAGGTTGTCGAGCACCCGCACTGCGGCCTCGGCTCCACCGGTGATGAAGTCGAACGCATAGTATTTGGCGTAGCCCCCCCGGAGGGTGAGCTGGCCCAGGTTGTCTTGAGCGTAGGCTGGCGTGGTCAGGGTGACAGCCAGCACACCCAGCATCGTGGGCAGGAACCTCATCGCGTACTCTCCAGGGAATCCCCGCAGCTGCATCCTACCAGCCGGCGAAGCCAGAGTAGAGCAACAGCGCGACGAAGAGCGCGATCGAGGCATAGGCGCTCGTGCGCTGCAGGAGTTCTTGGCGTCGCTGTCGATCCAGCCCCCGCGCCAGGGCGAGCGCCTCGTCCTGATCCTCGGGCAGGGGCACCCGCAGGTGTCGCCGGGCCAGGATCTGGGCATAGCGGGCCAGCACCAGCCTCAAGAGCGCGTCATCGAGGCTGACCGAGTCGGTGAGCCCGACCTGGTGCAGGGGCCACGGGGTGATCACGATCTCGGAGAGCCCGTCTCGCCGGGTGCGGAGCATCGAGGCGCTGGTGTGGGGCCGGGTATCCATCGAGACCACGATCCGGCGGGTGAGTCTTGCCGCCCTGCGCCGGGCCCACCACCCTGGGCGGCTGTCGGTGAGGGACGAGGTGTTGGCCAGCGCCTCCAGCTCCCCGAGCAGCCGGACCGCGGCCTCCGCCCCGAGGCCTCCGATCGCATAGTGGGGCAGCACCACGCGCTCTGCATAGCTCTGGGCGCGCTCGATGGCTGAGGCCACGTCGTCGAGGAAGTCGTTGGGGAGCCCCCCGGCTGAGACGTACCCGCGCTGCCGATCGTGAGCTCTGCGCTGCTCGGGATCGGACAGCAGGGCGAACGCGTCGGCGATCTCCTTGAAGCGCTCCTCGGCGCTTGGATCGTCGGGGTTGACGTCGGGGTGGTGGCGCCGGGCGAGGCGCCGGTAGGCCTTCTTGAGCTGATCTGGCTCGGCGTCGGGGGGGACCTCGAGGATCGCGTAGGGATCCCCCGAGCCCCGCCTGCTCACGAGCCCTCCCGGGCGCTCAGGGCCTCCCACCGCTCGTACAGGAGCTCGATCTCGGCGGGGAGGGCCTCGAGGCGGATGCTCCAGGCCGGGACCTCGTCAGAGCGCTCGCGGTAGGTGCCCGGATCCGACAGCAGCACCTCCAGCGCCTCCTGCTCGGCCTCCAGGGCCTCGATGTTTCCGGGCAGCCCCTCGAGCTCCTTGCGCTCATTGAACGACAAGCGTCCCCGCCTTGGCCCGGGGGCTGTCGCGGGGTCCGGGACCGCAGGGCTGGGCTCTGCAGGGCGCCCTGCCTCGGCCTCCTGCTGGGCCCTGGTCCGGGCCGCCGCGACGACCTGCGCTCGATCGGCGTAGAGCACGACCTTGCCGTCACCGTCGAAGGACAGCAGCTGAGTGCAGACCCGATCGAGGAAGGCGCGATCGTGGGTGACCACGAGCACGCCACCGTCGTAGCCCAGCAGGGCCTCCTCGAGGGTGCGCAGGGTGAGCAGATCGAGATCGTTGGTGGGCTCGTCGAGCAGCAGCAGGTTGGCCCCGGCGAGCATCAGCTTTGCGAGCAGCAACCGGGCACGCTCACCCCCGGACAGGCCCGCCACCTTCTGCTCGAACATCCCGCGGGGGAAGGCGAACCGCTGGAGGAAGGAGGCCACATGGATCGAGTGATCTCCGAAGATCAGCCGATCCTGCCCGTCCCCCGCCGCCCACAGGACGGTGTCGTCCTCGGACAGGCCCGTCCGGGCTTGATCGAGCACCCCGGGCCGCAGCCTCGGCCCCCGGAGCACCTCCCCCTGATCGGGCTCCAGCTGGCCCTGGACCATCCTCAGCAGGGTGGACTTGCCTGCGCCGTTGGGGCCCAGGATGCCGATCCGATCGCCGGGACGGACGGTGAGATCCACGTCCTCGAACAGGATCCGATCTCCGTAGGCCTTGCGGACGCCGTGCAGCTCGATCAAGGTGCTGCCCTTGGGCACACCGGTCTTGAAGCCGAAGGTGAAGCTCCGATCGGAGAGCTCGGGGACCGACTCCGCCAGCTGCTCGAGGCGCTTGAGCCGCGCCTTCTGCTTGGTCCGCCGGGCGGACGGAGCGCGGGCGGCCCAGGCGGCCTCCCGGGCGACCAGGGCGACGTGGCGTTCCCGCTCCTGGTGCAGGCGGGCGGCTCGCTCGGCCCGGGCCACCAGGTAGTCACCGTAGGAGCCGGGGTAGGAGACCGCCTCACCTAGATCGATCTCGACGATCCGATCCGCGGTGGCCTCGAGCAGGTAGCGATCGTGGGTGACCAGCACGATCGCGCCCCGGTAGCCCCGGATCCAGGACTCGAGCCACTCGGTGGTGTCCGCGTCGAGGTGGTTGGTGGGCTCGTCGAGCAACAGCACCTCGGGGCGCTGCAGCAGGACCGAGGCCAGGGCCACCCGGCGCCGCTCGCCCCCCGACAGGTGCACCACCTCCTGCTCCGGCGCCGGAGCCGCCAGGCGATCGAGGACCGCGTCGATCCGGTGTGACAGATCCCAGCCGTGGTGATCGAGGCTGGCCTGCAGGCGCTCGGCACGCTCCAGTTCCCCGGCCTCGAGCGCCGCGGCGTAGCCCGAGGTCAGCTCCCCGTGCCAGGCCACCGCCCGGCGCACGACGTCGCCCACGGTGGGGCCGGGCAGGGGAGGATCTTGTGCGAGCAGGGCGGTGCGGCCTTGGCAGGTCACCCGCCCGTGATCGGGGCTCACCACCCCGGCCAGCACCGACAGCAGGGTGGACTTGCCCCCGCCGTTGACCCCGACCAGGCCCAGGTGTTCTCCCTCGTCGATCCGGAGATCGACGCCCCGCAGGATCTGCCGTTGTCCGTACGCGAGGTGGACGTCTTCTGCGATCAGCACTGCCATCCTGACGTCTAATCTGCTGGAGCCCGGGGCTGGTACGCTGCCTGCGCGAGGGAGCACAGGTGAGGCCGGGGTGCCCGCTTCACCCGTGGCGGCGTAGGGATCGCGCAGGAGCCCGGGACGAGGCGCGCAGGTCCGGTGGAGACCCTGCAGGTCGCTCTCTCCCCGTGGGGATCGCCTGGAGCGAGGGACCAAGATGGTTGCACAGCGACGTGATTTCGCGCTACCCACCAGGGCACGACCCGGAGCCTCCATGCCCCTTGCGTCCCTGATCCTCGCGCTCGTGGCCTGCCAGGAGTATGAGCTCTATCAGCCCAACAAGGGCGAAGATCCCATCGACTCGGGCACCGAGCCCGACGCTGAGCCCGACACCGCGACCCCGGTCGACACGGGCTCCCCCGCCGGGGTCGCCGACGCTCCGGTCTACGCCAACACCTCGGGGCAGCTGTTCGAGGTCGAGCCCAACACAGGCGAGCGCACGCTGGTGGGGGACTTCCGCCTCCAGGGTCAGCCGGTGCAGGGCATGGTCGACATCGCCATCGATCTGTCGGGGCGTATGTTCGGAGGCACGTCCGACGCGCTGTACCAGATCGATGCGTCCAACGCGACCCTCGCCAAGATCTGCGACACCGATCTCAACCCCTACGCCCTGGCGTTCACCTCCGACGGGGTGTTGTTCGCGGGCGCAGACGCCGAGATCGTCTCGGTGGAGCTGTCGAGCTGCGACACCCGGGCCCTGGCGACCTCAGGGGGCTACTCCACCTCCGGCGATCTGGTGGGCCTGCCCGATGGGTTCCTGTACTGGACCGTCCGGGGCGTGGGCACCGACGCTCCCGATGAGCTGGTGCGGGTCGATCCCGTGACCGGGGCGGCGTTCTGGGTCGGCACCCTGACCGAGGATCGACTGTACGGGCTGGGCTACGACGAGGGTCAGCTGTACGGGTTCTCCAGCAACGGTGTGATCCTGCAGATCGATCCCCAGGACGCGGGATCGTCCATCGTCTCGGTGGATCTGTCCACCAGCTGGTGGGGGGCCACCACCAACCCCGTGGTCTGGTAGCGCCCCGGGCGTCCCACCTCCAGGGCCTCAGGGCTGCCCGCCCGGAGGGCGAGGCCCTGTGGGTCTGAGATAGGCTGTCGCAAGCTCCGGGGAGGGTGGGTTGATGTGGTGGGCCGTGGCCGCAGTGGCGGGACCCCTCGATCGTCCAGACGCCAATGAGATGGAGGGGTATCGTTGTCGGTACCGCCCGGTGGCGATCGAGCGCGGCGCGGATCTCAAGGACCGAGAGCTGCTCGATCTCCCACCAGGGCCCCCGGAGATCGAGGCCCCCCTGGAGCTAGCCGCCCTGCCCACAGACGCGGACCTGAGGCGTGCGGCCCGGGGACGGGGCAACCACACCCTGCCGGCCGTCGCCACCCTGGCCACCGGCGGGATCCCGGCCCTGCTGGGCTGCTCTGTGCGTGAACCCACCTTCCAGGATGACTTCACCGTGGGGTGTCGCCGGCTCGCCCCCTGCGAGCTGGTGATCCAGGTCGAGGACGAAGGTCACAAGGTGGCCTGGAGCTCCCAGGTGGGGCCAGTGTTGCACCCGATCACCAGCGCGTCCGAGGCCCTGGGGCTGGTGGCCCTGCTCGATCACAGCGTGTTCGTGCCGCTGACCGAGGGCGAGCGCCGGGCCTGGGACGCAGACGCGCCCAGCTACCTATCGGTCGTGCCCCAGGTCCCCTGGGTCGAGATCGAGCAGCACACCGAGGGCTGGCTGGTGCGGGCCCCCCGGCGGGCGCTGTGTGGGGGCTGTCGCGACGTGGTGCGGCGGGCCTGGTGGGTGGCCAACGACGGGCGGAGCTGCCAACTTGACGAAGCCCCGGTGGTGCTGGCCCGGGACCGAGACGGCCCCTGCGCCGAGGGGGCTGATCCTAGATCAGCGCCCTAGCTCCGGGGGCTCCGGGGGCTCCGGGGGCTCCGGCAGCCCCGGCAGCCCCGCGGTCTCAGGATGATCCCGGACCCAGTCGGCCTTGATCTCAGCGGAGGTCCGCCGCGAGCCGTCGTGGCTCCAGCCCGGGGCACCGAACGCGTAGCGCAGCCGCTGTCCCAGGGACAGCTCGCGCTGGATCACGTCACGAGCGATGGCGACCCACTCGTGCAGCGCGATCCGGATCGGGTTGAACGTGCCGAGGTCCTTCACCAGGCCATAGCGGCATGGCTCAGAGGTATCCTCTGGGACGAAGGTGCCAAACAAGCGATCCCAGATGATCAGGGTGCCCGCGTGGTTCGCGTCGAGGTAGCGCGGGTTGCGGGCGTGGTGGACCCGGTGGTGGCTAGGGGTGTTGAACACCGCCTCGATCGGGGCGGGCAGCCGCCCGATCGCCTCGGTGTGGATCCAGAACTGGTAGACCAGGTTGATCGAGCTCACAAACACGATCATCACTGGGTGAAAGCCCAGGATCGCCAGCGGGATCCAGAACAGGAAGGATCCCGCGAGGGTGCTGGTCCAGGTCTGGCGCAGGGCGGTGGACAGGTTGTAGTGCTGGCTCGAGTGGTGGCTGACATGGGCAGCCCAGAACCAGCGGCTCTCGTGGGATACGCGATGGTACACGTAGTACCGGAGATCGTCGAGGACGAAGCACAGCGCGAACGTGGGCACGCTCCAGCCGAGGTCGAGCAGGGCCAGCTGGTGAGCCGCCACCAGCACCACATAGGCGACGGAGCCCAACACGGCCCCCTCGACCACGCTGCCTGCGCCCATGATCAGGCTCGCCAGCGTGTCTCGGGTCTCGTAGTCGATCCGGCGGTGGGTGCGATCCGCGAGCAACAGCTCCAGCACCATCAGCGCGACAAAGCCGGGGATCGCCAGCTGAGTGAGATCAGGGAGATCGGGGGGGGACACGCTAGGCCTCCAGCCAGCGGCGCCAGCGCTCGCGCTGGTCCGGATCGGCGACGGACAGGAACAGCTCGGGCAGCCCGGGATCTGTGACGTGGATCCACAGCCCGTCGGGTCCAGCACGGAGCCTGAGCTGCCCGGGCTCGAGCCGCCGGGTGATCGCGTGGTGGCCCAGGACCCACACCAGCCCGCTCCCTCCTCCGGAGAGCTGCAGCAGCGCAGCGCGGCGATCGTCGGCTAGCTCCAGCGCCTCGATCGTCGCGTGGGGGAAGTCAGCGAGGTAGCGCTGCCGTGCCTCGGCCTCGCTTGACAGCAGGGTGGGGGTGGAGCCTCCGCGGGCGTGGGTGAGCCCCACGACCAGACCCACCCCTCCGACGACGAGGCCAGCGAGCAGGGCAGGATCGATCGAGATAGCCACGGTCCCGCAGTGTAACCCCGTTGGATCCATGGGATCGGGCCGTGGGGGCTGTGGTTGAGGCGTGCCGGGCCGTAGGGGCCGTAAAGACCGTGGTTGAGGTAGTGCCGGGCCGTAGGGACCGTGGGCCGTGGTGCGCAGCCCGGTGCGCAGCCCGGCCCGCAGCCCGGCCCACAGCCTGGCCCGCAGCCTGGTGCGCAGCCTGGCCCGCAGCCTGGCCCGCTGTCTGGCCCACAGCCCGGCCCGTTGTCTGGCCCACAGCCCGGCCCGCAGCCTGGCCCGCAGCCTGGCCCGCAGCCTGGCCCACAGCCTGGTGCGCAGCCTGGCCCGCAGCCCGGCCCACAGCCCGGCCCACAGCCCGGCCCACAGCCTGGTGCGCAGCCTGGCCCGCAGCCTGGCCCGCTGTCTGGCCCACAGC
>DRPG01000431.1 GCA_011376105.1 Deltaproteobacteria bacterium
CCGATGGCCTCGAGGCGGGCACCGAGGATCCCTCCGAGAGCAGCGTCCTGGAGGAGCCTCCGGAGGGGCCCGGGCCGGCTCCGTTCGCCAACCCGTTTGGCTCGCCCCCCGCAGCGGTCGTCGGTGAGCCTCCGTCCGTCCTGCAGACCGAGCTCTCGCCCCCCGCAGCGGTCGTCGGTGAGCCTCCGCCTGTCCTGGGGACCGAGCTCTCGGGCGAGACACCAGGGATCAACCCCTTCGGCTCCAACGAGCCCCGGGATCAGAGCGGTGATCCCACCGGATCAGGAGCTGATCTCGCTGGAGAGAGCCCCGATCTCCCTGGATCGAGCGCTGATCTGGGCGGAGCCGGCTTCGTCCCGGGGATCACAGACGCTGTCGAAGACGAGTCCATCTCCCTGTCTGACGAGCTGGAAGGGACGGATCCGCCCGGTGGAGCCCAGGCCGGCGGAGAGCCCGATCCAGCTCCCGAGCTCGACCCCTCCTCAGGGGATCTGCTGGATCTCAGCCAGCCGATGCTGCTCGAGGCTGAGGCGATCCTTGAGCCCACCCTGGATCCTGCTGGAGACGCGTCGATCTCCTCAGTGTGGGAGATCGGAGAGGCGCCCGGCGCGGCCTCCGGAGAGGCGCCCGGCGCGGCCTCCGGAGAGGCACCCGGCGCGGCCTCCGGAGAGGGAGCCGAGCCCGGTGTGCCCGCCGAGGCCCTCTCCAGCGCGCCGGCCTGGCTCCGCGACGCGCTGGAGGCCAAAGATCTCCCCGGCTCTCCGACCCACGATCTCCCCGCGTTCGGAGACGACGACGAAAAGACCGAGCCGGGGGTGCACCTCGAGGAGCTAGAGGCGGCCGCGATCCCACAGGGTCTGGCGACCACCAACGAGCCTGAGCCCGCGCCGCTGGGGCCCCTGGAGCTCGGAGGGGGCCCGACTGAGACCCCCGCGCCCCTGGGCACCCGGGACGGGACCCCCACGGTCGTCCTGCCTGCGATCGACCTGTCCCAGGTCCGCACCGACGAGCCTCCGCGCCGGGCGGGCGCCCCGGCCGAGGAGCCTGCAGATCAGACCTCGATCTTCTCCTTCCCCCAGGAGCTGCAGGACGACGGCGGGCTGCTGCACAAGGCCTCCGATCCACAGGTCGTGCACGGGGTGAGCGGCCCGACCATGGTGCCGATGGAGCGCTCGGGCACCCCCCCCACCGCGGTGGGGGGGCCCACCTTCGCTCCGTCCGGGGACGATGCCCCCACCAACGACACAGAGGTGTCGCAGATCGAGGGCTCCGCCTGGCTAGACGTCCGGTCCGGTCCCCGGCGTGGGGACTCGGTGCCCATCGGCTCCCAGCTCACCGTCGGCCAGTCGGATCTCTGCGGGATGAGCCTGTCCCACGACACGAGCCTGTCGGCGAGCCACTGTACTGTCCAACGCACCCCCACCGGGTTCTTGATCCGGGACATGGACACCACCACGGGAACCTTCGTGAACGGCGAGCGGATCGAGCAGCGAGAGCTCCAGGGAGGAGAGACGATCATGGTCGGGCACACGGTGCTCCAGTTTCGAAGGGATGCACGCTGATGGCGATCTCTGCAGATGCGTTCAAGGAAGCGCTCTCGAGGTGGGCCTCGGGCGTCTCGGTGGTCACCACCAACGAGGGCGGGAGGCTGTACGGCATCACCGTCTCGAGCTTCTCATCGCTGTCCCTGGATCCTCCGCTGATCCTGATCTGTCTCGGCACCGGCAACCGCCTGAGCCAGATGATCATCGAGAGCAGGCGGTTCGCGGTGAGCATCCTGTCATCGACCCAGCAGGGCATCTCCAACGCCTTTGCCGGCCGGGGGCGGGTCCCCACCGAGGACATCACCGAGCTGGGGGCGGTGTGGGGGCCGGATCAGCTCCCGATCATCGAGGGCGCGCTGGCCTCGATGAGCTGCTCCCTGCACACCACCCTCGAGGAGGGGGATCACCTGCTGGTGGTGGGGCGGGTCGAGTCCTCCTCGGTGTCCGAAGACACCGATCCCCTGCTGTACTACCACCGCAGCTACCGCAGCCTCAGCCCGGGGAGTTAGCCCCGGTCGCCTGGCCCCCACCCCCGAGGGGTTGGTGGATGGCGCGCTCGTCTGTCGATCCGGATCGGGGGCCTGTCGCGCTGTCGTCGGCTCGTGTCCCGGCGGACGCCGTCCTTCGTTGTCGGTCGGTCGTGTGCAGGAGTGTGCTCCTCTCGCCTCCCTCCTCCCCCCTCTCTCCTCCCTCCTCTCTCCTCCCCCCTCTCTCCTCCCTCCTCGTCCGGCTGTCCGTCATGGCACGACGCTCGGTCCGGACGTGTGACGGGATCCTAGATCAGCGGCACGAAGCGCACCTCGGTGACGCTCTGCCTCCGGAGCTCCCCCCAGGGGGTCCGCTCCAGCACGAGCAGCTCTTGGTGGTTCTCGTCGCCGATCGGCACCACGAGTCGGCCCTCGGGTCCGAGCTGCTCCAGCAGGCGCGGCGGCACCTGAGCTGCGGCGGCGGCGACCAGGATCGCGTCGAAGGGGGCGGCCTCGGGCCATCCCTCCTTGCCGTCTCCGGCGCGCAGCTGGACCGGGAGCTCCAGCTCGGCGAGGTGTGCAGCGGCGGTCTCCAGCAGCTCCGGCAGGCGCTCGATGGACCAGACCTGCGCTCCGAGGTTTGCGAGCACCGCGGCCTGGTACCCAGAGCCGGTGCCCACATCCAGCACCCGATCTCCGGGGCTGACACGGCCGAGCTCGGCCATCAACGCCACGATGTAGGGTTGGCTGATCGTCTGCTCTGGGTCCAGGGGCAGGGGACGATCCTGGTAGGCGGCGTGTCGTAGTCGCTGTGGGACGAAGCGGTGGCGGGGGGTGGACGACATCGCCCGGATCACGTCAGGATCGTGGATCCCGCGTGCGACGAGCTGGGTATCGACCATCTCGGCGCGCCGCTGGGCTTGCTCGACCTCGGTCGGCTCGGACACGGGGGCCTCCAGGAACCTGGGCCGCCCTATGGGATCGCGGGGCTTTGTGCTACCGGGGAGCGCCCGGCGGGGGCGCGCCTACAGGCTCAGCGCGCAGCCCCGCAGGGTGCTGGAGCGCGCCAGCGCGTCTCGACCCTCCACTCCGATCCGGTTGTCGCGGAGATCGAGCACCGACAGGCCCTGGAGGTGGCTCGCCTGGGCGAGCGCGATCGCACCCCGGTTTCCGATGTCGTTGCCATACAGCAGCAGCCGCTGCAGCCCCGCCAGCGCTCCGGCCTGGGCCACCGCGATCGCACCCTCGTCGCCCAGCGCGTTGAAGCCGAGGTTCAGCGTCGTCAGGGTCGGCAGCGCGCTGGAGCGGGCCAGGCGCCTCACCAGATCTGCATCGAGGCCGTTGTTGGCGAGGTTCAGCAGGGAGAGCCTCGACAGGAGTCCGGAGCTCGCCAGGGCGGCGACGCCGTCGGCGCCGATGCTGTTGCGCTCAAGATCCAGCCGGGTCAGGGCGTGCAGTCGGCTGTCGGGGTGGACCAGGGCGAGGACGCCCGCTGGACCGATGTTGTTGTTGTAGAGGTTCAGCTCCCGCAGCTTCGTCAGGGCGCTGGATCGCGTCAGGATCAGGGTGCCCTTGGTGCCCAGGCGGTTGAAGCCCAGATCCAGCCTCCTGAGGGCGGCGACGTGGGCGCTGTTGACCAGGGACTCTATCCCCCCCGGGCCGACGCGGTTGCGCTTGAGGCTGAGGTGCTGCACCTCATGGAGGGTCTCAGCGGCGGCGAGGGCAGCGATCCCCTCGTCACGGAGATCGTTGCCGCCGAGCCACAGCGCCCCCACCGAGGGGGGCACGACACAGCGGGCCAGGAGCTGTGCTCCGGGGCGACGCAGATCGATCCGGGCGAGATCCAGGGTGTAGACCTGGCGCTGGACCAGCAGGCTCAGGACCTCGGGGAGCTCGTCGTGAGCTGCCCACCGGACCTCGGTCAGCATCCGGGTGACGGGGCTGGCGAGCAGCGGCGCGAGCTCCCTGATCCCAGGGCCGTGCTCTAGGCCCTCGAGCTTGCAGATGAAGCCGCCCCGCCACCACAGGGTCAGCCCCTGTGGGGGTGGGCTGCCGTGGAGCCAGGCGTCCTGGTGGCGCTTGACCAGGATCTCGGCCTGGGTCGCGGTCTGGCGGTACTCCTTGGGGGTCAGGGGGCTGGTGGCTAGCCGGTGCTCGAGGTGGATGAGCTGACCCCGGACGTCCCCCTGCCTCGCGAGCCACTCTGCATAGGCCAGCCACGATGCCCAGTCGTCGAGATCTGCACGGATCTTGGCTTCGAGCGCCTCTGGGGTCATCGAGGACGTCTCCTTTCGTCCTGGGAGCGAGCGACGGGCTGGCCGAGGGCCGCCACGGGGCATCCTACAGCGGGGGTGGGCCTGGGCTTGTCGTCGGACGGTTCGCCGCGGACACCGGGGGCCCCGGGCGAAGATCCTCTGTGGCGCGCGGTGCCCTGAGCTGGGCCGTTCACTCTTCCCAGGGCTCTTTTGGGATCACCACCGGCTCCATGTCTGGAGGATCCGCGATAGGCCACCAATCTCCCCACAGCTCCTTGCCCCCGTCGAGGGTGATCACCTGCCCGGTGACGTAGGCGCCCGCGGGGCTCGCGAGCCAGGCCACCGTCCAGGCGACCTCCTCGCAGCGGGCCAGGCGCTTCATCGGCACCAGCGACTTCATCTGGGCGATCAGATCCAGGCCGGCGGGGTATCGCCGGAGCCCGCTGGAGGCGACGAAGCCCGGCGCCACGCAGTTCAGCCGGATCCCCTTGCTGGCCCACTCGACCGCCAGGGTGCGGGTCATCGCCTCGATCCCGGCGCGGGCGGCGACCGAGTGGGCCATCCCGGGGAAGGTGCGCTTGGTGAGCATGGTGATCGACAGTACCGTGCCACCGTGGGCGAGCATCCAGCCGTCGGCGACCGCCCGGGTCATGTTCCAGGTGCCGGTCAGGTTGGTGGCCACCACCGCGTCCCACCCCTTTGGGGTGATGGCCTCGGCCGGAGCAAAGAACTGCCCTCCGCCGTTGTTGACCAGCAGATCGATCCGCCCGACCCGTCCCAAGACCCGCTCGACCAGGCTCGTCACCGCCCCCCGATCCCGGATGTCACAGATCTCACCGATCACCTCCCGGCCGAGCTCGGCCGTCAGCCCCTCCGCGGCGGGGCGGATGTTCGCCTCCTTGCGGGAGGCGATCACCACCGTCGCGCCGAGTCGCCCGAGCTCCCGGGCGATCGCCACCCCGATGCCCGTGCCCCCTCCGGTGATCACCGCCACCTGATCCGCGAACAGATCGCCTCTGAAGATCTCGCTGGGCCTCACCGTACCTCCTGGTCCTCTGGGGACCGACCATAGTCTCGCTGAGGCTTGGAGGGCGCTCGGGGTATCGTCGTGTCCGTGTCGGACGCGAACCGGACAGCCCGGATCCGCAAGCTCGCGGATCAGTTCATGCACCACCACCTCACTGAGATCGCGCTGTTGTTGCTGATCACGGTGTCCGTGGCGCTGACCTTCGTCGAGATGATGTTCCCGCTGCGCGCTCCCTCGTGGGTGGCCCCCGCCGGCAACGGCCTCACCGCGGTGTTCGTGGGGGAGCTGTCGATCCGGTTCTGGGTAGCGCGGAAGAAGCGTAGGTTCTTCGAGCGTTACTGGGTCGATATCCTCGCGGTCATACCCGTGGGGCGGCCCCTGCGTCTGTTCCGGGTGCTCAGGGTGCTGCGTTTGTTTCGTGCCGGCGTGTTGTTCCACCGCAGGGTCTCGGGGTTCTCCGGAGGGCTCCAGCCCGCGGGGGGCGACGTGATGGCGTTGCTGTTGGGCACCATCACCCTGATCCTGATGTCGGCGATGATCCTGCTGGTGGTGGAGGGGCGGGTCAACCCTGATCTCGACGAGCTCGACGAGGTCCTGTGGTTCTCGGCCTACAGCCTGATCGGGGGCGAGCCCATCGGCGGGGATCCCCAGAGCAGCGGCGGGAGGTGGGTGTCCTTGTTCCTGATGTTGGGGGGGCTGACCCTGTTCGGGGTGTTCGTGGGCACGGTCTCCGCCAGCATGGTCACCCGGCTGCGGGGGCACATGGAGGTACACGAGTTGGACATCGACGAGCTCTCGGATCACGTCGTGGTCTGTGGCTGGAACCTGTCGGGGCGCACCGTCCTGAGCGAGCTGTTTGGTCCCGGCACCCCCCCCGCCCGCTGTGTGGTGGTGGTCACCGAGGTGCCGATCCCCGACGAGGAGCTCCCCACCGAGCGTGTGCGGGTCGAGCACCTGTACCGCCTCATCGGCGACTACACCCGGGAGGCGGTGCTCGAGAGCGTGGGGATCGGCCGTGCCGAGTCGGTGGTGCTGATGGCCGACGAGCTGGTGCCCCGCTCGAACCAGGACTGCGACGCTCGCACGGTGCTCGCGGCCCTGACCATCGAGCGCATGGCGCCTGAGATCTACACCGTCGCCGAGCTACACAGCCGCCAGAGCGAGGAGCTGCTGCGGCTGTCGGGGGTGGAGGACGTGGTGGTGGCCGACTTCTATGCCGGCATGATCCTCGGCTCGGTCCAGCGCAACCGGGGCCTGGTGCGGGTGCTCGACGACATCCTCACCCAGACCCACGGCAACGCGTTCCACACCCGGACCCTCTCGGCGCGCTGGGAGGGGCGCACGGTGGCCGAGCTACACAACGAGCTGTACCTAGACCACCACGCCATCCTGGTCTCGGTGGAGCGGGGCGACGAGATCTTGGTGAACCCCAAGCCCAACTCGGTGCTGCGGGCTGGCCAGCGGATCGTGATCATCTGTGGCGACGGGATCCCCCAGGTCTAAGCCCTTGCCCTGGCGCTTTTTGCGCTCTGGTGTGCCTCCTTCCCCGAGCGCTGCGGTGACCCAGGGGGTGGGGGTGATGTTGTAGCGAGGTGACAGATCGGCGGGGCCCTCGGCTCGAGAGAGCTCCAGCGAGGCCAGCGGTGGGGGGGGCAGCGCAGAGCTTCCGCGCGTCTATCTCTTTGAGGTGCCGGGTGGTGGCCACGATCCAGCGAAAGTGTGGCTTGTTGTTGACGGTGTCAGGGGCCTGGTGACATCTTGGGGCTGGGTCCTGGATGGCCAGGGGAAAGCAGGCCACCCACACCTCTTCCATCGCCGCACGAGAAGATGGGATCGGTGGTTTGGGGTGTGGGTGACCTGCAACCCCCCTCAGGATGAGCCCCGGGGAGAGCCCTAGGGCCAGAGCCGGGACCCTTACCCCATGCATTATTGTACCGTTGAGGTGGCTATGTGGCGGATCTGGATCGAGATCCTCTCCCGCGCTCTGTGTCCGACCCGCCCACCAGATCCGATCTGGTCGCCTCTGTGGGGCGCCACGGGTCATGGGGCCCCTGCCCCGACGGGGCCGGGTGACGGGAGGTGACATCCACTGAATGCGTGGTTGGAACCAGACGTAGGGGTTGATGTCCTCCGGGCGGGTCGCGGTGTGGGTGACGGGAGGATCCAGATCCCGCATGCTGCGGTGTCTGTTGTGTAGCCAACGGAGACACAACGATGAAGAGCCTTGGCTTGCTCGTGATGCTGGTGGTGCTCGCGTTCGTCCTCGGCGCCACGGGCGTCCCCGGGCTGGTGCTGGAGACCGCCGCCGCCTGGCTGCTCGATGGGCAGAGCCCCGCGAGCTCCCTGCTCCAGGGCCCGGGCGAGCCGGAGCCAGCCTGAGCGTCTCCCCGATAGGTGTGTGTGTGTGGAGCTGGTGGCTGGCTGGGGGGGCTTTTGCGGGGAGCTGGGTGGTCGACGGGACCTCCCTGGGGATCCACCGTGGGAGGCAGCCCGTCGCCTCGGCCGTGACCTGCCCCCGGCCCCCCATCAGCGCCCCCCGGCTGGAGGGCCGGGCGCTCCAGGTCCTGGGGATCGCCGCCGTTGGGTACTCGAAGAAGCAGGGCACCATGACCTGGGGACACGCCGCCCTGCGGGCGATCTACTGTCACGGTGGCGAGCTGATCGACGTCGAGTACGAGAGCTATCGTCTGTCGGGGTGGAACGAATCCCAGCTGCGGCGCGAGCACGCCGGGGAGGGCTTCGCCGAGGGGCCCTGGCTGTCGACCCAGCGCGGCGCGTTGGTGTTGTTTCGCAACCTGTCTCCGGTGGACGCGGGTTGGTATGCTGAGTCTCAGGGGAACAACCGGGAGATCTACGAGGTATGGCTCGGGCTGGGGCAGGGCGAGCGCGACGAGGTGGTCCTGGCGGCGCAGCGTGCCTACCGGGAGCAGCTGGCGCTGCTGCGGGCCCACAGCCCGCTCCCGGTGCGGTACCGGGCCCTGTCCGATAACTGCACCTTGGTGTTTCGCGAGTTCCTCCCCGGGTCCTTGATCCAGGGGGCCCCGATCACCCCCTTCGCCTGGCTCCGGAGGCTCGAGGAGCGGGCCGTGTTGCAGGTGATCCACCCCTCCCATCACCTGATCCGACGCTGGGGTGGGGGCCTGCCCGGGGCTGTGCCCAGGCCACACCCGCTGATCCGGGGTCCTGCCCGGCTGCAGCGGGATCACATCGGTCGGCTCCACCGGGTGCTGTCCGATCAGCAGCCCCGCCTCCCACCCGCGGTCCTCCGGGGGGTGGGCTCGTCCCCTGGGGCCCAGGGGCGGGCGGCCCTGGAGTAGGATGTAGGCCGTCGTGCGCTCTCCTGTCCCATCGCTGCACCCCGGCCCAAGGCTGGCCCTGATCGCCCTGCTGGGTGCCTGTGCCTGTGCCCCCGATCCCTACCCGGGGGAGTCCGGTGCGATCCTGCACCTGAGCCTACGCACCCTCCCCAAGACCCTCGATCCCCCCAACGTCGCGGAGGAGTCGTCGTCCAAGCTGGTCTCCAACGTCTACGAGGGCCTGCTGGAGTATCACCCCTACGCCCGGCCCTACCAGGTCCAGCCGGCCCTGGCCGAGGCCTTGCCTGAGGTCTCCGAAGACGGTCTCACCTACACCTTCACCCTCAGATCCGGGGTCCGGTTCCACCGAGACACCTGCCTGGCCTCCCCCGATCGCACCGTCACCGCGCACGACGTGGTGTACGCCATCGAGCGGTTCGCCCACCCGAGCACCCGGTCGCGCAGCCTGTGGTTGCTGCGGGGCAAGCTGGAGGGGATGGCCGAGTGGCGCGGGGCGATGGAGGCTGCGGTGGCCGAGGCCCGGGCCCGGGGGCTGCCCGACGGCCTGCACGGCATCGACGAGGCTGAGATCGCCGGGGTGCAGGCCCTCGACGATCACACCCTGCGGCTGACCCTGACCCAGCCCTACCCCCAGCTGCTGTGGGTGCTGGCCATGCCACAGCTGGCGATCTACCCCCGGGAGTGTGTCGAGCACTATGGCGAGGCCTTCCGGCGTCACCCCGTGGGCACCGGTCCGTTCCGGGTGACGTCGTACAACCCGGTCTACGGCGCGAGCTACGTCCGCAATGAGGACTACCGGGAGGTCCGGGTCCCCGATCCGGTCCGGCTCCCCGGGCAGCGCTACCCGGGGTGGGAGGAGGACGAGGCGTCTGGGCTGCTCCAGCGCGCAGGGGAGCGGATCCCGCTCCTCGACGGGATCGAGGTCCGGTTCATCCTCGAGGACCAGCCTCGGTGGCTCTACTTCCGCAACGGCTACACGGATCTGGTCAACCCCCCCAAGGACAACGTGGCTGAGGCTCTGCCCCGGGGAGGCCTGTCCGACGAGCTGATCGCCCGCGGGGTCAGGGTGCAGCGCTGGACTGAGCTGGGCACCGTCTATGCCTGCCTGAACACAGAGGATCCCCTGCTGTCCAACGTCGACGTCCGCAGGGCCATCGCGGTGGCCTACGATCACCGCTGGACGGTGGAGCAGCTGTACGCGGGGCAGGCGCTGGTGGCCACCAGCCTGATCCCGCCAGGCGTGGCGGGCCGCGATCCCGACTACCACCCCTACCATCGAGACGATGGCCACTCCGACGTCGAGCGGGCCCGCGAGCTGCTGGCCCGGGCGGGCTACCCCGGCGGGATCGATCCGGCGACGGGCGAGGCTCTGCGGCTGACCTTCGAGAGCTCCGGCAGCTCGGTGACCAACCGGGCCTTCGCCAGTCGCTTCGTCGACGAGATGCGCCGCATCGGCGTCGAGGTGGACGTGGTGGTCAACACGTTCCCCCAGATGACCGAGAAGATGCGGAACAAGCGGTTCCAGATCGCGTCGCTGGCCTGGGGCCTCGACTACCCCGACGCACAGAACATCCTGCAGCTGCTGTACGGGCCGAACCGGGCCCCCGGCGTGGGCTCCGCCAACTTCGCCGATCCCGAGTTCGACGCGCTGTACGAAGCCGCGGCGGTCCTGCAGCCTGGGCCTGAGCGCACCGAGCTGTACGAGCGGATGTCCCGGATCGTCAGCGATCAGGTCCCGTGGGTGACCCGCACCCACCGGATCCGGCCCAACCTCTCCCACGCCTGGCTGGGGGGCTACAAGTACACCGAGGTCCACGATCAGCACCTGCGCTATGTCTGGGTCGACGACGCCCTGCGGGATCGGCTGGTGGCCGAGTGGAACCGGCCGGTGCTGTGGCCTGCGGCGGCGCTGCTGCTGGGGCTGGTCTCGCTGATCGGGCTGTCCGCCCTGCGGGGGCGCGCTTGATCCGGTTCCTGATCCGGAGGCTGGCCTACTCGGTGCCCGTCCTGCTGGGGGTGGCGCTGATCACCTTGTTCCTGTTCCACGTCGCCGGTGGGGATCCGGTCGCGATCAAGCTCGGAAAGAACCCCGATCCAGGCGACGTGGAGGCTCTGAGGCAGGAGCTGGGGCTGTCCGGGAGCTTCTTCAGCCAGTATCTCTCATTCCTATATCAGACCTTGACCTTGGACTTTGGGAGATCGTGGTCCGATGAGACGCCCGTGCGCGAGATCTTCCTCCGGGGCATGGGCCCGACCCTGTCGGTGTCGGTACCTGCGTTCACCCTGGGGGCGCTGCTGGCGATCTCGATCTCCTTGGTGGTGGCCCTGTTCCGGGGCTCGGTCCTCGATCGCACGGTCACCGCCCTGGCCATCGCTGGGATCTCGATCAGCTCCCTGGTGTACATCCTGTTGGGGCAGTGGTTGATCGCGGATCAGTGGAAGTGGTTTCCGGTGTGGGGCTATGCCTATGGCCCTGGGGCGGTGGTGTTTGTGGCCCTGCCGGTGTTGATCTGGGTCTCCCTGTCCGTCGGCACCGACGTCCGGTACTTCCGCACCGTGATCCTCGAGGAGATTGGCCAGGACTACGTCCGCACCGCCCGGGCCAAGGGCCTGGGGGAGGGGAGGGTGATGGTGCTGCACGTGCTCCGCAACAGCCTGATCCCGATCATTACCCGGCTGACCATCGCGGTGCCGTTCTTGATCACCGGCTCGTTCCTCCTTGAGGTGTTCTTCGGCATCCCCGGGCTTGGATCTACCCTGTACACCGCGATCCAGGCCTCGGATCTGCCGGTGGTCAAGGCCTTCACCATGCTCGGGGCGGTGCTGTACGTGGCCTTCAACCTGCTGGCGGATCTGCTGTACGCCCTGGTGGATCCCCGGATCCGCCTCGAGTAGGGATCAGGGCCTGGCTACGCCCGGGTCACCGCCTGGCGCCAGCGCCGTCGGGTCTGCTCTAGCTCCTCGGGATCCCCCGCGGGCTCGAAGCTCCGATCCTCGGCCCAGGCCCGGGCCACCTCATCGGTTGAGGACCACAGGCCCGTCGCGAGGCCAGCGAGCAGCCCGCTGCCCAGCCCGGTGGTCTCGAGCACGCTGGGGCGCACACAGCGGACCCCGAGCAGATCGGCCTGACGCTGCATCAGCAGATCGTTGGCGCTCGCACCTCCGTCGACGCGCAGCTCGGCGAGCGGAGCGCCCAGATCCTGGCTCATCGCCTGCAGGAGCTCGTCGATCTGCAGCGCGATGCCGTCGAGGGTGGCCCGGGCGATGTGGGCCCGGGTGGTGCCCCGGGTGATGCCGGTGATGATCCCCCGGGCGTCGGGGCGCCAGTGGGGGGCGCCGAGGCCCGTCAGGGCGGGCACGAAGGTGACCCCCCCCGAGTCGGGGACGCTGGCGGCCAGGGCCTCGATCTCGTCCGCGGTGGTGAGCAGGCCGAGGCCGTCGCGCAGCCACTGTACCGCCGCCCCCGCCACGAACGCGCTGCCCTCCAGCGCATAGGTGGTCTCCCCCCCCAGGCGCCACGCGACGGTGGTGAGCATGCCGTGCTCCGACGCGGTGGGGTGCTCGCCGGTGTTCATCAGGATGAAGGCACCCGTCCCATAGGTGCACTTCGCCAGGCCCGGCGCAAAGCAGGCCTGCCCGAACAGCGCGCCCTGTTGATCGCCGATCAGCCCCGCCACGGGGATGCCGTCGGGCAGGAACGATAGGCCCCGGGTGGTCCCGTAGCGCTCGGAGGAGTCGGCCACCCGCGGCAGCACGGCCCTGGGCACCCTCAAGAGCTGCAGCAGCTCGTCGTCCCAGCCCTGGCGGTGGAGATCGAACATCAGGGTGCGCGAGGCGTTCGAGGGATCGGTGACGTGGGCTCCGCACAGACGCCAGCACAGGTAGGTGTCGATGGTGCCGAACATCAGCTCGCCGGCCTCGGCCCGGGCCCGGGCCCCCTCGACATGATCGAGCAGCCACTCGGCCTTGGTGCCCGAGAAGTAGGGATCGAGGACCAGGCCGGTGCGCTCCCGAAACAGATCCTCGTGGCCGGCCTCGGCCAGGGCCCGACACCGGTCCGCGGTGCGCCGATCCTGCCACACCAGGGCCCGGTGGATGGCCTGGCCCGACCGATCCCAGAACAGGGAGGTCTCGCGCTGGTTCGTGACCCCGATCGCCTGGATCCGGTCTGCGGTGACGCCGGCCTGGGCCAGGGCCCCGGTCACCGCCTCCGCCACGCTCTGCCAGATCTCGCCGATGTCGTGCTCGACGTGGCCCGGCTGGGGGTAGTAGTTGGGGAACTCCACGTTGACCTTGGCCAACACAGCGACGCGCTCGTCGATGAGCAGCGCGGTGCTGCCGGTGGTTCCCTGGTCGATGGCGAGGACAAGATCACCCAATGGTGGCTCCCGGGGATGGACGGTCGGCGGTCGCTGTACGACGGGGATGTTCCGATTGTCAAGCGGGCGTCACGCACGACCCGGGTCCTGTCCCAAGCCCCCGCGCTGCAGCTCACGATCCCCATGCTTTCTAGCTGACGCCTCCGCGCCGGGGGAGGAGCGGGGAGGGTTGAGATAGGGTTGCGGCGCGATCTCCGATCGCGGCTCACATCTACCCATGAACTCCACACCATGATCTCAAGAGAGCGGGTGTGGGGACATTCCGATCGTAGATCCCTCCCCTGCCGCGGTCCAGCGTGAACTGCAATCCCCCCTCCCGGAGCTGTCCAAGATGGCGTTCAAGATGCGCTGCCCCAAGTGCGAAAGTTTCGACTACAGCGTAGAGCGGGACAATCGAACCTTCGGCGCGGTGGCTCAGGCCTTCGAGCTGGTCTACCACTGCCGATGTGGCAAGCAGATGTTCGGGGAACAGCTGGTCAAGGAGTACGAGCGCCAGAAGAAGGCCTACGAGTCGACGTCGAGCGCCTCCGATGTGGCCCTCGATCCGGGGCCTCCGCTGGAGGAGCTGGAGGAGGTCGCGGAGCTCCGTGGGCGCCTTGAGTCCCGCAGGCGGCTCGTGGAGGATCGCCAGCGCGAGGCTGCTGAGCAGCAGATCCGCCAGCGAGAGGAGGAGGATCGGCGCTGGCGTGCCCGGGTCCAGGAGTCGTCGAGGGAGGTGGTCACCACGCCGCCCCCGATCGACGGGGCGGGGGTGGCTGATCAGGAGTGTGCCTGGCCCGGCTGCACCAAGCCGAGGCGGTCCAACTCGAAGTACTGCACGCGGGCCTGCTCCAACAAGAACGCCCGGGCGCGCCACAAGGCGCGCCAGAAGAAGTCGAAGAAGTCGAAGTCCGCCGCCGCCTGAGCGGCAGCCCTCCGCGGCTCTTCGGCTGCCCGCAGCGGATCGCTTCGTGGGGGGGGAGCACGTCACGGTGCCTCTGCGTGGTCTC
>DRPG01000432.1 GCA_011376105.1 Deltaproteobacteria bacterium
CTCAGGGCATGACAGGGATCGCGTCGGGGGCGTCCAGCTCCAGTTGCACAGAGACCTCCAGGCGCCGATGCAGACCACCTCTCCGCTCCGATCTTGCGATTAAACGATCGTTTGATTAGACCCTGAGGGCTGGAGGTCCCCGTGCACGACGTCCCCCCGGAGCCCCTGGACGAGACGGAGCTGCTGGAGCTCGGTCCCGAGGACGCGATCGCCCTGGCGATGGATCTACCGTTGGACGTACGGTTTCACCTCGGTCCCCAGGTCACCCCGATCCAGCGAGCGTTCCTGGATCACCATGGCTACCTGGTGTTCGATCGGGTGGCCTCCGAGGCCGAGGTGGCCCGGATCCTCGACGAGGCGGATCAGGTCCAGGCCCGGCTGATCTCCGAGCAGCGCGAGGCGGTGTTCGGGGTGCCGATCTGGATCGGCAGCGATCCGGAGGGCGAGCCCTACCTGCAGCGGCTGGCGTTCACCTCGGTGTTCTCGGAGTTCATCCACGAGTTCGTGCGGGACGAGCGGTTTGAGCCTGTGCGCCAGCTGGTCGGCGAGGACGCCAGGGTGGGGGATCGGGAGAAAGACGGGGTGGTGCTCAACCGCTACCTCAACCACCCCGGCAGCCTCCGCCCCGGCGTGGGATGGCACACCGACGGGCTGCGCGACGTGTTCTACAACTGGCGGATGCCCGATCCCCAGCTCAACGTGGGGCTCCACCTGCACCGGGTCCGGCCCGAGCAGGGGGGGCTGCGGATCCTGCCCGGCACCCACAACCAGGGCGTGTTCTCCACGTTGTTCAAGAAGCCCTACTTCGTGTACCACCGCCCGGATCCACGCGAGATCGCTGTGGAGACCTGGCCCGGGGATCTGACGGTGCACGACGGCCGCACCTGGCACCGGGTCGCGCCCAACCCGGCTGAGGGCTGGCCCTCGCTGCGGGTCAGCATGTACGTCCCCTACGTCACCGATGCCTACCAGCCCAAGGATGAACACACCAGACCGCTGCTCTACCACCGTCTGTTCGATGTGGCGATGCGGGCGAGGAAGCGCCTGCGCGCCTGAACAGCGGGGCCGGCACGGGGGCGCCCTGAGGCGAGGGTTGGGGGCTCAGCGGGGCTCGGTGGCCTGTCGCAGGCAGGGCTCGAACCCATCGACGCTGCCGTCGACCCCTCCGATCATCGCGAGGGGCACGGCGATCCCCCCTACGACCCCAGCGGTCATCACGCTGAAGCCGGCGATCCCCATGGGGCCGATGCTGGAGATCTCGCTGTCGCCGGTGGCGTTGGTGGTGGTGGTCAGCTGGGGATCGCTCACCAGCAGGCTCGCCCCCACCAGGGCGCCTCCGAAGATGGTGCTCCACATCACCCCCGCCGCTGCGCGGGAGCGCCGCTCGTAGCGGACCTGCTCGGCGCAGACGGGGGAGGTGGCGGCGACCAGGGGATACAGCTCCCGCCTGCGGAAGACGGCGCCGGTGGCGTCGGTCCATCGGCCGGGGAGCTCGGGCACCGGCACCAGCGGGGGCTCGATCCCCTGGCCGGGGATCGCGAGCGCCAGGGCGATCCGGCGGACCCTCTCCCGAGCGTGATCCACCTCGAGGATCGGCGCGGGCTCGTCGACGCCATCGACCGACACGGTGTGATCGCTCCAGCGCCCGAGGAAGGCTTGGAAGCCCTGTAGCGCTGTCGTTGGATCGGCGCCCTCGATCGCGCGCAGGCGCTCCCACTCAGCGGTGGCCTCGGCCTGATCACGGGCGATCGCGGCCTCGGTGCGCTCGGCGTGGGCCCGGGTCAGCTCCGCCTGCTTCGCGGCGACCGCCTCGAGGCCGGCGAGGTAGTCGTCGGAGGGGGTGATGGCCTCGGGGTGCAGCTCGGGGGCTGGCTCCAGCCTGCCCCGGGTGAGCACCCAGGCGCCTGGATCGCTGGCCTCGAGCACCGGGTGTTGATCGGTGACCTGCAGGGTGGACAGCGCATCGCTGACCCAGGCGGAGGCCTCGGCGGCGTCGACGGTGTCGTCGGCGTCGGCGTCGGCCCAGCCCCGCAGCGCCCCGGCGACGGCCCAGGTGAACGCGCCATGATCGGTGCCCGCCAGCGTGCCGGACCACTCCCCCGGGGAGGTGGCGGTCCAGATCAGCGCGCTCGGGCTCGGCGAGGCCATGGCGGAGGGGATCGCAAAGCGCTTGCCGAACAAGGGATCGCCGCTGCGGGACAGGCCGGTGTAGCAGGTGTCGAGCAGCAGGATCGCCGAGGCACCGCCGGCGGTCAGCCGATCGACGAGCTCTGAGACGGCGACGGCTCTGAGCTCGAACACCGCGAGATCGGGTCGGGCGTCGTCGCCGAGCAGCAGGCGCTCACCGGTGCTGGGCGAGGCCGCGCCGTGGCCGGCGAAGTATAGCCACACCGCCGCCCCCGGCGCCAGCGCAGCCGCCTCGTCCACCGCGGCGAGGATCTGCTCGCGGCTAGCGCCGTCGGTGAGCACCCGGATCCTGGATCGGGGGATCCCACGGGTCTCGGCGAGCAGATCTGCGATCAGGACCGCGTCGGCCCGGGCCCCGGGCACGTCCGGGAGCTGGAAGTAGTCTTCGATCCCCACCACCACGGCCGCGTCCTGGGGGCTGCGGAGCTGGGTGTGGTGGGGTTTGGACAGATCGGGCAGGGCGACGGCCATCGAGGAGAGGAACCACAGCATCCGCCCTGGCTAACCCGTCGCCGTCCGGCCCGTGATACCCGGGGCTGTGCCACAGGGGTTTTCTCGTGCGAAGGGCTGAACGAACGCTCCGGATCATGTCGATCCTAGACGAGCTGTATCCCCACCCCCCCATCCCCCTCGAGCACACCGATCCCTTTACCCTGCTGGTGGCGGTGGTGCTGTCGGCCCAGGCCACCGACAAGAAGGTCAACCAGGTCACCCCTACGCTGTTCGCCCGGGCGTCCACCCCTGAGCGGATGGCCGCCCTTGGGGTTGAGGAGATCCAGGGGATCATCCGTCAGATCGGGCTGGCCCCCCGCAAGGCGAGGGCCCTGTCGGGGCTCTCGAGGATCCTGCTGGAGGTGCACGGGGGCCAGGTCCCCGCCAGCTTCGAGGCCCTGGAGGCCCTGCCCGGGGTGGGGCACAAGACCGCCTCGGTGGTGATGTCGCAGGCCTTCGGGGTGCCCGCGTTCCCCGTCGACACCCACATCCACCGGCTGGCCGAGCGCTGGCGGCTCTCGAGGGGGACCTCCGTGGCGCAGACCGAGCGGGACCTCAAGGCAGCGTTCCCCGAGGCACGGTGGAACGAGCTGCACCTGCAGTTTATCTACTTTGGCCGCGAGCGCTGCCCCGCGCTGTACCACGATCTGTCGACCTGCCCGATCTGTAGCTGGGCGGCGACGAAGAAGCGAGCCCGCGAGGAGGCACAGCGCAACCGTGGGCTGCGTCGCCGCCCCGGGGGGGCGTGATGGGTGACTCCAGCTCCACCCTCGGCCTGGTCCTCGCCGGAGGCGCGGCCCGGGGGGCCTACGAGGCGGGGGTGCTGCGGTACCTCTTCACCGAGCTACCCAAGCGGATCGGCACCCCTCCCTGGCCCGACATCGTCGCCGGCACCAGCGTCGGTGCCCTCAACGGTGCGTTCGTGGCGGGCCGGGATCCAGCAGGGCTGCGCTGGCTGTCCCGGATCTACCAGCAGCTCGAGATCCCGGACATCTACGGCGTCAGCTACGGCGATCTGTTCCGGACGGTGCGGGACGCCCTCCGGGGGGGGCCGTTCGCGCTCGCCGATCCTGCGCCGCTGCGGCGCATGGTGCTGCGCAGCTTCCCCCGGCACCGGATCCGGCGAGCGGTCCAGGAAGACGGCGTGGTGTGGATCGTGGGGGCCACCGATCTGCGCACGGGCAACCAGGTGTTGTTCATCGAGAGCCGAGAACCCCCCCGCTGGCGGACCCGACCCGGGGTCGAGCTCGTGCACACCGAGGTCCGGGCCGTGCACGCCCTGGCGAGCGCTGCGCTGCCGCTGCTGTTCCCCCCGATCCCGGTCGGCGAGCGCCTGCTGGTCGACGGTGGGCTGCGGATGAACACGCCCCTAAGGCCCGTGATCCGGTCTGGTGCTGATCGAGTGATCGTGATCAGCGTCAAGCGCAGGGCCCATGATCAGTCGCGTCCTGTCCAGGTCCCGAGCCTGCCCTTCCTCGTGGGGAAGACCCTCAACGCGATGCTCCTCGATCCCATCGAGCAGGATCTGTTCGACGCTGAGGAGATCAACGCCTTCATCGAGTGGGGGCGCACGCGCTACGGTCCAGACTTCGAGGCCCGGATCCGAGGGGATCTCGGGCTGAGGAAGCTCGAGGTCCTCTTCATCGCCCCCTCCATCGACGTCGGTGAGCTGGCGCAGGAGGTCTTCCGCAGCAGCCCGCCCCGGGTGAGCGGGGCCATGGGGGTCATGATGCAGCGGATCGCCTCGGGGGAGGGCGCCGACGCCGATCTGCTGTCATACATCTTCTTCGATCGCGCCTACACCGGAGCCCTGGAGGCGCTCGGGTTCTCCGACGCCCAAGCCCTCGAGTCGGAGCTCCTGTCCCTGATCGCACCTGATGGGGGCGCGCCTGATGGGGGCGCGCCTGATGGGGGCGCGCCTGATGGGGGGCGGCTCTGAGCTCTGGGGGCCCTGGAGCGATAATTTCGTCCCTGGAAAAGTCTCTCATCACAGAGCGAATAACCTTCAAGGTCCCGGAGATCGGGGTTCGCGCCGTTGACCAGTCTCCAGAGGAGGTGAGACCACAGAGAGACCAGCGCCGGACGAGATCATGCGATGCTGACCTCCCACGACACACCGGGGTGACCGTGGAGACTTCCTGTCCATCCTGCCGGGTCCAGTACCGCGTCGAGGCCTCGAAGGTCCCCGAGGGCGGTGCGCGCGCCGTGTGTCCCCGCTGCGGGTTCGACTTCATGATCCGACGCAGTCCTGCCCGGATCTGGGTGCTCGCAGATGATCCTGCGCTGCGGAGCCAGGTGGTCCGGATCACCCTCCAGGATCTCACCAAGGAGCTGGATCTGTGCTTCCTGTCCTCCCGGCGACGCGAGTCGATCGTGGAGGTCATGGGCACCGAGCACACACCGCTGCCCGATGTGCTGGTCTTTGGCGACATGCACGTGCTGCTCGCGGATCCAGTGCTCGCGGCCCTGCGGAGCACCCCCCGGGTCCGTCGCCTGCTGGTCTCGACCCACTACAACGCTGAGCTGTTGGCCTCAGCCGAGGCCTTCTGCCAGGTCTCGACCCACATCGTGCTCCCCGCCTCCGATGAAGAGGTACGGCTGCGCCTCGCGAGCGCGATCCGGATCGAGGTGGGCACGCCGCCCCCCACCCTCGCACGGAGCACCCCATGATCACTCAGAACATCCCGGTGGACTGTCGAGGGATGCGCTGTCCGGCGCCGATCCTGGAGGTCTCGAAGGTCCACCGCTCCCTCGCTGGTGCCCCCGCGTTCATCGAGGTCTGTGCCGACGACTCGGACTTCCCCACCGACGTCGAGGCCTGGTGCCGCAGCACCAGCACCACCCTCGTGCGGATCGAGCACTCAGACGGAGAGTTCTTCCGGGCCGTCCTGGCGGCGAACGGGGCGTCGGAGGCCGAGCCCGACAGCCTCGTGCGACAGGCCGTCGCGCTCGGGAGCGGAGAGGACGGGGTCGTGGAGGAGGTGCGGCTGGACTGCCGGGGGATGCGCTGTCCGGCGCCGATCCTGGCCATCTCCAAGGTCTTCAAGGGCTCGGGGGGACGGCCCACGCTGCTGTATGTCCAGGCCGATGACGACGACTTCCCGGTGGATCTGAAGGCCTGGGTGAACACCACCCAGACCGAGCTGCTGTCGTTGGAGCGCCTCGACGACGCCCAGGGGCGCCGGACCGAGGCCCTGATCGCGATCGGAGGGGCCCGGCCGGTGCTGGAGCCCCCCAGGGTCGGGACCTCACAGACCCTGGCGCCGGTGGACGTGGGCTCGAGCCCCCCGCCGCACAGCGCGCCCCCGCCGCACAGCGCGCCCCCGCCGCACAGCGCGCCCCCGCCGCACAGCGCGCCCCCGCCGGTGTCCGAGGTGCTGCGGCACTCCACCCCTCCCCGCAGCCGGCCCCCGCTGGCCTCGCCGCTGCGCTCCAGCGCTGCGCGCTCTCATCCGTCCCATCCGTCCCATCCGTCCCATCCGTCGGTGGGTCCGGTGGGCCTTGAGCCAGGGATCGACGCCCGGGGGCTGTCCCCCACCGACGGGCTGCTGCGACTGTCGTCGGCCCTGATCGAGCAGCCGGTGGTCGACTTCGTGGCGGACGTCTCCCTGAGGGAGCGCCTGGCGGGCTGGGCTCAGATCACCGGGGTGCAGCTGCGCGGCGTCGAGGTAGACGGGAACGTGGTGCGGGGCCAGCTGCTGCGCTCCCAGCCCGACTCGATCCCCCGGGCTCCGGGCGAGCTGTCGACCCCCGAGGTCCAGGAGCGCGAGCTCTCTGTCCCCCCCCGGGAAGATCGGACCACCCTGCTGGTCCTGCGCAACGACTTCGAGAGCCTGATGGCCGCGATGATGGTGGCCAACGCCTCGGCCGCCCAGGGCATGGAGGTCGAGATCTACTTTGCGTTCTGGGGCGTCAACCTGCTGCGGACCACCCGCCCGAGGCGGAGCGAGGCCGGCCGGGCCCCCCCGCTGGTCGCGTTCCTCCAGCGGATCATGAGGTGGATGATGCCCGCCGGGCCCTACCGGCAGAAGATGTCCAAGATGCACATGGGCGGGCTTGGCCTGGGCATGATGCGCTACTTCATGCGCCAGCAGGACATCATGGATCTGCACGAGCTAATGCAGTCGGCGATCGAGGCTGGGGTCACCTTCCGGGTCTGCACCATGTCGATGGGGCTGATGGGGATCAGCAAGGGCGATCTGATGGATCTGCCCAACCTAGCCTTCGGTGGCGTCACCGCGTTCACCGCTGACGCACGGCGCTCCGCCACCTCGATGGTGTTCTAGCGAGCCCTCGGCCTGGGCCGGCGCAGGCCGCGGGAGGTCTCGATCTTCAGCAGATCCGCACCGCCGGGCTCCCCCGGGATGGGGTGGTGGTGGATGTCCGGTTAGATGCTTGCGCTCCTGCTGGAGATCCACGATGGCCAACAACCCCGACGATCTCACCCCAGAGCAAGAGGCGGACGTCGTCCGGTCGGCCATCCAGCGTCAAGATCTGCCTCACGCTGCGCACCACATGGCCGGCCTGCTGGCCGCCGATCCTCTGGCCCACGCCTACTTGGAGCTGTTCGAGCGGCTGTCCCAGCTCGCGGGATCGGAGCTGATCGAGCTGTTCCCGATGTCTCAAGGGATCTGGTTCGGGACCGCGGCCTGCCGGGCCCGGGCGCTGGCGCTGGCTGGGCGGAGCGCCGAGGCGGTGTCGCTGCTGTGCCGGATCGCCGCGGCGGTGCCGTCGGTGCCCTACCTGGTGTGGGCCCGGGCCTGGCCCCTGCCCAGCGCTGAGCAGATCTTCGCCTCGCTGCAGCCCCTGCTGAAGATCGAGCAGGAGGACACCTGGAAGCTGGCGCTGCAGACCGTGGTGGACCGGGCCCTGGCGGCATACCCCGACGACGCCGAGCTGGCCTGGCTCGGCTCGATCGGTGCCCGGAGGAGCGGAGACCTGCCGCGGGCGGTGGAGCTGGCTCAGCGCTCGGTGGCGTCGGCCCCCTCGTGGATGGGCTACGTGACCCTGGCCAACGCGCTGCGGGCCCAGGCCCGCTGGGACGAGACCGAGGCCGCCTGGGAGGTCGCGCTGCGGCTCGATCCCAAGGACGCGTCGGTGCTGCTGGACTGGGGCGACACCTTGTTTGAGCGCCACCACCACGCCCAGGCCCGGGAGCGCTACGCCGCTGCGCTGCAGCGGCGCCCGGGGCAGCCCTGGGCTGAGGCGTCCATCCGGTACCTCGACTGGATGGCGGATCCAACCACCGCGCGGTGGCGGGAGCTGTCACGCTGGGCGCTGGCGCAGCGCGGCAACCGCCGGGCGCGCTGGGCCCGGGCCCGGGCGACCCCATGGCTGGGCTACCTGCCTCCCCCCACCGACGCCACGGCGCGGCTGCTGGATCAGAGCGGCGCGGTGTCGGTGCTCGGGGTGAGCCACCTCGAGGGGCCCAGCACCCTGTGGGCGGCGATGCTGGCCATGCCCGGGGTGACGATCCGGGTCATGGAGGTCCCCGAGCCCGATCCCCGGGAGCCCTTGGTCGAGACCCGCTGGCGCCTGTGGGCTTGGGATCAGACCCTGCCGCGTCCAGCCCTCGATCCCCCCGATCGGAGCATCGCGGCGTCCGTCGCTGAGCTGGCGAGCGACGACTACAGCGCGGGGCTGTGGTTGGGGCGGGCCACCCGCCTGGCCCACGAGCTCGGGCCCACAGCGATCGATGATCTGCTGGCGACTGCGCTGCATCCCCCCCCGGCCCCCGGGGGGGTGGCGGTGCATCGCTGGCTGTGGCGGGTGCAGCACGCGGTCGCCTTCGTGCTCGCGGCCTATCCTGGCTGGGAGGGGTCTCACCGGGACGCGCTGTGGGCGATGGGGAGCGTGTACAACGACTGGATGGCGATCGCTGCGCTGGCCGCGGGGGTCGCCCGGGCGGAGGCTGATGAGGACGTGGTCGAGGACGTGCTCACCCTGGCCCTGACCGTCCTGAAGTCCCCCCCTGGCTCGGGTGCGTTCTCGACGGCCCGGGCGGCCTGGTACGCCGTGCTCAGGCTCGATCCCGACGACACCCTGGGGCTGTACGAGCAGGCCGAGGGGTTCCTCGACGCCGCATAGTCGCCCGATCCCCGAGCCTGGGCCTCCGCACGAGACATGGATGGGTTGGGCGCAGGATCGGGGATCAGGTCGAGGTCTAGACGGTCTACAGCGCCAGATGTGCCACCGCCGTGACACAACGTGATGCCCGCGGCGCGTCCGCAGCGCCACTGTCCCCTGGGCGGGGCTGCTCTACAGCCCCTTGACCCCCGCCCGACCCCCGAGCCTCCCCCGCCCGACCCCCGAGCCTCCCCCGCCCGACCCCCGAGCCTGGATCCGGGGCTTGACGTCTGGGCCAGGGTGCGCAGCGTCTGGGGTGCGCGAGGCAGCTTGGCCCGCGCGATAACCCAACCCCGTCCGAGGCCTCGCCCGGACGAGCGGGAGCAGAAGATGTACGACTGTCACCGCCGTAGTGCGCGCCACCCACGCCGTCACCAGCACCGCGCCCACCGCCGGCGCCCGGGGGGGCGGGGGCCTGGTCTGCGTCGGCCCCTGCGGCTCCTCATCGAGCGCCTCACCCTCGACGACGCCCAGACCGCCGAGGTCGCGAAGATCCTCGGGGATCTCCGCCTCGAGCGCGAGCAGGCCGAGCTCGATCGCCGCCGGGCCAGCTCGACGCTGGCTGATCTGATCTCAGGCGACGTGTTGGATGCGGCCGCGCTGGCCTCCGCCGCTGAGGTCCGGGTCACCGCCGCCACCCGGGAGCGCGACGCGACGATCTCGACGATCGAGCGGATCCACGCCCTGTTGTCCCCCGAGCAGCGGCTCAAGCTGTCGACCCTGATGCGCAGCGGGCCCTTCGCGCTGTAGCATGTCCGGGTCTCGAGCTGGAGGGGGCCCGTGCGCCTTTCTGTCCTGTGTGTGCTGTGCCTCGGCGCCTGCGGTGGAGACGACGAGGGCTCCACCACCGGTGGGTTCCTGCGGGCCTGCGACGACTCCGAGGTCGACGGTGACTGTGTCCTGTACGATGGGGGGGGGTGGACTGAGGCCGACATCATCAGCAGCTGTGAGACCGGCACCCTCGCCCCAAGCTGCCCCCCGGGCTCCATCGGTCAGTGCGTGATCGACGGAGACACGGGCTTCTCCACCACCACCTGGTTCTACCAAGGCTTCTGGAAGCCTCAGGATGCGGCTGTGGCCTGTGCGGGTCCCGGTGGGGTCTGGACGCCCCTGTGAGGAAAGGCGTCGATGCAGGCAGCTGATGAGCCGCTGGCGTCGAGGCTCAGGCCCCGGACCCTCGATGAGATCGCTGGTCAACAGCACATCGTGGGCCCCGGTCGCCTGCTGCGGCGTGCGATCGAGGCCGATCAGCTCTCGTCGGTGATCTTCTATGGGCCCCCGGGCACCGGCAAGACCACCCTGGCCCGGGTGATCGCCAACCGCACCTCGGCGCGGTTCGTCGCGATCAACGCGGTGCTCGCGGGGATCAAGGATCTCCGGGCGGCGGTGGAGCGGGCCCGGGCCCAGCGCACTGAGCTGTTCGGCAAGCGCACCATCTTGTTCGTGGACGAGGTCCACCGGTTCAACAAGGCCCAGCAGGACGCGCTGCTGCCCTGGGTCGAGGACGGGACCCTGATCCTGGTGGGGGCCACCACCGAGAACCCCTACTTCGAGGTCAACAAGGCCCTGGTCAGCCGATCCCGGCTGTTCCGCCTGGAGCCCCTGTCCGACTCGGATCTCCACGCGGTGCTGCGGCGGGCCCTGACCGCGGACGCAGGCTACGGCGCGCGTCGGGTGATCCTGGAGCCCGCGGCCTCGGAGCACTTGGTCGACGTGGCCAATGGGGACGCCCGGGCCCTGCTCAACGCGCTGGAGCTGGCGGTGGAGACCACCCCCGAGGACGATCAGGGGCGGATCGTCGTCGATCTTGGGGTCGCCGAGGAGTCGATCCAGCGCCGGGCGGTGCTCTATGATCGAGAGGGGGACGCCCACTTTGACACGATCAGCGCGTTCATCAAGTCGATCCGGGGCTCGGATCCGGACGCCAGCCTATACTGGCTCTCCCGGATGGTCTACGCAGGTGAGGATCCCCGCTTCATCCTGCGCAGGCTGATCATCCTGGCGTCCGAGGACGTGGGGTTGGCCGCCCCCGAGGCTTTGTCGGTGGTGACCGCGGCCGCGGCCGCGTTCGATCGGGTGGGCATGCCCGAGGGTCGGTTCCACCTGGCCCACGCCACGCTGTTCCTCGCCGCCTGCCCCAAGTCCAACAGCGCCATGGGCTTCTTCGACGCGTTGGCGGCGGTGGCGTCCGAGCGCACCGGGGACGTGCCGGTCGCCCTGAAGGATCCGAGCCGCGACGCCAAGGGCTCGGGCCATGGCGAGGGCTACCTGTACCCCCACGCCTACCGCGATCACTGGGTGGCGCAGCAGTATCTCCCTGAGGCCCTGCAGGGGCGGATCTTCTGGCGTCCCTCCGAGCAGGGGTGGGAGGGCTCGATCCGGGACGAGGTCCAGCGCCGCAGGGAGGCTCAGCTCGCGGCGATGGTCGAGCCGCTGAGCGAGCCGCTGAGTTGGTCGGCGGATCAGGACGTGGAGCGCTGGATGCGGCGCTCGCTGGGCGCCGCGGGGGGGCGGCTACAGCAGCTGCGGGACGCGGTGTTCGAGGTCGCCGGCGTCGAGCGTCACCACCTGGTGGCCGATCTGTCCGCGGGCACCGGGCTGCTGCTGTGGGAGGCGGTCCGCCGGGCCCCGGAGGGGCACGCTTGGGCGCGGGCGGCCGACTCAGTCATCGCCGCGGGCCTGGAGGAGCTGGCCCGGGGCTTGCCCGAGCTAAGGCGTCCCCGGGTGGTGATCGGAGGGCTGGCTGAGCTGGCTGAGGCGGCCCGGGCTGAGGCGGTGCGGTTCGATCGCCTCGTGGGGCGAGACGCTCTGGGGGACGTGGCGGGCTGGGCGGACGAGGCCGCGGTGCTGCCCGGGCTCCTCGCGCCCGGGGGGCGCCTGGTCCTGGTGGTGGCCCAGCCCGCCCGGGCTCAGCGCCTGGTGCAGCTCGCCGCCTGGGCCCTGCCCGGGCTGGATCCCGGGCTGCACGGAGCCTGGAGCTCGGCGGAGGAGGCGATCTATGCTGAGCTGGCTGAGCCCGGCGGCGACGTGGAGGCCCTGGCCGGGGTGTTGACGCAGGCGGGCCTGATCGCCACCGCCGAGGAGCTGTCGCTGGCCGGTGAGCTGCGGGTGGACGCGGGCATGGTCGAGCGCTGGCTCGCGGCCACGCCTGACTCCTGGCTCGGGCGCCTCGGCCAGCACCTGCCGGCCAGCACGAAGATCGAGGTGGCCGCGGCGGTGCGTGCCCTGGTGGGGCGGACCGTGCCCTGGGCCTCGGGGCTGGGGCGGGTGGTGGCCCGGATGGAGGCGACGTGAGCCCAGCGTTCGAGGCCGTGCTGTTCGATCTAGACGGTGTGCTGATCCACAGCCGCCCGGCCTGGTTCGCGCTGCTGGAGCGTCTGTGCCGGGAGCTGGGCTACCCCGAGCTGGACGAGGCCCGCTTTGCGTCGATCTGGGGCCAGGGGATCGAGGCGGACGCCGAAACCCTCTTCGTCCACCACACCGTCGAGGAGCTGTCGGCCCTGTACGACGCCCACTTCCTCGAGCACGCCGACGCGATGCAGATCGATCCCGAGGGGGCCGGTGTGTTCGAGGCCCTGGCTCAGGCGGGCGTCGGGATCGCCGTGGTCACCAACACCCCCCAGCCCCTGGCGGACGCGCTGCTGAGGGTGGCGGGCCTCGATCCCCCGGTGCGGATCGGCGGGACCGACTGCCCCCGGGCCAAGCCTGCCCCCGACATGGTGCTGCTGGCCACCGCCCGCCTCGGGGTGTCGCCGGAGGACGCCCTGATGGTAGGGGACACCGAGGCCGATCGTGGAGCAGCCCAGGACGCGGGGGTGACCTTCTGTGGCTTCGGAGGGATCGACGGTGATCTCGTCGCCCGACGGCTGTCCGACGTGCTGCAGATCGTCCTCGGCGACACCTAGCGACGGACGTCCGTCACCTCCAGGATCAGAGATCTGCTGGTCGTCGGGCTCGGGCGCCTCCAAGAGGCTGGCCCCGATCCTGCGGTGGGCCCGCGCTGGAGGTGAGCGTGTCCAGATCGAGCAGCCGGCCAGGCCACAGGGAGGCGAGCTGTCCCAGAGCGCGCGCTGAGCGCACAGCGGAGAGCGTCCAGGCCGGGCGATGGGGCGGCAGCCTGCGGCGCTCGCTGCAGAGCGCCTGGGGGGCGCTGCTGCTGGGGTCGGGGTTGGCGTGTGGGGGGCTGCCCTCGGCTCCATCGCGGGCGAGCGGGGCAGCGGAGGCGGTGGCGGTGGCGGAGGCGGCGGCGGAGGCGGAGGCGGTGGCGGAGGCGGCGGTGGCGCGGCTGGGGCACCCC
>DRPG01000433.1 GCA_011376105.1 Deltaproteobacteria bacterium
AGATCCGCTATGTGCTGAAGAGCGACGGAGCCGGGCTCGAGGTCAAGCGGGTGGCGCTGCACCCCGACGGGAGCCAGCAGGTGGTCGACGGGCCGCTGGCGGGCCTGCACCTGCACGCGGGCCGCGTCGACGTCCAGGCTGAGTCCCTGTTGGTGATGCACCCCGGCGGGACCCTGCCCCCCGAGACGTTGCGGAGGCTGCTGGCGGTGCTTGAGCCCGACTCCGACGTCACCCTCGACGGGAGGCCGATCCGGGTGGAGCCCGAGGCGCTGCCGTTCCGGGTGCGGGTGAGCGACGAGGGGGAGGGCTTCAAGCTGCAGCTGGTCCGGCCCCCGGATCTCGACAAGCTGTATCGGGGGGCAGCCCTGGCCGATGGTGTGCTCCGGCCCACCTCCCACGGAGATCTCACCGCGGAGCAGCGCAAGATGCTGGTGCGTGGCGTCACCTATGGGCCCGGTGAGGTGGCCGCCCTGGTGGCCGAGGTGGTGCCCAGGCTCAAGGAACGTGCTCCGGTCGACATCGAGACCGATCGTCTGCCCGACACCGGCGCGCTGGTGCCCCGGGTGGCGGTCTCCCTCGAGGAGCGCCCCGACGGGCTGAAGATCGACACCCAGATCGTGTACGGCGATCCTCCCGTCGCCAAGGTCACCACGGGCAACCAGCTCACGATCTTGTCTGAGTCGGTGGTGCCCGCCCGGGATCCAACGGCCGAGCGGGTCGCGGCCCGGGCGTTCCAGGAGCAGACGGGGATCGCTGTGGGCTTCCCAAAGATCCTGCCCCCCGAGGAGGCGGTCCACTTCCTCGAGCTCGAGGTGCCCAGGCTGAAGGGCCGTGTCCAGGGGCGGGTGGATCCCGAGCGCTTCCGGGTGCACGAGGTGTCCCTCACCCCTCGGGTGGAGGTGCGGGAGGAGCAGGGCGGCTGGGCGCTGGATGTGTCCTTCGGGGAGGGTCGGGGCAGCGCCGATCCCCGGACGGTGATCGACGCCTGGCGCGGCAACCGCTCCCTGGTGCCCCTGATGGACGGGGGCTGGGCGCCTCTGCCGCGCAACTGGCTTGCCGAGCACGGCGCGCTGCTGCAGGAGCTGCTGGAGGCCCGCGACGCCAGCGGCCGGGTGGGGCGGCAGAGCACCGCCGCCCTGGTGGAGCTGCTGGAAGACACCACCGCGATCGTGCCTCCGGATCTGAGCCGGCTGCGGACCTTCCTCGAGGGGGGCGAGGGGCTGCCTGAGGTCGAGCCCCCCGGGGGGCTGTCTGCGGATCTGCGCCCGTACCAGCGCGCCGGGCTGCAGTGGCTCCGGTTCCTGCGGGACATGGATCTCAACGGGGTGCTGGCCGACGACATGGGGCTTGGCAAGACGGTGCAGGCCCTGGCCGCGATGCTCGACGCCGGAGGCCGGCACCTGGTGGTGGCCCCCACCTCCGTGCTGCGCAACTGGGCGCTGGAGGCCGGCCGGCTCGCGCCCTCCCTCAGGGTCAACGTCTACCACGGGCCCGATCGCGCCCTCGATCCAACCGCCGAGCTGACGATCACCTCCTACGCGCTGCTGCGGATCGATCTCGACGTGCTGCGTGGGCAACCCTGGGTCTACCTGGTGCTCGACGAGGCCCAGGCGATCAAGAACCCCCAGAGCCAGACCGCACGCGCCGCCTACGGGATCTCCAGCGCCCATCGCCTCGCCCTGACCGGTACCCCGGTGGAGAACCGCCTCGAGGAGCTGTGGAGCCTGTTCCGGTTCCTGATGCCGGGCCTGCTGGGCAGCGAGTCTGCGTTCAAGGAGCGGTTTGCCCGTCCGATCGAGGCCGGCGACGCGAGGGCGAGGGGGGCGCTGCGGGCCCGGGTCCGCCCCTATGTGCTCAGGCGCCTCAAGCAGCAGGTCGCCACTGAGCTGCCGCCCCTGACCGAGATCGTGGAGCGCTGTCCCCTGGGGGAGCACCAGCGCAGGGTGTACGAGGACGTCCGGCTCACCGCCCACCACGACGTCCGGGCGGCGATGAGCCGGGGCGGAGGCTCCAGCTTGGCTGTGCTCGAGGCCCTGCTGCGGATGCGCCAGGCCTGCTGTGATCCCTCGCTGCTGCCTGGAGACGCGGGCCAGGGGGCGGGGGCGGCGAAGCTCGATCGCATGGAGGAGATCCTCGTCGAGATCGTGTCCGAGGGCCACCGGGCCCTGGTCTTCAGCCAGTGGACCACCCTGCTCGATCGGGTGGAGGAGCGCCTCGCCGCCCTCGGGATCGACTGGGTTCGCCTCGACGGGACCACCCGCGATCGCCAGGGGGTCATCGACGCCTTCCAGGATGACGATGGTCCCCCGGTGTTCCTGCTGTCGCTGAAGGCGGGTGGCTTCGGGCTGAACCTCACCGCCGCTGATTATGTGCTCCACCTCGATCCCTGGTGGAACCCCGCGGTGGAGCGCCAGGCCACCGATCGGGCCCACCGGATCGGCCAGGAGCGCCCCGTGGTCAGCATCAAGCTCGTGGCCGAGGGCACCGTCGAGGACCGGATCCTCGATCTCCAGTCGGCGAAGCGGGATCTCGCGGACGCGGCCCTGGGCACTGAGGGGGGCTTCCTCCGGGCCCTGTCCGCCACCGAGCTCCGGAGCCTGTTCGAGTCCGAGTAGATCGGCGGGCGAGCGCTCCGGAGAGCCCGGGGCGGTGCTCGATGCACCCGGTGCGCTCGACGCGGGGCCCGATCGAGAGATCACAGGCCACAAAAGGCGGAAGCTGTCTCAGCTGATCGC
>DRPG01000434.1 GCA_011376105.1 Deltaproteobacteria bacterium
CTGTCTCCGAGCGGATCGTGGGGCGATGGGTCAGTTTATGGGACGTGTGGCAGCCGCAGGATACCAGCACTTCATGTTCGGACCTGATGGCCCGAGGTTTCGGGAGCTGTTCTGGCAGGCGATGGCGTCGACCCGGGGGGGCTATGATCTGCTCGCACCCAGGTTCGACGCGACCCCCTTCCGTACCCCGGATCCGATCCTTGAGCGGGTCGTGCAGCACCTGGAGGCGGGGCCTCCGGTGCGGGCCGCCCTCGATGTGTGTTGTGGGACCGGGGCGGCCCTGCGACACCTCCGACCGCTGTGCGACGTGGTGGTGGGGCTCGACTTCAGTCCCGGCATGCTCGCCGAGGCTGCGCACCGCCTCGAAGGCACCAGGGGCGGTCGGCTGGAGCTGGTGCGGGGCGACGCGAGGGCGATGCCGTTCGGAGCGGGCTTCGATCTGGCCACCTGCTTCGGCGCCTTCGGGCACATCACCCGACCCGAGCAGCCCGCTTTCCTGCGCGGGATCCGCGGGGTGCTGCGCCCGGGGGGGCGGTTCATCTTTGTCACCGCCGATCCGCCGCCCCCCACCCGGCGGAGCTTCTGGATGGCCCATGGCTTCAACGCCGCCATGCGGGTGCGGAACCGGCTGTTCGATCCTCCGTTCGTGATGTTCTACCTGAACTTCACCCTAACCGAGGCCCTGGGGCGGCTGGTGGAGGCGGGGTTCGAGCCCTCGGTGGCTCCCCTGGGCTGGCCCGGGCGCCCCGAGCTAAAGCTGGTCACTGGCCACGTGCCCGGCCCCTGATCTCGGATTGGGCCCCGTCCACTCCAGCGCCTCTGGGTGGCTCCGACGCCTCGGTGGGCGGGCCGTGGGCGGGGCGCTGCCTGCGGGCCGGCGTTCGGTTAGCTGAGTGAGCCTTCATTCACTGGCCCCAAGCGCCGGAGCTCGCTGTGAACGTCTACACTCCTCCCCTCGACGAGATCAGGTTCCTCCTCGAGACCTTCGACTACCCAGGCCAGATCGCCAGCATCGAGCGGTTCCAGGAGTTCGATCTGGAGACGAGCATGGGCCTGCTCGAGGCCTACAGCAAGTTCTGCGTCGAGATCCTGCTGCCGCTGAACCGCGTGGGCGACGCCCAGGGGGTCCGGTACGATCCCGAGACCCATGAGGTGCGGATGCCCGATGGCTTCCGCGAGGCCTACACGGAGTTTTGCAGCAACGGCTTCGGGGGGCTGTCCTTCGATCCAGCCCACGGGGGCCTCGGCGCGCCCCACTGTGTCTCGACCCTGGCGCTGGAGGTGTTGGTCTCGTCCAACAAGAGCTTCTCGATGTGTACTGGCCTGACCGCGGGCTTGATCGACGCGCTGGAGGCCCATGGCTCGGCTGAGCAGCAGGCTGAGCTGCTGCCGAAGCTGATCAGCGGAGAGTGGGCGGGCACGATGTGCCTCACCGAGCCCCAGTGTGGGACCGATCTAGGCCTGCTCACCACCCGGGCGGTGCCCAGCGGCGATCACCACGAGCTGACCGGGACCAAGGTGTGGATCACCTTTGGTGAGCACGATCTGGCGGAGAACATCGTGCACCTGGTGCTGGCCCGGCTCCCCGACGCGCCGGCGGGCATCAAGGGGATCAGCACCTTCGTGGTCCCCAAGTTCCTTGATGACGGCACCCGCAACGCTGTCTTCTGCGGCAGCACCGATCACAAGATGGGGATCCATGCCTCCCCCACCTGTGTGATCAACCTCGAGGGAGCGAAGGGCTGGCTGGTGGGGGAGCCCCACCGGGGGATGCGCTCGATGTTCACCATGATGAACGCAGCGCGGCTGAACGTCGGCATCGAGGGGGTGGCCCTGGGGGACGCGGCGTATCAGGCGGCCCTGGCCTTCGCGAAGGATCGGCGCCAGAGCCGCTCGCTCGATCCCGCCAAGGTGGATCGGGAGCACGGCGCTGACAACATCCTGGTCCACCCCGACGTGCGGCGGATGCTGCTCGAGGTCAAGGCCACCACCGAGGGCCTGCGGGGGCTCGTGGCCTGGATCTCGATGAGCTACGATCAGATGCACCACAGCGCCGACGAGGCCACCCGGCAGCGGGCCTCGGATCTGGTCGCGCTGCTGACCCCGATCATCAAGAGCTACGGCAGCGAGCGGGGCTTTGACAACGTCAGCACCGCGATGCAGGTGATGGGGGGCGCGGGCTACACCCGGGACTGGCCCGTGGAGCAGTACCTGCGGGATCTGCGCATCGCGATGATCTACGAGGGCACAAACCACATCCAGGCCCTGGATCTGGTCGGTCGCAAGCTGATGATGCACGGTGGTCGGCTGCTCGGGACCTTCTCGGCTGAGATCGGCAGGCTGCTGGCCTCGTGCGCCTCGGATCCTCGAATGGCCGAGTTCGCGGGCCCGCTGGAGGCTGAGGCTGAGCGGCTACAGGCCACCACCCTCGCCCTGGGCGCCGCCGCGAGCCGGGATCCAGAGGTGATCGGAGCGGTGGCCAGCAACTACCTCAACCAGTTTGCCCTGGTCACCCTCGGCTACGTCTGGGTCCGGCAGGTCCGGGCGGTGATCGAGCGCGACGACGCCGATCCCCTGAAGCGCAGCAAGCTGCAGACCGCGCGCTACTTCTTCGAGCTGATCCTGCCCGAGGCGGAGCTGCTCGCGAAGAAGGTGGCGGTCGGCAAGGCTCCGATGACCGAGGTCGACACCTCGCTGCTCTAGATCCGGGGGCCCGGCTGGATCCGGGCTGGCCCGAGGGAGCTAGCTGAGCAGGGCGCTGAGCAGGGGCTCCGCCACCGCCATCCAGATGATCGCGGCGAGCACCACCAGGCCGGCCAGCTGGGCGCCCCAGAGCAGCCACCAGTGGGGCTGGAGCAGCCGAGAGGGATCTCGGTGGACCAGCCGGTCCACCACCGGCCCCACCTCGGAGGGTCGGACGTGGGCATAGACCGTCGCGGGGGTGGCCTCGATGGCGGCCAGCCGGACCCGGGCGTCCAGCCGCAGCGCCTTCAGCCGCTCCTCCCCCTCGTACAGGGCGATCCGAGCGCCCTTGCGGGGCTCCATCGTCAGCAGGATCCAGCCTGAGCCCTGGGTGCGGGCGAGCTCGGCGTAGGGCTCGAGCTGGGGCGTGCGCTTTGGCGAGCCCAAGCGCGGCAGCAGGGGGAGGATCAGCCCCCGGCCCCGGCCTCCGACCCCGATCATGCCCAGGGCGTAGTACAGCCCGGCGCTGCCCATGCCCAGGGTGAAGCCTCCGACCGCGACCTGGCCGATCGCGATCCCGCCGAAGGCCACCTGCCCCACGGCCACCAGCCCATGGGCGACCTGTCCCAGGGCGAGCACCCCCGTGGCGAACTGCCCGATGGCGATGAAGCCGTGGGCCTCCTGCCCGACGTCGAAGAATCGCATAGGCCCTGAGGATAGCCTGCAGCAGGAGGGATTGTGCGGATCTGCCGCCGATGTGGCGTCCACGCGCCACCACAGTCGGTCAGCTGTGAGGAGTGCGGCGCAGAGCTGGGGGTGCACGCCCGGGAGATCCCGATGGCGCCGTTGCTGTTTGCGGCCCTCAAGCTCGAGTTCGAGTGCCGGGGCTGCGGGCTGTGGGCGCCGCTGAACCACTTCGAGGGCATGGGCATGGTGTGCTGTGTCCGCTGTCAGCTCGAGCAGCGGTTCGAAGACGACGGGTGGCGGGCGGTGCTGGGGCTGTGCCACGCGGTGTCCGATCTGATGGGGGCTGAGCCTGAGGGGCGCAAGGTCTACAACATCGCCATCGACGAGGTGAACCCGTTCGCCTCGAGCGGCAAGCGACACTCGGGGATCCGGGTCGATCCTAGCTCGTCAGAGGCCTTCGCCACCTGGTTGCCGGCCAACCTCCGGGCGTGGGTTGCGCCGGGGCACCCGGTGGGCTCCGAGAGCGGCGAGCCGCTGGATGTGCGCGCTCCTCAGGCCGGCACGATCCAGGTCCGCTCGTCGCGGGGGGAGGCGGCCGGCTATCGGATCGGCTCCGACGCGATGCGGCTGCACCCTGGGTGGCTGGGGGCGATCGCGCCCGCCCATGCGCAGGGCCCACAGCCCGGGGCCCACCCCGGAGAGAGCCCGTCAGAGCCGGTGATCGAGGCTGGAGCCCCGATCGTGTGTCGGGGCTGTGGGGCGCCGCTGCGGCTCGATGGATCGCAGGAGCTGGTGCACTGTGATCACTGCGGCGGGGTGGTGCGGGTGCCTGAGGCGCTGCGCGCCGTCCGCGCCGTCCGCGCCGTCGATCCCGAGCCGGTGCTGTGGTGGCTCGTGTTCGAGGGGCGGGCGCCTTACCGGAAGTTCCTCGAGCGGGATCCAAGGACCAGGGGCCACAGCGGGGATCGATCTCTGGAGCCGCTCCCGGACGCCACGATGAGCTCGCTGGAGCGCTTCGCCAGCGTCTCCTGGTTTGTGATCGTGCCGACCACCCTGCTGGCCTCGGTCGCGGTGCTCTCGAGGCTGCCATCGTTCGTCGCCTGGCTCACCCTGGTGCTCTCGGGGGAGGGCTTCTCCTCGATCTAGCTCGATCCAACCGGGCTACCCCTCGAGGAACATCTGGACCTCGGCGTCGTCGAGCATGTTGCTCACGAGGTAGCCGACCACGGCGGAGTGGATGCCGCCGCCGAGGATGCTCGCGAACTCGGCGTAGGTCGCAAAGCGCATCAGCTGGCCCCCCGACTTGGGGTTCGCCAGCCCGACCCCACCCGCGATCACCTCGAAGATGCCGATCGGGCCGAGGAGGCACGAGAACATGCCACAGATCCCCAGGACTCCTCCGAAGCCGAAGGTCACCGCCGTGCAGACGGAGATCCCCGTCCAGATCAGCGTCGGGAGCACGAACATGTTGACGAGTCCTGAGACAAGCTGAAAGATGGCAGCCTTCTTCAGGTTCTCGGGGACCTCTTCGTTCATCGGAGCCTCCGGGCACGAGGTTAGCCTTAGCACAGCGTCGAGCCTGCAGCTTGCGCTTGAGACAGCGAGAGATCCCGGGAGCGCGCATGCGAGTCTTTTCCGTCGTGTTCGTCGCCTGTCATGGCGGTGGCGTGCTCGATCGCGTCCCCGATCCCTCGCTGGGCGGGGGGGACCTCGGGCCGGGGATCGCGGTGCAGCTCCAGGTCACTGAGGGGATCGAGTGCACCGATCCCCAGCCGCGGGATCAGATCCAGATGGACACTGAGCTGCTGCCCACCTCGGGCCCTCAGGGGGGCTGGACCTGGGGAGCCGGCGTGATCGCCGGGGACTTCGACGGAGACGGGCTGGTCGATCTGTTCCTGCCTGGCCTCTGGGGGGCGCAGCTGTTCCGGGGGCACCCC
>DRPG01000435.1 GCA_011376105.1 Deltaproteobacteria bacterium
AGCGGTCCAGCCACCAGATCGTCGCCAGGAAGCAGAACATGGGGACACAGGCGCAGACGGTGGAGGAGATCGACAACAAAAGCTGCACGGGGCTGCACACGCTCCTGGCTGAGGAAGGTTACCCTGTTGTACCCATGGAGCGGAGGTCGGGGGTGTCAGAAACGGCGGACATCCCAGGGCTCCAACAGGACGCGAGGCAGGCCTGGGGCTTTGGGTTGGTCTCTGTGCTGTTGTGTATCGTGGCTCCCTGCTCGAGCTACATGACCCTGTTGCTTGCGCTCCCCCTCGGGGGGGTGGCGTGGTTGTCGGGGCGGCGGATCCTGGCGTCGAGCCCCGACGAGGTCACCGAGGTCTACGCGCGCACCGCGCAGATCACCGGGATGATCTCGCTGATCTTCAGCACGCTGATGCTGTTGTTCGCGGTCGTGTTCGTGGTGCTGTACGGGGGCCTGATCGCCGCGCTCGTGGCCGCCGATCTCTGACCTCCGTCAGGTACGATGGTGCAGGTGCCGATCTCGATCCGATCGGGCTTGTCGTCGAGCCCGCTGGAGCGGTCGCTGCCGCTGACCAGCACCGCGTCGGTCTCTTGGACGAGATCGTCGTCGGTGTGGGCGGCTCTGAGCAGCTCGAGGGGCGAGATGGCGTCGGGGCCACAGCCCAGGCGCGCTGCGGACGCGAGCTGCTCCTCGAGGCGCCCGGGCTCGCGGGCCTGAGGCAGGCGGAGGCGGTGGATCAGGGTGTTCTCCGGCTCATCGCCCACACCGCGGAGACCGAGGCATAGGCGACGATGAGGCCGAGCACGGCGGGGAGCAGCCCGAGGGGCTGCTCCTCCCCGCCGGGGGAGAGCTGGGTGGCCAGCACCCCGATGGCGTTGTTGACGAAGTGGGCCAGCACACAGGGCCCGATGGATCCAGATCCCCACCGCAGCAGGCCAAAGAACAGGGCTGTGGGCAGCAGGGTGATCACGTGCAGGGGATCGAGGTGGTACAGCGCGAACAGCGCGCTGGAGCCCAGGAACACCAGGATCGGAGGGCCCAAGTGCCCGAGCACCGACCACAGGTAGCCCCGGAAGATGATCTCCTCGATGAGGGGGGCGGTCACGACGATCGCGAAGATCAGGGGCCAGGTCTGGGAGAGGGGATCCTGGATCAGGGTCTCGGTGATCAGCTCCACCGTGCTCGGCTGCTCTGAGCCCTCGGCGAGTCGGGTCGCCCACCAGCTGGGGAAGGTCCAGATCGTCAGCCCGCCGATCCCCGCCGCCAGCGTCCAGCCCGGAGAGGCTCGGCGGATCCCCAGGATCTCCCTCAGGCCGGGGCCATGGGGGGAGGGTGGCAGCTGGTGCGCCAGCCCCAGCGCCAGCCCGCCGAGGCCCACGATCTGCAGGATCGAGGTGTACCCGAGGAAGCCAGGGCCCAGCAGCTCGATCACTTGATCCAGCTCCAGCGACGTGCTCCCCGCCGCCCGGGCCAGGGCGCCGGTGGAGATCGTCAGCAGCAGCACCCACGCCAGGGAGCCCAGCAGGAACAGGGCGAGCTGGGTCAGCGCCAGGGAGTGGTCTCGTCGGGGGGTCACAGCCGCGGGAACCTAACCGTCGCGTCGTCCTCCGCCGCTTTTGTCGCTGGCCGGGCCTCGCCGGGCGGGGCCGTGGGTCCCGTGGAGGGGTCGGGGCGGCTACGTCTGGCGCTCGGAGGATCAGGTGATCGAGATCCAGGGGGCACGGGAGCACAACCTGCAGGACGTCCACCTCGAGCTGCCCACCGGGTGCTTGATCGTGTTCTGCGGGGTCTCGGGCTCGGGCAAGACGAGCTTGGCGTTCGACACGCTGCATGTCGAGGCCCAGCGCCGCTACCTCGAGGCCCTCGCCCTCGATCAAGGCCTGCGGCCGGCGGTGCCCGCCGCGGTGGATCGGGTGATCGGGCTGCCGCCGACCATCGCGTTGGCACAGCGGGTCTCGGCCCCGGGCCGACGCTCGACGGTGGGCACGATCTGTGATCTAGAGCCGGTGCTCCGGATCTTGTTCGCCCGGGCGGGGATCCAGCGCTGCCCCCGCTGCCGCCGGGCGATCGTGCCTCACAGCCTGGACGAGATCGTCGAGGCGGTGATCGCTCGCCCCGAGGGCAGCCGGCTGACCCTGGAGGCCCCGCTGCGGGATCCACACCCCTCGGTGATCGAGGAGGTCGAGCGTGCTGGCTTCTCCCGGCTGCGGGTGGCGCAGGAGATCGTCCGGATCGACGAGCTGATCCCTGCTCGGCTCGAGGGCGCCGTCGATGTGCGGATCGTCGTCGATCGGATCCGGGTGTCGCCTCAGCGTCGGGATCGGATCTCTGACTCGGTCCGTCTCGCCCGGTCCGCGGGGCAGGGGATCGTGATCGTGGGGAGCTCGGGCCCCGATGAGGTGTTTGTCGATCGACCCCTGTGTGTCCACGACGATCTGTCGCTGCCGCTGCTGGAGCCCGGGCTGCTGTCGCCGCAGCCCGGGCTGGGGGGGTGTCCGGGCTGTGGGGGCTCGGGGGAGACCGACGAGGGGGTGTGTCCGGACTGTGGTGGTGCGCGCCTGTCTGAGCCCGCCCGGGCCGTCGAGTGGCGGGGGCGCAGCCTACCGCAGCTGCTGCAGCTGCCCGTGGACGAGCTGGCGTCGCTGCTGCGGGCGCTCGAGACCGATCCCCTCGAGGCCACGATCCTCGCCGACGTCCTGCCCCGCCTCGGGGGGCTGCGGGCCCTGGGCCTGGGGCACCTGCCCCTGGGGCGGAGGGCCGATCGGCTCTCGAGCAGCGAGCTACAGCGGCTGCGCCTGGCGCGTCAGATCTCCGGCGCGCTGTCGGGGGTGCTGTATGTGCTGGACGAGCCCGCGGCGGGCCTGGACGCAGCCCTGGTGGCCCCCCTGGTGCGGCTGCTGCGGGGGCTGGTGGAGGCGGGCAACACGGTGCTGGCCGTCGAGCACGATCGAGAGGTGGTGCGCTCCGCGGATCACGTGGTCGAGTTTGGCCCGGGCGCGGGCGCCTCGGGGGGGCGGATCGTGTACCAGGGAGCGGTCGCTGGCCTCCTGGAGGCGGACACCCCCACGGGCCGCTGGCTGTCGGGGCGACAGCAGCTGGCCCCGCGCTCAAGACCCCCCGACGCCGGATCGGTCACGATCCAGGGGCCCTGGCTCCATGGCTCGCCCCGTCCGGGGGTGTGCCTGCCCCGGGGGCAGCTCGTCGCGATCACCGGCCCCAGCGGGAGCGGCAAGAGCACCCTGCTGCACGTGCTGGCCACCGCCCTCGCGGCCGGCCCGCTGCCTGCTGGGGTCTCGGTCTCGGGGATCGAGGGGCTGCAGCGGCCGGTGATCGTGGGTCGGGGCGCGTCCCGCTCCCCCCGCTCCAGCCCCGCGACCTATGTGGGCCTGTGGGACGTGCTCCGGGAGCTGCTGGCCTCCACCCGCCGGGCCCGGATCCAGGGTCTGAGCGCCGGCACCTTCTCCTTGAACACCGACGGGGGCCGGTGCGGTGCCTGCAGGGGCACCGGGGAGCGACGGATCGCGCTCGGGCCCCTGCCTGATCGGATCGAGCCCTGTCCGGTGTGCCACGGCGCCCGCTTCGAGGCGGACGTGCTCGGGATCCGCTGGAAGGGCTGCAGCGCCGCGGAGCTGCTGGCGATGCGGGCCTCCGACGCCCAGGTGCTGCTGGCGGGCCACCCCCGCCTGGACGCGCTGACCCGGGTCCTGGTCAAGGTCGGGCTGGGCTACGTCCCCCTGGGCCAGCCCACCCACACCCTCTCCGGCGGGGAGGCGGTGCGGCTGTCGCTGGCCCGGGGGCTGGCCCGCATGGCCCAGCGTGGGGCGGGCGACACCGTGTTCCTCCTCGACGATCCAACGATCGGGCTGCACCCCTCGGACGTCGCACAGCTGCTCGGGCTGCTGCGGGAGCTGGTGGACGGGGGCGCGACGGTCTGGCTCACCACCTCCGATCGCGCCCTGGCGGAGGCTTCGGATCGAGCCCTGAGCCTGTCCCCGGGGGCTGTGGATAACTCTGGGGAAAACTGGGGGTAGCCTGTGGATAACCGATGTGGAGATCTAGTTGGATCCTAGATTTTATTCTCACCCCCGGCGTTGTGTAGGCGACTTCCAGCCTGTGGATAACTTTGGATCAG
>DRPG01000436.1 GCA_011376105.1 Deltaproteobacteria bacterium
AAGGCAAGCTGTGGGTCGACTGTGGCTTCTGGGGCGGGGTGGTGCCGGGCAACGCAGACCAGCTCGAGCCCATGGTCGCCGCGGGGGTGCTGGGCTTCAAGGCCTTCCTCTGCGGCTCGGGCATCGACGAGTTCCCGGCCTCCGACGAGGTGGTGTTGCGTGAGGCGATGCTGATCCTCTCCAGGCTGCGGGTCCCGCTGCTCGCCCACTGTGAGCTGGAGTCCGAGCTTAGGCAGGCGCCAGCGGACGCCTCGCCCCGGGCGTACCTTCGCTACCTGCACACCCGGCCCCGGGAGGCCGAGGATCGTGCGATCGAGCAGATGATCGAGCTGTCCCGGGAGACGGGGTGTCACGTCCACGTGGTCCACCTCTCGTCGGGCACGGCCCTGCCGGCGATCCGGGCGGCAAAGGCCGCCGGGGTCCGGCTGACGGTGGAGACCTGCCCCCACTACCTGTGCCTGTCCGCCGAGGACATCGCCGACGGCGCCACCGCGTTCAAGTGTGCTCCGCCGATCCGGGAGGATCACAACCGCGACGCCCTGTGGGCGGGGCTGGCGGACGGCACCATCGACGTCGTGGTCACCGATCACAGCCCGTGCGCACCGGGCCTAAAGCGGCTCGAGGAGGGCGACTTCCTCCAGGCCTGGGGGGGGATCGCCTCGCTGCAGCTGGGGCTGCGTGCGGTGTGGACTGAGGCGCTGCGGCGGGGTCTGTCGGTCAGGCAGGTGATGCGCTGGATGAGCGAGGCCCCCCGCCGCCTCGTCGGCTGGCCCGCCCACTCCGGCGTCGTCGCTGGTGCCAGCGCCGATCTGATCGCCTGGGATCCGGACATCTCCGCTGAGATCGTCGCCTCCGAGCTGCTGCAGCGCCACCCGATCACCCCGTGGCTGGGGCGATCGTTGGCGGGCCGGATCGAGTCGGTCTGGCTCCGGGGCGAGCCCATCCTCCACCGTGGACGCCCAGGATCCATCCCCACGGGCCGACCGATCTCGAGGGAGCAACCATGAGCGACCCGGGCGTGATCGCCTTCACCGATCTCGTCGATCTTGCAGCCGAGTCCCTCGGGGGCCACGCCTTGATCGCAAGCGACGACTTCTTCGCGACGAAGGACAACCTGCTCAAGAGCTCCCACGCGGTGTTCGAGCCCGATCGCTACACCGACCGGGGCAAGTGGATGGACGGCTGGGAGTCCCGCAGGCGGCGGGTACCCGGCCACGACTGGTGCATCGTCCGATTGGGGGTGCCCGGCCGGATCCGGGCGGTCGACATCGACACGGCCCACTTCCTCGGCAACCATGCGCCCTACGCCAGCCTGGAGGGCTGTGTCGCGGATCCTGCGGCGGAGGGGGCTGAGCTACGCGACACCGCGACCTGGATCCCGGTGATCCGCTCGGTGCCCCTGGCCCGGGGTAGCCGCAACCTCTGCAGCTCGATCACCGATCAGGTCTTCACCCACGTACGGCTCAACATCTACCCCGACGGGGGGGTGGCCCGGCTGCGGGTGTATGGAGATCCGCACGTCGAGCTGCCCGAGGGTGACGCGGCGATGGATCTGGCGGCGATCACCGCGGGGGGGCGGGCGATCGTCTGCTCAGACGCGTTCTTCTCTCCGATGAGCAACCTGATCGCGCCGGGCCGCTCTACCTTCATGGGGGGGGGGGGGGAGACAAGGCGGAGCCGACCGCCGGGCTCGGACTTCATCGTGGTCCGCCTCGGGCACCCCGGCGTCCTGGATCGGATCGTGCTCGAGACCCACCACTTCCGGGGAAATTACCCCGATCATGCCTACGTCGACGGGCTGTACTGGCCCGACGCCCCGCCCCGGCTGCTGGCTGCAGATCCTGGCTGGCACCCGATCACTGCCGCCTGCAAGCTCAAGGCAGACGCGATCGCCACCCTCGAGGTCACCGATCCAGCGCCGGTCACCCACCTCCGGCTGCGGATCGTGCCCGACGGGGGGATCTCGAGGATGCGGGCCCTGGGGCACCCCACGCTGATCACCCCCGCCGACACCGATCCCTTGCTGCAGAGGCTCGCGTCGATGTCCGACGCACAGGCCAGGAGCGCCCTGACCCGCTGCTGCGGTGCCACCCGCTGGGTGGATGCGATGCTGGCTGCCCGTCCGTTCACCAGCCGGGTCCACCTGCTGGGGACCGCCGAGCAGCGCTGGTGGCACCTCGGCGATGGAGACTGGCGCGAGGCGTTCGAGCACCACCCGAGGATCGGCGCCGATCTGCACACCCTGCGGGAACGCTTCGCCGACACCGCCTCGCTGTCCGAGGGGGAGCAGGCCGGGGTCACCGGCGCCGACGACGAGGTGCTCCAGGCCTTGGCCGAGGGCAACCTCGCCTACGAGGCCCGGTTCGGCCACATCTTCATCGTCTGTGCCTCGGGCTTGACCGCCGAGGAGATGCTGGAGCGTCTGAGCGCCCGCCTCGATCTCACCCCCGAGGCCGAGCTCCGGATCGCAGCCGAGGCCCAGGCCCAGATCACCCGACTGCGCCTGCTCAGCCTGGAGGAGCCATGAGTCCGCTGACCACCCACGTGCTAGATACCGCCCGGGGGCGCCCCGCCCAGGGGCTGACGATCGTGCTCGAGCGCCAGGCACCCGAGGGCTTCGTCGAGATCGCCCGGGGCGAGACCGACGCAGACGGCAGGGTCCGCGAGCTGATCGACGCCTCCCGCTTCAGCGCCGGGATCTGGCGGCTGACGTTCCACACCGGAGCCTACCTCGAGGCGATGGGCACTCCGGGCTTCTACCCCTGGGTCGCCGTCGTCTTCACCGTGACCCAACCCGAGGAGCACCACCACGTGCCCCTGCTGCTGTCCCCCCATGGCTACAGCACCTACCGGGGGAGCTGAGCCCTGACTGGGCGGACCCAGGGGGCTCTCGAGCGCAGCTGGGCGGGACTTCCAGGGTGTCGCGGGCGCGACCGGGCAGGGGCCCCGCGGAACGTCGCACGCGCTTAGGCTTCGGCTGTTTTTGCGTGCTTCGGCCGGAGCTTTGTGGCGGTTCAAGCGGCCTCTCAGCGTGCGTTTGGGCACTGCGGACGTGGCTCGGCGGGGCTCCCGGGGAGCGGAGAGCCCCCACAGCCCTCTCTCTTGGTTCGGCTCGAGACCCGGGCCCCCACCACTTCATAGGGGCTCTTTGAGTCGGGGCGAGCGTGTTGAGGGCCCCTACGAAGTGCCCCTTGGGTCTCGGGCCTCACGGCGGCGGGGCGGAGCTCCCGGGGCTGACGACGAAGCGCATGAGTCGGGACGAAGCGCCGTACGCCCAGCGTCTTCAGCCCTCGCCCTTGCACTGAGGTTCTTCGCTAGCTCCTCCCGTTCGCCCACCCACGCCCAGCGCTCGCCCTTGCACTGAGCTCCTCCGCAGCCGCTTCCGTCCGCCCACCCACGCCCAGCGCTCGCCCCTCCGCCGACGCCTCGTCTCTCCCCGAACGCCCCGCCGAGCCCAGCCTCCGCCCCTCCCCGAGCGCTGCGACCCTCCCCCAGCGCTCCGCTGAGCCCGTCGGTCGCCCCGAGCAGGGCTGTGCCCGCAGCGCCCCGGGCGCCCCGCCCAGCCGGGCTCGCAGCGCCCCGGGCGCCCCGCCCAGCCGGGCTCGCAGCGCCCCGGGAGCCCCGCTGAGCCGCGCCCGCGCCACCCCGGGCGCCCCGCCCAGCCAGGCCCGAGGCGCCGTACGCCCAGCGTCTGCAGCTCACGCTCCTGCACTGAGGTTCTTCGCAGTCGCCCCCGCTCGCCCACCCACGCCCGGCCCCCGCCCTTCCGCCGACGCTTCGCTCCTCCCCGAGCGCTCCGCCGAGCCCGGCCTCCGCCCCTCCCCGGCGCTGCGCCCCTCCTCGAGCGCCCCGCCGAGCCCGTCGGTCGCCCCGAGCAGGGCCGTGCCCTCCCCGGACGCCTCGGTGAGACGTGCTGCTTCGTGAGGTTGTCGCGGGGATAGCGGTCGAGCGAGCCCGGCCACCCCCGACCCTCCCCGATCGCTCGTGCAGACCGCGTAGGGTTCCCAGACAACCGAGCAGCAAAGGGGAGGGCTGTGGGGATAGCGGTCGAGCGAGCCCGGTCACACCCGACCCTCCCCGGTCGCTCGTGCAGACCGCGTAGGGCTCCCAGACAACCGAGCAGTCAAGGGGAGGGTTACTCGAGCCAGAAGGTCACCAGCTGTGGGAACAGGATCACCAGCAGCAGCCCCACCGCCTGGATCCCGATGAAGGGCACCGCGCCACGGTAGATCGCGGCGGTGCTCACCTGCTCGGGCGCCACCCCGCGCAGGTAGAACAGCGAGAACCCAAACGGGGGGGTGAGGAAGCTCATCTGCAGGTTCATCCCAATCAAGACCCCGAACCACACCAGATCGATGCCCAGCATCCGGGCCGCGGGGACCAGCAGCGGCAGCACGATGAACGCGATCTCGAAGAAGTCGATGAAGAACCCCAGCAAGAAGACGGCGAGGTTCGCGACGATCAGCAGGCCCCACCGTCCCCCTGGCAGGCCCGTGAGCAGCTCTTCGATCCACAGATCCCCGTCCAGGCCCCGAAACACCAGGGCGAACAGGGTCGAGCCCACCAGGAGGAACAACACCATGGCGGTGAGCTGGGTCGTCTCGTCCAGCGCGCCCCGGACGGCCTCGAGGGTGAGCCGTCGGTGGGCCGCCGCCAGCCCCATCGCGCCCAGCGCGCCCAGCGCGCCGGCCTCCGTCGGGGTGGCCACCCCCCAGAAGATGCTGCCGAGGACCAGCAAGATCAGCACCAGCGGTGGGATCATCACCCCCACCACCCGCCTCAGCAGGGCGAGGCCGCTGGTGGGGCGGGCCTCGGGGGGCAGGGCCGGGGCCGCGTCGGGGCGCAGCAGCGCGACCCCGAGCACATAGAGCGCATACAGCCCCGACAGCATCAGCCCCGGCAGCAGGCTCCCGACGAACAGATCCCCTACGCTGATCCCCAGCTGATCCGCCAGCACCACCAGCACCACGCTGGGGGGAACGATCTGCCCCAGGGTGCCCGAGGCACAGATCACCCCGGAGGACAGCTCGGGGCTGTAGCCATGGCGCAGCATCACCGGCAGGCTGATCAGGCCCATCGCCACCACCGACGCCCCCACGACCCCTGTGGCGGCCGCGAGCAGGGTGCCCACCAGCACCACCGACAGGGCGAGCCCCCCTCGCATCGAGCCAAACAGGGATCCCATTGTGGTGAGCAGATCTTCGGCGAGCCGGCTGCGCTCGAGCAGGGTGCCCATGAACACGAAGAACGGGACCGCCAGCAGCACATAGTTGCTCATGATCCCGAACACGCGCTCGGGGAACGCGTACAGCAGCGCAGCGTCGAACACCCCGACGGCGCCGCCGATCGCAGCAAAGGCCAGGGCAGTGCCCGCCAGGGAGAACGCCACCGGGTACCCGCTGAAGATCAGCACGAACGCGACCCCGAACATCAGCGGGCCGAGCCACTCTTCCCTCATCCCTCCTCCCCGGGGGCCCACGCGGTGATCAGCAGGGCCGGGATCCGGGCCAGGCCCGCGAGCCCCAGCAGCCCCAGGGACACCGGCAGCAGCGTCTTGACCGGGAAGCGCGGCAGTCCCCCTGGATCCGGGGACTGCTCAAGGATCGCCCAGCTGTTGGCCACCGACGACAGGCTCACCCACACCCCGAACCCGCAGAAGGGCAGGAGGAACAGCAGGGTGCCCACGAGATCGATCCGGGCCCGGCTCCGGGGGGACAGCCGCCCATACAGCACGTCCACTCGGACGTGGCGATCGGCCACCAGGGCGTAGGGTGCTGCCAGGAGGAACACCGCAGCGAAGAGGTACCACTGCGCCTCGAGCAGCGCGTTGCTGCTGAGGTTCACCCCCACATAGCGCCCTGCATAGCGGGCCACCGCGTTGAAGGCACCGATCCCCACCATGGCGAGGATCAGCCACCGGACCCCATGGCCCAGCACGGTGTGGACGCGATCGACGCCTCGTGCGAGGCGCAGCAAGGCCTGCATCTGTCCTCCAGGGGCCGCGGGCCTGCCCTGTGGCTTGCTCCCCGGCCCTGTGGCTTGCTCCCCGGCCCGGCGCTGGAGGGCAGCGCCGACCACACCAGCGATCGCAGCCGCGGGCCGGCCCTGTGGCTTGCTCTCTGGCCCTGTGGCTTGCTCTCTGGCCCTGTGGCCCGCGCTCTCCGGCCCTGTGGCCCGCGCTCTCCGGCCCGGGGCACCGGGGGCGGATCAGATCCTGCGCAGCTTCATCTGCACATCGCCCGACCAGTGGTTGTCGAACGCCCGCACACAGGTGGACAGGTAGCGATCGTAGTCGTCATAGACTTGATCGCCCCACTGGGCCCGGATCTCGGTCTCGTGTTGTTGGAAGCGGCGGTACCACTCGGCGGTGGTCTCGCGGTAGCTGCGGCGGCGCATGATCAGCCGCTACAGCTCCCACTTAGGGCTGATCGCGACCACCAGCTCCTCGATCCGGGGGTTCAGGCCACCGGGGAAGATGATGTCAGCGGTGAACGCCAGATCTTCAAGATCTTTCCGGGCCCGGGGGACCCGGTTGCGCAGGATCGCCTGGAAGCCAAAGGCCGCACCGGGCTCGACCCACTCGGCCAGCTTGTTGAAGTAGTCGCGGTACAGCCCCACCGCCAGCCCCTGGCGGGCCTGGGCCGGAGAGCACAGGTGGTCGATCATCTCGATGGAGACGAGGCCATCGTACTTCTGGGGGGGGTTGAACAGGGCGTAGTCCTGCAGCCAGAACTTCGCCCGATCGGCCGGCAGGCCCCGCTCCTCGCAGAACCGCAGCTGCTCGGTGGACAGGGTGATACCGTGGGCTTCCTTGATCCCGAAGCGCACCATGCAGTCGATGGCTGAGCCCCAGCCACAGCCGATGTCGAGCACCGTCTTGTCCTCACCGAGCTCGGCGAAGTCGTACAAGATCCGGGCTTTGTGCTCCTGCGCCTGCTCGAGCGTCCAGGACGGATCGTCCCAGGCGGCGGAGGTGTAGTGCATGTTCTCATCGAGCCACAGCTGAAAGAACTCGTTCGAAACAGAGTAGCTCTGATCGATCTCTGCCTGGGTGGACGTCATGGATCACCTCAGCTCGGGGATGGCCCCTTTACGGGACTGGAGCTATCTCGTCAACGTCGTGCCCTGCGAATGACGAGCCGGATCCCCCCGAGCAGGGCCAGCCCTCCGGCCCCGAGCATCGCCAGCCAGGGCAGTGAGAAGACCCCCAGCAGCAGCAGCCCCCGCCCCACCGCCGCCAGCGCCGCCAGAGAGCGGGACCAGGCGGCCCCCAGCTCTTCTGCGAGGGGGCGCTCCACCAGGGGAGCATAGGCCTGGCGCACCGAGACGTCGACGCTCAGGTTAGCGAGCTGGACCCGGGTCGCGAGGGCCCGCTGCTGGCGCTCGAAGGCCTCCACCTCGCCCCGGATCCGTCCCAGCTCTCGCTCAGCGGCGAGCACCTCCGCCAGATCCGCCGTCTCCTCCTCCAGCAGGGCCAGCAGCCGGGCCTCGGTCTGGCGGCTGGTCACCAGCCGGGCCTCCACGTCGATCCACTGGGTGGTGACGTCCTCGCTGTGCAGGGCCAGGTGGGAGATCTCCACCGTCTCGGCGGTCCAAGACAGCAAGGGATCGAGCTCATCGGGGGGCACCTGGATCGTCACTGCGCCGTGCCCCACCCGCCCCGCCCAGCGATCCAGGGACAGCTCTGAGAGGTGCCCACCGTGCTCGGCGAGCCAGCGCCGCAGATCCTGCTCGAACGGCTCCCAGGCCCCGACGATCACGCTCACCTGGCCGCTGCGGACCACCTTACGCGCTGCATCTCTGCGCGCGACTTCGCCGGAGATCGCCCCGCCCTCCAGGCCCCCCAGATCCCTCGCAGCGGTGCTCGTGGGCGCGTCCGTCACCGTGGGATCTCCGGTGGATCCACCGATCCCGGAGGCCGGGGGGAGCGTGACGAGGGGAGAGGCCTGGGCCGGGTCGGGCTCATAGGCCGAGCAGGAGCACGACAGGGCGATGAGCGAGGCGAGGGGCAGGGGGTGGATCATTGTGGGACCTCCGTGTCCTGCCAACGCAGCGGGAGCCGATCCGCTTTCACCTCCTGCGGCCATGCGGTAGCGTCACCGCGATGGACGAAGACGCACGCTACCTGCTCGGGCACGGGCCCGAGGAGTGGAGGAGGCTCGAGGCCCAGCACGCCCTGTGGGGGCCGATGCTTCTTGGGGATCTGCGGCGGGCGGGCGTGGGGCCCGGCGATCGGGTGCTGGAGGTGGGCTGTGGCCCGGGCTTCCTGCTCGAGGATCTCGCTCGTCTCGTTGGATCCGCTGAGGGTCTTGAGCTGGACGCCGCGGCCGCCGCGGCCGCCGCCGGGCGCCTTGGCCCGAGGGGTCGGATCCAGACCGGGGATCTACGCACCGCTGAGCTCGGAGGCCCCTTCGACGTGATCGTCGCGCGCTGGGTGCTGTCCTTCCTCCCCGATCCCAGAGCCGCGATCGCTCGCCTCGCCGCCGCGCTGGCGCCCGGGGGGCTGCTGGCGGTGCACGACTACAACCACGACGGGCTGGGCTTCTGGCCCCACGCCCCGGCACTCCATCGCCTGATCGAGGCCTTCCGGGCAGCCTACCGGGCCAGCGGTGGAGATCTATGGATCGCGGCGAGGGTGCCAGGCCTGATGGCCGCCGCGGGCCTGCACGGCACCCAGCTCCAGCCCCACGCGATCGCCGGCGGGCCCGGCAGCCCCGTGTGGTGCTGGGTCGAGACCTTCCTGCGGCAACACGCCCCCGCGCTGGTCGCCGGCGGCCAGCTCACCGCGGCCGGGCACGACGCAGCGCTGGCGGCCCTCGACGCGCTCGCCCACGATCCATCCGCGGTGTTCTTCAGCCCGCTGCAGGTGACCGTGCTTGGGAGGCTGGCAAGCCCACCGACCACATGATAGAACCGACTCTACCAATTGGTAGAGACCATGAGCGCCGCCCCTGAGCCCAGCGACGTCCGCAGCCGGATCCTCACCGAGGCCACCCGGCTGTTCGCGGCCCGGGGCTACGAGGGCACCTCGATCCAGCAGGTGGCTGCGGCTGCGGGGATCACCAGGCCCACCCTGATCTATCACTTTGGCTCCAAGGAGGGTCTGCGGCGCGAGGTGCTAGAGCAGCTGCTGTCCCACTGGCGCGACGATCTGCCCAGGGTCCTGGCTGCAGCGCAGACCGGCACCGATCGGTTCCGCTCTGCGCTCGATGCGGTGCTCTCCTTCTTCCGCGACGCTCCGGATCGGGCCCGGCTGCTCTCCCGGGAGATGCTCGATCGGCCTGAGGAGATGACGACCCTGTTCGCCGAGCACCTCCAGCCGTGGACCTCTCTGATCACCGACTATATCCGCCGGGGCCAGGCCGAGGGCCGGATCCGTCTCGGGATCGATCCCGAGGCCTACCTGGTGCAGATCCTGCACGCCGCCATCGGCGTGATCGCCACCGGCGGCGCCACTCAGCACATCCTGCGTGATCCCCCCTCGGCGGAGCGCCAGCTCGCCGAGCTCTTCCGCATCGCCAAGGTCTCGCTGTTCAAGGACCGTCCGCACGACTTTGGAGCTTCCGATGGCCAACTTCTATGATGACAACGAAGATCTCCGCTTCTACCTAGAGCGCGGGCTCGACTGGGATCGTCTCGTCCGCCTCACCGAGCACGACTTCCGCGCCCCTGAGGGCTTCAGCAGCACCGACGAGGCGCTGGAGTTCTACCGCGAGGTCCTTGAGCTGGTCGGAGCCTTTGCCGCCGACGAGATCGCGGCGCGGGCCCGGGAGCTCGATCGCTGTAGGCCTGAGCTACGAGGCGGCGAGATCGTCTATCCCGAGGCGATGCAGGGGGTGTTCGACGCCCTCAACGATCTGGAGCTCAACGGGATGACCCTGCCCCGGGAGCTGGGCGGCCTGAACGTGCCGATGCTGATCTTCCAGGTCCAGAACGAGATCTTTGCCCGGGCCGACGTGTCGATCTGCGCCCACCATGGCTTCCACGGTGGGATCGCCATGGCGGCGCTGATGTTCTCGATCATCGAGGGCTCCGCCGGCTTCGATCCGGAGCTCCCGGGCTTCACCGAGGTCCGCTTCCGCGAGGTGATCGACAGCATCCTCGCTGGAGAGTCCTGGGGCAGCATGGACATCACCGAGCCCGACGCAGGCTCGGACATGGCGGCCCTGCGCTGCCGGGGGGAGCTTGGCGCGGACGGGAGCTGGACCGTCACCGGCCAGAAGATCTTCATCACCAGCGGCCACGGGCGCTGGCACTTCGTGATCGCCCGCACCGAGGAGCCCGGAGACGCCGACGATGCCTTCGCCGGTCTGGCGGGCCTGTCGATGTTCCTGGTGGAGGCCTACAGCGTCGACGAGGACGGGAACAAGGTCCGCACCCACACCACCCTCGACGGCGTCGAGGAGAAGCTCGGTCACCACGGCTCGGCCACGGTGGCGATCAGCTTCGAGGGTGCCCCTGCGCAGCTGATCGGGGCCCGGGGCGAGGGCTTCAAGTACATGCTGATGCTGATGAACGGGGCCCGGGTCGGGGTCGGCTTCGAGGCCCTGGGGCTGTGCGAGGCCGCCCACCGGGCCGCAGCGGCCTACGCCGGCGAGCGCCGGTCGATGGGCAAGACCATCGATCAGCACGAGATGATCGCCGACTACCTCGACGAGATGCAGACCGACATCCGGGGGATCCGCGCCCTGGCCATGGCCGCCGGCTACAAGGACGAGCTGGCGAAGAAGATCGAGATCAAGCTGCGGCTCCAGCCCCCTGCCGATCCAGCACAGCGCCGGGCGCTCGAGCGGGAGCAGGAGCGGCTGAAGCGCCGGGCCCGCCACCTGACCCCGCTGCTGAAGTACCTGGCGTCGGAGAAGGCGGTGGAGATCGCGCGACGCGCGATCCAGATCCACGGGGGCTCGGGCTACATCACTGAGTCCGGGGTGGAGAAGCTGCTCCGGGACGCGATGGTGATGCCGATCTACGAGGGCACCAGCCAGATCCAGGCCCTGATGGCGATGAAGGACAACCTGATGGCGGCGGTCAACCACCCCCGCACCTTTGTGCGCACAGCGGCCCGGGCACGCTGGCGGGCGGTGTCTGCGCCCGATCCGGCCGGGCGCCGGGTGGCCCGTCTGGTCACCCTACAGCACCAGGCGATCCAGTTCCTGCTGTCGCGGCTGGCGGGCCACAAGCTCAAGGAGCTGCGACACCAGCCCGTGGGCAGCTGGAGCTCGGCCCTGCGCTCGTTCGATCCCAAGCGGGACTTCGCCCTGGCGATGCTCCACGCCGAGCACTTGTGTGTGCTGCTCACCGACGTCGCCGTGGCTGAGGAGCTGCTGGAGCAGGCCCGGGAGCACGAGGATCGGCTGCCGGTCTTGGAGGCCTGGCTCGACCGGGCTGAGCCCCGCAGCCGCCACATGCTCGATCGGATCCAGACCACGGGGGGCAGGCTGCTGAGCAAGCTGCACGGCACGCCCGCCGAGAGCTACGTGCAGGCCGCCAAGTGAGCCGCCCCGCGCCGATCCCCCGCCGACACGCCCTGCGCCAGGGCCCCGTGGTCCGCGCGCTGCTCTCCACCGGCATCGCCGCGGTGCGTGGATCCCGCCCCACCCATGTGGAGCTCCCCAGCCCCGCCCTGCGCCAGACCGTGGCCCCCCGTCCCCAGGAGCTGATCCGGGACTACGTGCGTCACTGTGGCGGAGATCCCTCCTGGTACCGAGGGATCGTGCCGGCTCACTTGTTCCCGCAGTGGGGCTTCCCGCTGCTGGCCAGAAACCTCCACCAGATCCCCTACGACGTGCGCAAGGTCCTCAACGGGGGCTGTCGCATCGAGGTGCATCGGCCGCTCCCCGCCGGCGAGCGCCTGGTGCTCGAGGCGGTGCTGGAGGACATCGACGACAACGGTCGCCGGGCGGTGCTGAAGAACCGGCTCACCACCGGCACCACGTCCACACCAGGCGCGATCACCGCGTGGATGTACGCGATCGTGCCCCTGCCCCGCGCGCCGGGGGCCCCCGGGGTGAAGAAGGAGCGGCCCCGGGTGCCGGTCGACGCCGTCGAGCGGGGTCGCTTCCAGCTCACCCCCCAGCACGCGGTCGACTTCGCGGTGCTCACCGGCGACTTCAACCCGATCCACTGGCTGCGGCCCTATGCCCGGATGGCGGGCTTCGAGAGCACCATCCTCCATGGCTTCGCCACCCTGGCCTACGCCATCGAGGCGCTGAACCACAACCGCTTCTCCGGCGACGTGCGCTCGCTGCGCACGATCGACGTGCGGTTCACCCGGCCCCTGATCCTGCCCGCCACCGTGGGCCTGTACGTCCGCGGCGACGAGCTGTTCGTCGGCACCGCCCCGGGCGGCCCCGCCCACCTCACCGGGACCTTCGAGGAGACCTCCATCCATGGCTGACTTCCTGCTGGAGCTCGCGTCCAACAAGCGTGCGCGGAGGGTGGTGACCACCCTCGGCCTGCCCGTGCCCATGCCCGAGCGCCTCGAGCGCGATCCAGGCCCGTGGCGCGAGCGCCCCCTGCACGATCGAGCCGTGGTGATCGGCTCCACCCCCACCGGCGAGCTGTCGGAGCCCCTGGCCCGGGCCCTGACCCGCGCCGGCGCCGATCCCTGGGTGGTGGCCGACGAGGCCTGGCTGGCCCCCTGGCGCGGGGCCGGGGAGGCCTGGGGGCGCCCGCCCCACGCCGGGCCCCACGCCGGGGAGGGTCCGCTGAGGCCCTGGGCGCTGGTGTTCGACGCCACCGGCCTGTCGAGCCCCGGGCAGCTCCGCGCCCTGTACGACTTCTTCCACCCCCGGATCCGGGGGATCGCCCGCAGCGGGAGGCTGCTGGTGCTGGGCCGGATCCCCGATGGCTCCAGCGCGCCGGCACACAACGCCGCGCGCCGCGCGCTGGAGGGCTTCGTCCGCAGCTGTGGGCGGGAGATCGGCCGCAAGGGGGCCACGGCCAACCTGATCCTGGTCGAAGACGGCGCAGAGGAGCGCCTCGAGGCCGTGGTGCGCTTTCTGCTGTCGCCACGATCGGCGTACATCAGCGGCCAGCCTCTAACGATCACCTCGGCCTGTGGGATCGACGAGCACGTGCGGATCCGGCCCCTGCAGGGCAAGGTGGCGCTGGTCACCGGCGCCGCCCGGGGGATCGGGGCGGCGATCGCGCGCACCCTGGCCCGGGAGGGCGCCGAGGTGATCGTGCTGGATCGGCCCGATGACGACGCGCTGGGGAGCGCGATCGCCCGGGAGGTCCAGGGCACCTTCCTGCCCCAGGACGTCACCGACGACGACGCACCCGACAAGATCGCGGCCTTCCTGCGGGAGCGCGGAGGCGTCGACGTCGTGGTGCACAACGCGGGCGTGACCCGCGACAAGACCCTGGCCAAGATGCGGCCTGAGCAGTGGGATCTCACCCTGGCGGTCAACCTCGACGCGGTGCTGAAGATCACCTCTGCCCTCGATCCCCTGATCCAGGATCATGGGCGCCTGGTGCTGCTGTCGTCCATCGCCGGCATCGCGGGCAACGTGGGGCAGACCAACTACTCGGCCTCGAAGGCAGGCGTGATCGGTGCGGTCGAGGCCCTGGCCCCCCGGCTGGCCGAGCGGGGGATCGCGGTCAACGCCATCGCACCGGGCTTCATCGAGACCCGGCTGACCGACGCGATCCCGGTGGCCACCCGGGAGATCGCCCGCCGGCTGTGCAACCTCGGCCAGGGGGGCCTGCCCTCCGACATCGCCGAGACCGCCACCTTCCTCGCGAGCCCAGGCGCAGCCGGCCTGACCGGTCAGATCGTGCGCGTCTGTGGCGGAAACTTCGTCGGCGCCTGACGCCGCAGCTGGAGGAGCCATGGCTCGAGCCGTCATCGTGGGCGGAGCCCGCACCCCGTTCGTGCGGGCCTTCGCCGAGTACACCCGGATCGACACCATCGCGCTGGGGGTGGCCGCGGTCCGCGGAGCGCTGGACCGCCTGTCCCTGCCTCACGACGAGATCGACAGCGTCGTGTGGGGCGGGGTGATCCTCCCGGTGGCGTCGCCCAACGTGGGGCGGGAGATCGTGCTCGATCTGGGCCTGCCCCGCTCGATCGAGGCGATGACCCTGACCCGGGCCTGTGCGTCGGGGCTCCAGGCGATCACCACCGCGGCCTCAGCCATCGAGCGTGGAGACGCCGACGTGGTGATCGCCGGAGGCAGCGACAGCACCAGCAACGCCCCGCTGACGATGCCCCAGTCCCTGGTGCACAAGGTCGCGCCGGTGGCCCTGTCGAGCAAGTCGGGGCCCGCTGACTACCTGAGGGCCCTGTCAAAGCTGTCGGTGCGTCGGGACCTGCTCCCCCGCCAGCCCAGGATCGCCGAGCGAACCACCGGCCAGGTCATGGGCGAGGCGGCCGAGGAGATGGCCGAGCGCAACGGGATCAGCCGGGCCGAGCAGGACGCGTTCGCGGCCACCTCCCACCACCGGGCGGCCGCAGCGATCCAGTCGGGGCGGTTCGAGGGGGAGCTGGTGCCGGTGGAGGGCGGCGGCGGGCTGGTGTACACCGACACCATCGTCCGGGGCGACACCAGCGTCGAGAAGCTGTCGAAGCTGCGGCCCGTCTTCAAGGAGGACGGCACCCTGACCGCCGGCAACTCCAGCGCGCTGACCGACGGCGCCGCCGCGGTGGTGCTGATGAGCGAGGACAAGGCGAAGGCCCTCGGCTACACCCCCCTGGCCTCGTTCCGCTCCTGGTCCTATGTCGGGGTGGATCCTGCCGATCAGCTGCTGATCGGTCCCGCCCTCGCGATGCCCAGGGCCCTGGGCCGCGCCGGCATGCTGCTCCGAGACGTCGATCTGGTCGACATGCACGAGGCGTTCGCCGCCCAGGTGCTCTCGGTGCTCAAGGCGATGGCCTCCGACAGCTTCTGCAGGGAGCGCCTCGATCTGGATCAGGCGGTGGGTCAGGTGGACCCAGAGAAGCTGAACGTCCACGGAGGCTCGGTGGCCCTCGGTCACCCCTTCGGCGCCACCGGCGCGCGGATGGTCCTGACCATGGCCAACGAGCTCGCGGCCAACGATAAATCCACCGCCTTGCTCGGGATCTGTGCCGCCGGAGGTCTCGGCGCCGGGGCGGTGCTCGAGGCCGTGGGCTGATCCAGTCCCCGCTCCGGGCCCCCTGCTCCGGGCCCCCTGCTCCGGCCCTGTCCACGGCAGCGCGCCTTGGACGGGGCCACCCAGGGTCTGGGCTTAAGGCGGAGCGCGCCTTGGACGGGGCCACCCAGGGTCTGGGCTTAAGGCGGAGCGCGCCGGGGTGGTGCGAGCTGTACCAGGGTGGTGCGAGCTGTATCAGGAGCCCCAGAGTCTAGCAGGGAGGCCGAGCCTGGGGCTCAGCGCCAGAGCGCTGCGAGGGCCGCACGCCGCTCCCGGAGGCGGGGGCGCACCGGCGGGGGGCCCAGCTCGATCGCTGCGTTCAGCGCGGACTCTCCCCGCAGGGGATCGCCGCTGGCCTCGTACAGCACGGCTCGGACCAGGCAGGCCCTCCAGTGATCCGGGGGCAGCCGGGACACCAGGCTCCGGGCGACCTCGAGCTCCCCTAGGGCGGCCCGGATCTCGGCCTCCACCGCGCAGATCTCCGGATCCGCCGGGGCCCCCTGTGCCGCGGCGACCGCCAGCGGCAGCGCCCGGCGCAGCCCCGCCCGCCAGTGCCAGCCCGCGGGGGACACCGCACACACCTGCAGGGCCGCGGCGGCCAGGCCGGCCAGGGCCCCAGGGTGATCGGGCTCTCGCTGGATCACCCCGGCGAAGATCTCTGTTGCAGCACGCACCTTCCCCTGGTGCAGCAGGTTCCAGCCTTCATCGAGCCCCCCCGCCGGTGCACCACCGCCCGCTCCCTGAAGCACGATCGCCAGGGTGGATCTGGCCTCTTCGCCGATCCCGGCCGCGAAGGGATCGACGCTCGGCTCGCTGCGGGCCCAGCGCAGCCACCGCCTCCGGGAGCGCCGCCACAGCGGGGGCAGCAGGCACACCCCCGCCAGGATCGTGGCTGAGATCCCCAGCTCGATCACCACCGTGGCCTCCCCCCGAGGGGCCCCCGCCCCTCCGGGGCCGATCCCTGGACCTCACCCCACGCCCGTGTTTGATCCCCGTCACACCGGGAGATCTCTTGCGCGCTGCCCCTGCATGCCCAAGAACTGCGGCGTACCGCATAGAATCCCCGTACAATTTGGGGGATTGTGCCTGCGCGGGGCACATCCAGGTCGATGATGAAGTACGAGTTCACCATGGGCCCTGGTAGCATCGAGGACCAGGTCCCGCGAGGGCCATGAGCGACCGACAACATTACCTCGGAGAGCAGCTTTCCCACGCCGTCCTGCAGCGGCGACAGCGGGAGGTGGCCGAGCGCCACCGTCGCGCGATGGGCCAGGTGTCTGAGCTGCTCGACAACCAGAAGCAGATCGGCCGCGAGCTCTCGAGCGGCCTGACCACCCTGAAGCGACAGCGCTCAGAGCTCGATCGCATGGAGCAACAGGAGACCGACTCCTCCCTGCTCGCCTCCCTGGTGCGACCGTTCACCGCGCGCCGGAGCGCGCTCGCCCGGCGCTCGATCGCCGAGGGCCTGCTCCGCCAGTACGAGCAGGTCTCGGTCCGGTTGCGCGAGGCCACCGCGTTCTCCGACGAGCTGAAGCTGTGTGCGCTGGAGCTCCAGCAAGAGGTGGATCGGCTGCACCGCGAGCTGGGGGAAGCGCTGCACAACCAGCGGGTGGCCGCCGAGCGCGTGCTCCAGCTCGAGGAGGCCTTGGTCGAGGTCGATGAGGATGCCTCCCTGCGTCCTGAGGAGCAGGCCCGCCGCCGCGATCGGTTCGAGTTCGACGCCCGCACCGAGGCGGTCTCGCTCGAGCTGTACAAGGCCGCAGCCGAGCTGTGTCGCCAGCACATCCCACCGGCCCGTGCCCTGCGCGACACCGTGCTGCAGCTCCACGAGGAGATGGCCCAGTACGTGCTGTCGGCCACCCACACGGTCAACGCCGCGGGGAGGCGGATCCAGGGCCTGGGGATGCTGGCGGACGCGCCGATCGTGGTCCAAGAGCTCCAGGAGTCCCTCGACGAGCTGAACCTGGCGATGGAGGCCACCGCTGACTACGTCGAGCGCAGCTCCCACCTGATCGCTGAGGTGCTGCCGCACCTCTCGGCCCGGGTCCAGGCCGAGAGCGAGGCGACGGAGGCCGCGTTGGAGATGGAGCTCGCAGCCATCGATCGCGAGCGGTCCCGGGTGCACGCCGAGCGCACCCTGCGCGAGGCCGCTCAGGACGAGATCGAGTCTCTGCTGGGCAAGGATCCATAGATCCCATGGAGCTGCCCCTCGAGCGAGTTGGCTCCTACGTGCGGGCGCTGCGGGCCGCGCTGGACGCCCTGGCCCCCAACGAAGACCACGTGTCCCTGTCTGCCTCCCTCGATCACCTCCACGCCCTCGATCCAGCGGTGGGGGGCAGCCTGTTGCTGCCCGCCGAGGTCTCGGACCACACCGGCATGCCCACCTACCAGTGGCTCGAGCGAGCGCGATCCGAGGCGGTGCTGGCGGCCCGGGGCACCGACGATGCCGATCCCAGCGACGCCGAGCTCGAGCGGGCGAGCGCCCTCGATCCCGAGCTGGGCCGCCGCATGCGGGATCGCCGCACCCTGTACCGCCACCTCCGCCTCGCCGAGCTGTTGCCCGCGACCCGCCTCGGGGGGGCGGTGCGCCGGGTGGGTCCAGGGGGATGGACTCAGATCGCCCTGGCCTACGATCGTATGGCGCCGGACGGGCGCTGGGTGCGGGTGCGGGTCGAGCTCAAGACGCCGGGGCCCCCCACCGGAGCCCTCCGGCTCGACGCTCAGGGGCGGCTGGTCATCGACGAGGCGCTGAAGCACCTCTTCACCCGGCACTTCTCCACCCCGCTGTTGGCCCTGCGCAGCCAGCTGATCGACGCGCTGGGGGCCGAGGTGCTGCACCTGAGCCGGGGCTGGACCGGGCCGTTTTGGTTCCCCGGGGTGGAGCTCCCCCCGAGCGTCCCCACAGCCCTGGGGCAGGGGCTGCTGCTGCACGCGAGCATCGAGATCATCGCCACCGACGTGCACACCAGCAAGCACCTCGATCCCTGGGAGCCGCCCCCCGACGAGATCGTCCCTGAGGGGCAGGGCTCGTTCCGGGAGCGCCGCTTCGCCGCATCCGACGAGCGCCTCGCCGAAGCGGTGCGCGACTGGAGCGCCTCGAGGGGGGTCCGGGCCCAGGTCACGACCCTGCAGCTGACCCGCCCCCGCAGGCTCTGATCAGCGCACCTCGACGGTGAAGATCACCATCGGCACGGGGTTGAAGCAGGTGGAGCAGCCGATCCCGACCAGCCACACGCCCTGATCGCTGAAGCCGGGGAAGGTGTTGCCGCTGTCGTCCACCGCGGTGGCCAGCTCGGCCTCGGTCACCCCGAAGACGTTGCCTCGGTACAGCTCGGCGGCCTCGGAGTCGAGCCGGAGGAAGATCTCCTCGATGTCCGCGGGGCTGGCCACGTCGAACCGGGCCACCAGGAGCTGATCGGCGAGCAGCGAGTCCCAGGGGTTGCCGTGCACGTCGGTGGTGAGCCCGCTCCAGTCCATCAGCACGTCGGGCTTGCCCGCCGGCGCGATCAGCGACGGTGCGCTCGACAGATCCACGGTCACATCGAGGGTCGAGCAGCCATCCACCAGGGCGATGTCGGTGTTGGTGGCGGCGCCGCTGGGGACCACGAACTTGCTCATCAGCGCGTCGATGCTCCCGTTGGGCGTGTCGACCACCGACACCAGCCAGTTGCGCTGGCCTGGATCCACCGCGTCGAGATCGGTCTCGGGCACCAGGAAGTTGCCCACGATCTCCAGCTCCGACAGCAACACTGAGGTGCGGGTCGTGTCGGGCTCGATCAGGAACTGACGCCCCGCGTCCTGCTGCTGCAGCGCGTTGGCGTCGATCTTCTCCAGGATCTCGGCCTGAGGTAGATCGAACTCGACAAACAGCACCTGATCGACGCTGCCATCGAAGGCACGCCCCCGGATGTCGGTGGTGATCGCCGACCAGTCGATGGTGCCGTCGGTCAGGGCGGCCACCTCCACCTGCTGGATCGCCAGCTGGCCCGAGTAGGAGTAGTTGTTCTCGGAGGAGACCTCCAGGACGTTGTTCGAGCAACCGATCAGCAGGGCGGCGAGCGCCGGCGAGGTACGGGACATGCAAACTCCTCCATGAGCCTGCACCGTAGCCGTCCGTTCCCTGGCCGTCACTCGTTGCCTGTCGGGGAGGGGGAGGAGAAGGAGGCGCTCGATCGCCGCCGGCCATGCGTCGCGACGGGGGTTGGACTGGACAGCGACCGAGCGCATCACTCACCCGGACGACACCCCTCGGCCGTGCCCACGTCCCCGGGCTGACATCCAGCGACGAGCCGAAACCTACCGCTACAGGACCTCGACCACCGACATCCACTGTGGGACGGGGCCCAGGCAGGTTCGACAGCGTACCCCCAGCACCCAGGTGCCTCCAGCGGTGAACCCAGGGAAGTTGTTCCCCTGGGCGTCGCGGGCGATCTCCAGCCGAGCGCTCTGCGCACCCCCGACATCCAGCGTCCACCAGCCCGACGCGGTGCTCCGGAGCTCGAGCAGCTGGCCCGCGAGGGCCTCGGGCGGCGTCCCGTCGGCCCAGTGGCCGATGAACAGCTCGTCGGCGAGGAAGCGATCGTAGGGGGTGCCGTAGGCCGAGGTGCTCAGCCCCCGCCAGTCAGCGGTGAACAGCTCGTGGATCTCCGACGTCTGCAGGACGGTGTCCGAGAAGCTGCCGACGTACGAGGCAGACCCATCCCCGGTGCTGATCTCGGCCCGGAGCTCGGTGCCCTGATCGTCGGGCAGCAGCACCACGCCGGCCCGGACGTCGATCCGGTCTCCGTCGGCCATCCCGATCCCCACGAACCAGGACTTGCCCTGCTGCTCGAGCAACAGGTTGGCGGGCTCCAGCGGATAGCCCCCGCCGGAGGCCTCGCTGAGGTCGGCGAACACCCCCCCCGACAGCTCAGCGGTCCAGCTGCTGACGGTCTCGGGACCGTGCAGATCGTCGATCGCCAGCGCGATCTCGACGTCGGTGGGCAGCCACCCCAGCTCCAGCACCACCATCCGCTCGTAGGTCGAGGGCTGCCGGGGGCTGCCCCAGGCGTCGACGTCGAGCCCGGACCAGTCGATGACGATGTCCTGGCGAGCGCGCACCCCCCGCACCGGCAGCGACCAGGTCGCGCTGTAGCTGTAGTTGTGGGCGTCGGTGACCACCAGATCCGGCCCGGGGGGATCGGGCGGCGCGGTGTCTCCGGTGGGGAGGGCAGCGGCCCCTGTGTCCGGCACGATCGAGGTCGTGTCCTTGTCGCCCGCACACGCTCCGACGACGAGCAGAGCCACCAGCTGTCTCACAGCGCCTCCAGTCCACCGAGACTATCGCGTCCCGCCGCCGGACGGACCCCACAGCCCGGCCTGCCCGGCGTGGGCCCGCACCACCGGAGGCGGCCGGCGCTCAGGGGGCGGCCCACCGCAGGGTGCCGTCGTCTTCGATCGTCAGCGGGACGTCGGGGAGATCCTCGGCGGACAGCTCGCGCACGTCCGCCAGGGCCCGCCCGCTTGGATCCGGGGTGGGGACGGCGCGATCGTCGAGGACCATCGGGTGCAGTCGAGCCGCGGACAGCGCCCCGTTGGCGGCGAGGGTCGCCTCCACCACCACGGTGCGGCGCCCATAGCCGCGGGATCGGCCAAAGGCCTCGTAGCCGAGGAAGTTGCCCAAGCTGTAGGCGATCAGCCGCCCCCGGTACACCTCCACCGCCCGCAGCACGTGGGGCCCGTGGCCGATCACCAGATCGGCGCCGGCGTCGACCGCGGCATGGGCCAGGGCCCGGACGTTGCCCCGGCGCTCTCCCCAGGCGATCTCGGTCTCGCCCGTGACGTGGCGGTGATCAGCGCCCTCGGCGCCGCCGTGGAAGCTAAACAGCACCAGATCGTGGTCGCGATCGGCGAGGACGATCGCGGCCTGGACCTCGTCGAGATCGTTGACGCTCAGACAGCAGGTGCCCGAGTGGGCCGCGACCACCGCCACGGTGTAGGGCCCCGCGGCCAGCGACGCCACGTCACCGTAGCGGCCGGCATGAGCGATCCCGACCGCCGCCAGCGCGTCCATGGTGGACTGCTGGCCCACCACCCCCAGATCGAGGGCGTGGTTGTTGGCCAGGCTCACCACATCGATCCCCGCACGATCGAGGGTGGCGGCGAACCGGGTGGGGGTGCGGAACGCATAGCAGCTGCTCGAGCCCTCACCGCACTTGTCGGAGGAGATCGCGTCGGCCAGCGGGCCCTCGAGGTTGACGAACGCCAGATCGGCCCCGACGAACAGCTCGCGGACCCCGTCGAACAGCACATCTCCATCACCGGGCGGCATCCGATCGGGCCGGGCGAGATCCGAGCCCATCATGGTATCGCCCGCTGCGACGATCCGGATCGCGGGCTCGCCCCGGGGGGACACCTCGACCTCATGAGGCTCGGGGATCAGCGCGGTGAGCTGGGCCCGGGTGCGGGCCGCCGCCAGCCACAGGGACAGATCGGGGTAGCCCGGCCGCAGGGCCTCGACCCGGCTCCAGGCCCGGGCGGCCTGGGCGAAGCGCCCCCCGGCCCAGGCCGCCCAGCCCAGCTCCCACCAGGCCTCCACCTGATCGGGGCTCGCCTCGACGGCCTGGAGCAGCAGGGCCTCCGCCTCGGGGATCCGGCCCCGCCTCAGCGCCGCGACCCCCTCCTCCATCGGGCCGGCGAGGGCCAGCGGGGTAAGCTCCAGCCAGGCCAGGATGAACACGGCTCCCTCCGCTCGCCCGTGGTCGGGTGATCACGCTGCTCGCTCGATCACACTGTTCGCTCGAGATCCCGGCTCCACCGGGTCGCAGACCCATCCCCTAGCCTGCTGGAGCCTGTGTGGCTGTCCCGGAGCTGCTCGTGACCACGGCCACCCGCCCCGACGAGGCCCTGCTCCAGCGTGCGCTCGTCGTGTCCCGGCGCTGTGGAGTGCCCCTCACCCCCCGCGCCCACGGCCTCGCTGCCCATCTCCAGGCCGAAGGAGCCCGGCTCGCCTACGTCGTCGGGCGACAGGAGGAGTGGCTGGCCACCGCGGGGGCCCGGCTGAAGGTCGACGTGGGCCTGCTGCACGCCCACCTGGCCCTCGGCCCCCGCCACCCCCTGCTCCGGGCCCTCGGCCCCGCAGACCACGTGATCGACGCCACCCTGGGGCTGTGCCACGACGCGCTCCACGTCGCCGCCACCACCGGGGCCCGGGTGACCGGCCTCGAGATCAGCCCCCCGCTGTTCAGCCTCGCTGAGCGCGGCCTGTCGCAGCTCCATGCTGCAGGCCTCGACGCCGCCGCCCGGATCACCCCGCTGTGGGGGGACGCCCGGGACCTGCTCACGAGCGCAGGCCCCGCCGACGCGGTGCTGATCGCCCCGATGTTCGATCGCCCCCGCTGCGCCCCCCCGGGCTTCGATCTGCTCCGCCACGTCGCACGCTCAGCGGCCCTGGACGCGGGCTGGCTCCGTGCTGCGCTGGCGGTGGCCCCCCGGGTGGTGATCAAGGCCAGGCGAACCCAGCCCCTGCCTGCCTTTGCCCTCCCCCACCTCCAGCAGATCCTGCGGAGCCGGGCGATCGATTATTGGGTCCTCAGCCTAGGGGGCTGACCCGCAGGCGGTGACGAGTGGCCTGTCAGATGGGTTCGAGGGCGCCGAGCCTCTGGGCTCTGGGCTCTGGGCTCTGGGCTCTGGGCTCTGGGCTCTGGGCTCTGGGCTGTGCTGGGGAGCCTGCTGCTGCATGTGACCACAGCACAGTGCGCTCGGGACGACCGGGCCAGGGGACGAGGTCGGAGCCGCTGGCCTTGTGCTCCGACCCCCGAGCCACGCGGCAAGCCACAGCCCCACGACGCAGCCCTACGCCGCAGGGGGACGCGGGCCCACATACAGCGCCTTGGGGCGGATCATCCGGCCCGAGGCGCGCTGCTCGGCGACGTGGGCCAGCCAGCCCACCACCCGGCCACAGGCGAACAGGGGCGTGAACAGCGCCCGATCCATCCCCACAGCGTCGAGCAGCACCGCAGTGTAGAACTCGACGTTGGCCGCCAGCGTCCTCCCGGGCTTGTGCCGAGCCAGCACCGATCCGGCGGCGGCCTCCACCGCCCGCGCCAGCGCTAGGCGATCGCCGGCGATCCCTGCGGCCTCCAGCTGCGTCACCACCTCCTCCAACACCGCCGCCCGGGGATCGCGGACCCGGTACACCCGGTGGCCCATGCCCATGATCCGTCGCCCAGCGGCCAGCTCGGCCTCGATCCAGGGGACGGCCTGCTCCGGCGTGCCCACCGCCTCGAGCATGTCCAGCACCGGACCGGGTGCGCCCCCGTGCAGCGGCCCCTTGAGGGCCCCCAGGGCCGCGACCACCGCGCTGACCGGATCCGAGCCGGTGCTGGCCACCACCCGGGCGGTGAAGGTCGAGGCGTTCATCCCGTGCTCCGCCACGGTGCAAAGGTACCTCCCCAGGGCACGAGCCCCGGCCGGCTCGCGGATCCCGGTGATCATCCGGTGTAGATCCGCTGCATGATCCAGCGCCGGATCCGGCTCGAGCGGCTCCAGCCCCCGGCGCCGCCGGCCCCAGGCCGCCACAAGGACGGCGACGGAGGCCACGATCTCCTCATCGTCGGCCCCGTCCAGCAGGGACAGCCCGCCCCGCAGCGCGACCATCCCGTCGACGGCGGACAGCGCCTCGTGAGCCCGCTGCACCAGCGGCCAGGCCCGGACCCGGGCCGCCCCCAGCCGCTGGGAGCGCTCCTGCCCCGCCGTAGCCCCGGAGCCGTCCAGATCTGGTCCAGGCAGGGCGCCGTCCCACAGCAGCGCGATCGCGTCCTCCAGGTGTGCACGCCGGGCCAGCTCTGCCACCGGGACCCCACGCACACACAGCGTCCCCTGGGCTCCATCCACCTCCGACAGCTCCGTGGCCGCGACGTTGATGCCCTCCAGTCCTGCCTCGATCATCGGTCCTCCCATGGTCTCGGGGTGTCATCACCCATAGATAGGTGGATCGACGAGTCGAGCTATGCACGCCCTGCCCGGATACCTGACCTCCGAGGAGGCCGCCGCTGCCCTGGGGGTGCGGCGGGCCACGCTGTACAGCTACGTCAGCCGGGGGCTGATCCGGATCGCGGCGACCCGACAGGGCCGGAGGCGCCTGTACCTGGAGGCCGACGTCGAGCGCCTCCGGAGGCGGGCCGCCGCCGCCCGGGGCCACGGCCCCGCCGCCGCCGCCGCCCTGGACTGGGGGATGCCGGTGCTGGCGTCCGCGATCACCTCGATCGACCCCGACGGGCCCAACTACCGAGGTGAGCCCGCCGTCAGCCTGGCCGAGGCGCACCACCCCTTCGAGGCGATCGTCCACCTGCTGTGGAGCGGAGAGCTCCGGTCCGATCCTCCACCCCTCGTGGTGGACGATCTAGGCGTCGATCCCGATCTCCTGGAGCGAGCCCTGCCACCGGGGCTCCACCCACACACAGCGCTGGCGGCCCTGATCCCGCTGCTCGCCGCCGCCGATCCCCTCCGCCACGCGATCGCCGCGGACGAGGCGCTCCCCCAGGCCCGGCGGCTGATCCGGCGCATGGCGGCGGGCCTGGCCTACAGCGGCCCCCGGGCCGGCTGGCGGGAGCGACTGCGGGCTGCCCTCGAGGCGACCTCCATCGCCGACGCGATCCTCGCCGCGCTCGGGGCCAGCTCCAAACCAGACCCCGGATCCGATCTCCACCAGGTGCTGATCTTGTGTGCGGATCACGAGCTCAACGCGAGCAGCTTCGCGGCCCGGATCGCCGCCGGCGCCGGTGCAGATCTATACGCGGTGCTGTCCGCAGCCCTGGCCACCCTGTCAGGCCCCCGCCACGGGGGGCTGTCGGATCGGGTGGAGGACGTCCTCGACGAGGCTCAGGGCGCAGCCGACGTGGCGCGCTGGATCGCAGGGCGCTCGGGCCGGGGCGAGGAGGTGCCGGGGTTCGGGCACCGACTCTACCCCGAGGGGGATCCAAGGGCCGCAGCCCTGATCGCCCTGGCCCGTCGCCGACCCACCGGGGCCCGTGGGAAGACACTGCTGGCCCTGATCGAGGCCATGGCCGGGGCGGGCCACCCCGCCCCTAACCTCGACGTGGGTCTGGTGGCTGCCTGCCACGCGGTGGGCCTACCCCGGGGCTCAGCCTCCGCGGTGTTCGCGATCGGCAGGGCCGCGGGCTGGGTGGCCCACGCCCGAGAACAGCACGCCTCCGGGCAGCTGCTCCGGCCCCGGGCCCGCTACGTCGGCCCCTGAGCCGTCCACGTCGGGCCTGCAGCCGGCTCGCTCCACAGCGGCAGCGGAAGCCACCCCGCGCCCCGCGTCCCGCGCCCCGCGCCTACGCTCGCTGCAGCCCTGCGCCCACGCTCGCTGCAGCCCTGCGCCGGTGGTCGGATCTGCGAGACAACCCGATCGGAGCCCAGGGGGCGGAGGCGCTGGCCGGCTCCTTGACGCCAGCGGGGCCCTCCGTGCTGGAGCCGGGCGAACGCAGCCTCGGAGCCCAGGGGGCGGCGCCGGTGGCCCCTGGGCCCGCAGGGCACAGGGCGTTCCGCGGCTGAGCCGCGGCTGAGCCGCGGCTGAGCGAGCGCGAGGATCTCGAGCTGCCCGCCCCAGGCCCCAGCGATCAGGGGCAGCTGCCCAGGGAGGTGATCCAGTCGTCGATCACACCCGCGCCGACCGTGTCGACCAGGGTGCTGCCCAGCGGGGGCATGGCGTAGGCGTCCCGGCGGTGCAGCCGCACCGACAGGATCGAGCGGCCCGGATCCCCAGGCGTGACCACGCGCGCCCCGGTGATGCCTAGTTCGCCGGTCTGGGGCGCCTCACAGAGGTTGGTGTCCGCCAGCGCTGTGTCGAGGCGTAGATCCAGCGCGGCCCGGCTGCTGACCCCGGGGCGGTGGCACTGGGAGCAGTTGACGTGCAGGTACGCCCGGGCACGCTCCTCGAGGGAGGCGGCCGCATCCCCCACCGCGGGCAGGGGATCGATCGAGGTAGGATCGACGTCCAGGGGTGGATCGAACATCCCGATGGCGTCGAGCGTCGCCAGCTGGTTCGCTCGGCGCTGGGTCGAGGGGTAGTCGGCGTCGATCGCCAGCTGGCGGGTCTGCAGCCCCAGGGAGCCACCGGCGCCGTCGGTGTGGCACTGGACGCACCCGCCCACGTCGGGGATCGCCCAGTCCCCGACCGCCTGGGGGATGGTGATCCCGGCGGGTTCGAAGTCTGCGTCGGTGGTGTCTTCATCCCAGACGTAGCTGTAGCCCCCCCAGCCGTCGGCGTGGCGCATCATCAGCCGGGTCTCGAGCAGCTGCCCCTCGCGGGAGAACTGCTTGACCAACACCGTTCCCACGGGGAACGACCAGTCTCCGTCGGCCTCGATCGTGATCGCCGCCCCGTCGGGCAGGGCCATCCAGCGCTGCTTGTCTGCTCCATCCGACCAGAACGGGTGGGCGACCTCGTAGGGGATCAGCGCGGGACCAGGCTGGGTGGGGTCGGAGGGATCCATGCAGCCGGTCTGGGACAGCTGCTGGGGGAAGGGATCGGCCTGCTGCCCGGGCAGTGGATCGAGCCTGAAGATCCGACCGTTGTTGCCATGCTGCAGCACGTACACCTCGTCGTTGGGGCCGACGGTGTAGTGCACCAGGTTCTGGGACGCGCTGGGCACCACCGTCCGCGAGATCGAGCCGCCGGTGACCGGATCGCTGAACACGCCCTCGACGCTGGTGTCATAGAAGTCGTTGTACAGGAACACGCCCCGCAGCGCGGGGATCGCCGTGCCGTTGTACACCACCCCTCCGATGACCGAGCCCCCGAAGCCGGTGGGATAGACGATCTCGGGCGGCACCAGATCGGAGGTGTCGCAGCTCTGCGGCCCTCCAGGGCGACAGACCAGCCCCTCCATGATCTTCCAGCCATAGTTGCCCCCCAGCTCCACCTTGGAGACCTCCTCCCAGGCGTTCTGGCCCACGTCACCGACCCATAGCTCCCCGGTCCGGCTGTCGAAGGACATCCGGAAGGGGTTGCGCAGGCCCCAGGCATACAGCGTCTCCAGCCCACCCCCGCCGTAGGCGAACGGGTTGTCATGGGGGATGGCGTAGGGGTAGCCTCCGTCGACGTCCACCCGGTGGATCTTGCCCAGGGGGTTGCTCAGATCCTGGGCCCGGTTGCCCGGATCGTCCGCTGAGCCCCCGTCACCGGTGCTCAGGTACAGGAAGCCGTCGGGGCCGAACGCTATGGTGCCCCCGTTGTGGTTGGTGAAGGGCTGATCGATCTCGAGGATCACCGTCTCAGTGGCGGGCTCGAAGGTCGCGCCCCCGTCGCTGGAGGTAAACCGGGACACCCGGGTACGATCCGCGCCGGGGGTGACCGAGTAGTAGACATACAGGTAGCCGTTGAGCTGGAAGTCGGGATGGAACGCCATCGACAGCAGGCCCATCTCGTTGGACAGGAACGGGGTGTCAACCTGGCCGGCGATGTCGAGGACCACCTCCTTGGTGCTCACCGCCGGATCGTCGTCGAACCGGTAGATCACGCCGTCCTGCTCGGCGACGTACCACCGGGAGGCGTCGGTGGGGGACATCAACATCACGATCGCGTTGCTCAGCGACAGCCCGGGGTAGACCCGGGTGAGCTGCGCCCGAGCGCCGAGCAGCGGCCGATCGCCAGCGAGGCAGGAGGGGTTGGACGGCCTGGCATCCAGCCCCAGCAGATCGTCTGGCTGCGTACCGGTGTCGTCGGTCGGTGCGTCGGTCGGTGCGTCGGTCGGTGCGTCGTCCTTGATCGTGGCGATGTCGGAGCCGTTGCACGCCGATCCGTACAGCGCGGCGGCGACGATCCACTGCAGCTTGCGCATGAACCCCCCGGGGAGATCTTCGGTTTACCTCATCGGGGGCTCGCCCGCGGTCCGGTGAGCGGATCGGGGCGTGAGGTCTGCACCGACGCCTCCCCCACCCGGCCTACATCCCACCTCCGGGCGACGGGGGCCGGACCCCGTCGGGGCCCGGATCGATCACCCGAGCCCAGCCGCGGTGCGCGTGGCCTCCTCGATCGTGCGGGCGAGGATAGAGCGGATCCGGCCGTCCTCCATGGTGAGCAGCCCGGCGATGGTGCAGCCCGCCGGGGTGGTGACCTCGTCCTTGAGCGCCGCGGGGTGCTTGCCGGTCTGCAGCACCATCCGGGCGGCCCCCTGGAAGGTCTGGGCCGCCAGCTCCACCGCGACGTCCCGGGGCAAGCCCATGCGGACCCCACCGTCGGCCAGCGCCTCGAGGATCACGCACGCAAACGCAGGCCCGCTGCCGGACAGGCCGGTGACCGCGTCGAGGTGCTTCTCCTCGAGGACCCGGCACCGCCCCACCGCCCCGAAGATCCGAGACGCTGTGTCGAGGTGGGCCGCGGTGGCGCCGGGGCCCGGGGACAGCACCGTCATGCCCTCCCGGATCAGGCATGGTGTGTTGGGCATCGCCCGCACGATCGCAGCGGACGAGGCCCACTGCGCCAGCTTCGTGGTGGTGACCCCGGCGAGGATGCTGATCAGCAGCTTGCCCGACAGGGCCTCGGTGACCCCGGGCGCGTCCAGCACCTCACCGGCGGAGGCGGGCTTGACCGCCAGCAGGGCGACGTCGACCTGGGCCAGCGCCGCCGCCGTGTCAGGGGCCACGGTCACGCCGTAGCGCCGCCGCAGGGCCTCCCCCACCTCCGGCCTGCGCACCGTGACCGTCGCGACCCGCGGCACGCCTTCGGCCGCGGCCAGCCCCCCAAGGATCGCCTCCCCCATGGTGCCACAGCCCAGGATCGCGAGCGTGTCCATCCCACCTCCAGCAGCTGGGGTTGTACACCAACAAGATGGACTGGCTCGGCTTCGATCCGGACACCCCCAGGGCGACCCGCAGGCGCGTGATCGTGGTGCTGGCGTTCGCGATGCTGGGGATCAGCAGCTCGGCGGTGCTGGTCCGGGGCATGGGGGCCCCCGCCCTGGCGATCGCCGCCTGGCGCACCCTGGGCTCCGCCCTGCTGCTGGCCCCCCCGGGCGCACGGGGGCTGCCCGGCCTGGGGCGGAGGGAGCTGGTGGGCACGATCGGCGCCGGCCTCGCCCTGGGGCTGCACTTCTGGGCCTGGTTCGCCTCGATCCAGCACACCACCGTGCTCCGCTCGACCCTCCTCGTCTGCCTGGTCCCGGCCTGGACGGCCCTGCTCGAGTGGATCGGCTCGGGCGTCGCGCCGAGGCGCGCCCACTGGCTGGGGCTGGGGCTGGCCCTCCCGGGCCTGGGGATCCTCGCGGGCACCAGCGCCGGCGAGGCCTCGTGGCTCGGGGATCTGCTGGCGATCGCTGCGGGCTGGCTGTGGGCTGGCTACCTGCTGGTGGGGCGCCGGGTGAGGCAGCGGGTGGAGATCACCACCTACATGGGCCTGGTGTGTCTGGCCGCCGCCTGCTTGCTGTTCCCCACCGCGTGGCTGACCCACACCCCCCTGGTGGGCTGGCCCTGGCAGACCTGGGCCCTGCTGTTCGCCGCGATCGCTGGCCCCCAGCTGCTGGGGCACCAGGGCTTCAACTACGCGGTGCGGTGGCTCCCGGCGAGCACCATCTCGATCCTGATGCTGTTCGAGCCGGTGGGGGCAGCCGGCCTCGCCGCCCTGCTCCTCGACGAGCGCCCCCCGCCGTCGGTGGGGGCCGGGGCGCTGCTCGTGCTCGCGGGGATCGCGGTGGCGATCCGCCCGCGATCGACGTGAGCTCCCCCGGGGGCCCACAGCCCCAGCAGCCGTCTCCTGAGCATACCTGGACTCATCCAAGCCTCGAGGTCCCCGTGCACACGCTCACCGCCCTGCTCCTGTCGCTCCAGCCCGCCCCCGCCGCGGAGCCCGCCCCCGCCGCGGAGCCCGAGCCCGCCGCGGAGCCCGAGGGCCCGCTGACCTACACCCTCGATCCCAGCCAGAGCTACCTGTACGTGATCGTGTCTAACGACACCTCCTCCCTGCTGTCCCACATGGGCCACGATCACGCGATCCAGGCGATGGACTTCACCGGGACCGTGGTGTGGGACGTCGAAGATCCTGCCGCGTGCTCGATCGACATCCGCTTCCCGGTCACCGCCCTCCGCCCGGATCCCTCCGGGCTCCGGCAGCACGCCGGCCTCGATCCGGAGGGGGCGGTCGAGGCGCCCTCCCTGGAGAAGATCCAGGCCAGACTCCTCTCGGCGGGCCAGCTCGATGCCGATCGCTTCCCGATGATCTCCTACCGCTCGACCTCGTGCGAGGACGTGAAGGGAACGATCCACGTCACCGGCCAGCTCACGATCCGGGGTGTGTCCAAGGCGCTGACCACAGCCATGGCGATCTCGGTCACCGGCGATCGCCTCTCGGCCTCCGGCTCGTTTGCTGCGATGCACACAGACTTTGGCTTCAAGCCCTCCTCGAGCCTGGGGGGGATGCTGCGCAACCAGGATCGGCTGAAGTTCGTGATCGAGGTCGAGGGCTCGCGCTGATCCAGCCGCTGAGCTGCGCCAGCTCAGCACGCTCCGGGGCCTCCCCGAGCAGGGCGGACCAGGCCTCGACCGCGGTCCGCCAGGTCTCGCCGATCCACAGCAGGGTCACGATCTGATCTGCGGTCTGGGGATCGTTGGTCGCCACCGCCCCCCGGCGCAGCCGCCCGTCGCGGCGCAGCGGGGGCAGGTGGCGCTGGGCGGCACAGAGCAGCGCCCCAGGCGACAGACCCGCGCGCTCCAGGGTGGATCGGGGCAGGAACCACCACAGCCCACAGCCCGCGATCCGGTGCCGCAGGGTGTGCGCGATCCGTCCCATGGTGTAGCGGGGGTTGAGCTCGGACACCGGCTTGAGCCGGAGCCCGTCGGGACCCTCGACGATCAGGGCGTCCAGCCCGAGGGGGCCGCGGTAGCCCCGCGCGTCCGCGAGCTGCCCCAGGGCCCCGGCGCACTCCCGGATCCGCTGCTCGACACGCTCCTGGTGGAGGAAGCGCTGGATCCGGGGGGGCAGCCCCAGGCTCGGACGGCCGATGATGGCCCCCCGGAACGCCCCATGGGTGGCCCCGAACCGGACCAGGCCCCGCCACAGCAGCCGATCCGGACGCACATCGAGGTGGCCGGAGACCTCGGCGACCACGTCCAGATCGGGCTCCACCAGCAGATCCCCGTGGGCCAGGGCGCGCTCGATCCACCGCCGCTGATGCGGAGCGGGGCGCTCCGACAGCCGCAGGCGGTGCCGCCCAGCGCTCGACAGGGCCGCCTTGACCCACGCCCGCTCAGACGTCTCCAGTACCCGCCGCAGCGCCGTGTCCACCTCCGACGGCGACCCACACCGCACCCCGACGTCCTCGATCCGCCACGGCCCCTCGTGCGCTCCGATCCACCCCCGGAGCCAGTCCGCCGCCCAGGCCTTGTCGTGCAGATCCCGCCAGCGGGGATCGTAGCGCCCCCCCAGCTGCGCGCTGGCGGCGGCGGTGCCCGGAGACCAGCCCCAGGGGGCGAGCCCCCCCACCTGCCCCCCCGGGAGCTGTCCCCGCTCTAGGCGATCGATGAACTGGGGGATCGGCAGGCCCGCGTCGCGCCAGCCCAGCAGCAGCGCGACGGAGGGACGGGGCGCGATCACCACGTCGTCGGCCCGGGCCATCAGCGCGGGCAGCACCGCGAGATCGGAGGCGACCGGCGAGCGATGGAGCCCGCGCCCCGCGAGCGCATCCTCCACCTGAGGATCGAACCACCAGATCCATGGGGGGCGCCCCCGCGACACGCTGGTGACGGACAGGCGCTGGATGAACGCGGGATCGAGGCCCGCGGCCCTGCGCCCCTCGAGATCGAGCCGGGGCCCACGGCCCCGCGCCGGGGTCAGCGGGAACCGCAGGGCCGAGACCCATGCGTCCCAGTCCGAGAGCTCCGGATCCTTGAGGCGACGCAGCCAGACCACCCCCGCCCGGACGTGGCGGATCTCGTCGCGGTGCACCTGGTGGAGGATCTCCGCGGTCTGCCGATCCCCCACCCGCTCGAACGCGTCCGCCCACAGCAGCGCGAAGTCGAGGTTGGCCTGCTCCAGGCCCACCTCCATCCCCGCGACGAACGACAAGGGATCGTCGTTCCCCGACAGCGCGTCCCAGAAGAACGCAGACAGGGGCTCCTGTCCCAGGTGCCCCCCGAGGGCCTCGAGGCGCCCGCGGTAGGCCGCGAGGTGCCGCTGCTCGTCGCGCATCGCGGCGGCCCAGGCCCGCCGCAGCGCCGCCGGCACATCGACAAACCGCAGCAGCGCCAGGGCGAACAGCTCCAGCGCCAGCAGCTCGTGGTTCGCCAGGGCGTGCAGCACCCGGATCCGATCGCGGGTGCTGTGGAGCTGCCGTGGGTTGGGCAGCTCGACCCGCCCCGCGCCCCGCAGCGGCAGCTCCGGTGGACGCCCCGGAGCCCCGATCGTCCCCAGGCCCGGGCCCCGCCGCTCGTCCGAGGGATCGCTTGAAGGTGCCCGGAGCTTTTCGATGATCGACGTGCTCGTCAACACGCGCTCGGCAAACACTCGCAGTTCCATCCGTACCAAGGAACCCTGTGCTGTCCATCCGGCGACCCTCCGACATACAATCCAGCCATGGCGCATGCGGGGGGCAGCTCAGAGATCCGTAGGTTCCGTGTCCTCGACGTCCTAGGACGTGGGGGATATGGCTCGATCTATCGGGCGAAGTTTGCTGAGACCGGGAGGGAGATCACCCTCCGGTTCCTGTGCGACGAGCTCGATCAGGATCCGAGGCAGATCGAGCGCCTCCAGCGGCTGCACCGGATCCTGGCGAAGATCCGTCACAGCACCCTGCCCAACCCCGCTGAGCTCCTCCGACTCGAGGATCGCTGGGTGGTCTGCACCGAGCACATCCGAGGCGCGAGCCTCCAGGAGCTGCTCGAGTCCACCACCCCGATCCCCGTCTCGATCGCGCTACAGCTCGCCGAGGCCACAGCCAACGCGCTGCACACGCTCCACAGCGCCCGGGATCGGCAGGGGCGCTCCCTGCGCCTGGTCCACCGGGGGCTGAGGCCCAGCAACCTGCTGCTGACCCCCAGGGGCGAGCTGAAGCTGCTGGACTTTGGGCTGCCCCGCCGTGGCCGCGATCCCCTAAGCGGCGATCTGCCCTACCTGCCCCCCGACGGCCCCAGCCAGGAAGACGGTGCGATCGACATCTACGCCCTGTCGATGGTGCTGGCGGAGCTGCTGGTGGGGCCCGTGGCCGGGGGAGCCGCCACCGGAGCGACCCACAGCACGCTGTTCGAACAGATCGACCAGGGTCTGGTGGAGGCGGAGGTCCCCGTCGGGGTGCGGGCCCTGGTGCGGGAGGGGATCGCGCTGGATCCAGCGCTGCGCCCGAGCGCCCGGACCTTCGCCCGGGTGTGCCGGATCCTCCGCCCCGGGATCGAAGAGCACGATCTCGCGGCCTGGTCCAGCGCGATCATCCCCCCGCTGATCAAGCGCCGCCGCCTGATCGAGGGAGATCTCACCGGCAAGGTGATCGGAGAGGAGGAGATCGGTACCCAGATCGCGGCCCCCCGCCGACCTCCCCCACCGCCGGAGGTGGAGACCGAGCTGGCCCCCACCGGCACCGAGGAGCCCATCATCCACGGTGGACAGCCCCCCCTTCACGCGGATCCCAGCCTCGGCATGGATCCAGGCGAGGAGGGGGCCGCCGAGCGCCGGGGGGGGGCACACGAGCCCCCGCCGGCTGCGTCCGTGCCGGTGATCCGCGACGCCTCAACCCCACGATCGGCTCCATCCTCCCGGGAGCGTCGATCCCTGCCCCCCGGGGCTGCCCGCGATCGCCCCTCCCTGCCCCCCGGGGCCGCCCGCGATCGCCCCTCCCTGCCCCCCGGGGCCGCCCGGGAGCGACGCTCCCTGCCCCCCGGGGCCACCCGCGATCGCCCCTCCCTGCCCCCCGGGGCGGGCAGCAAGGGCGGACGGATCACCGCGGGGCCCGATCCAGTCTCGGAGCAGCTGCCTCCGCCCCAACGCACCAAGCTACAGCTCGATCCTGCGCCCTACAGCGAGGGCCCCGCCGTCCAGGAGCCGCCGGGGGTCGACCCCTTGGTGCTGTCCACCGACTTCGAGCCGCCCCTGTCGGAGGCTCCCACCATGGGGCTCGCCGACTCCTTCGAGGACGGCCCGCTGCCGCTGACTCCGATCCCTGGCGCCCTCGGCGAAGACGTCAGCGATCCGGAGACCGTCATCCGCCACCCGCTGCCCTTCGCCAGCGACGTGGCCACCACCCGGGGCGCACCGGATCGGGAGCTGCTGCCCGACGAGGGGCCCCAAGGCCTCGGAGATCGCCCCTTCCTGCAGGCCGCCGAGTCCACCGACGATCCCGAGACCCTGATCCGGGACTCCACCTCGTTCCTCCAGGATCTCCAGTCCGACGAGCTGGGCTTCCGGCTCCCGTCCACCTTTGGTGGAGAGGAGCCGGTCGACGACCCCGAGACCCTGATCCGCCCCGCCTCGTTCATCAACGACGCCGAGACCCAGAAGTTCACCCCCAACGGACAGGAGCTCGGGCCGCCCGAGGGGGAGCAGCTCGCCCCCCAGCGTCGTTGGTGGGCGATCATCGCCTCCCTGTCCGTGGTCGGGGTGATCGTCGCCGCGATCCTGGGCGGGCTGTCCATGTTCGTGGGGGGCTCAGCGGTCTTTGGTGGGATCCTGATCAGCCTGCTGACGGAGACGCCGGAGTCCAGGTGTACCTCCAACGTCGACATTGGGCGTAGCTTCGTCCAAGAGGTCCGGCTGCGGCCCCGGCGCAACGCCCACCGGCTCCTCGATGATCTCGAGGCGGAGTGTGTCGCGGGCCGGATTGGGTTCGCGGGCACGGTGTTCGTGATCATCGAGCTCCGCAACCGCGGCGAGGACGGGATCCTCACCGACTACGAGCAACACAAGGTCCGCGAGGTCATGCAGGACTGGAGCGAGTAGCGCCTCCACAGGGCGCCTCGTGATACAGCTGGAGATCCCAGCCAACCCTTCTCCCCCGTCCGACGAGTGAGCACCGAAGCCCCCGAGATCACAAAGCAGCTGCTCACCCCTCCGCGGGTGCGGCGGGCCTGGTACATCCTCTGCCGGAGTGACGAGCTGGGCAAGGCTCCAATCCCCCGGACCCTGTTCGGGGATCCGATCGTGCTGTTCCGCGACGCCGAGGGCACAGCCGGTGCGCTGGTGGATCGCTGTCCCCACCGCAGCGTGCCCCTGTCCGGAGGTGACGTGGTCCAGGGCACGCTGCGGTGTCCCTACCACGGCTGGCGCTTTGCTCCTGACGGCGCCTGTGTCCACATCCCGGCCCTGATCGGGCTGTCGGATCGGGCGGTCCATGCCGCGACGGCCTACCCCGTCCGCGAGCGCCAGGGCTACATCTGGTGCTGGGCCGATCCCACGAGCCCGCCCCAGACCGAGCCCTGGAGCTTCCGCCTCTCGAGCGAGCCCGGATACACCGTGGTGCAGCGCGAGGTCCGGGCACAGGCCACGATCCATGCGGTCGCCGAGAACGCACTGGACGTGCCCCACACCGCCTTCCTCCACGGCGGCCTGTTCCGCAACGACGCGGATCGACAGCCGATCCAGTGTGTGGTCCAGCGCTACGCCGATCACGTCGAGTGCGAGTATGTGGGGGAGTCTCGTCCCGAGGGGATCGTCGGCAGGCTGCTGTCTCCCTCGGGGGGGGTGGTCACTCACTTTGATAGGTTCTACCTGCCCTCTATCGTCGAGGTCGAGTACCGGATCGGCGACGAGAACCACATCCTGGTCAACGCAGCCCTGACGCCGGCGGACGACTTCGACACGGTGCTGCACGCGGTCGTCGCGGTGCGCACCCGGGTGCCCGGCTGGCTGCTGCGCCCCCTGGTGATGCCGTTCGCGCTGCGGATCTTTGGCCAGGACGCCAAGATCCTCGCCCAGCAGACCGAGATCATGCACCGCTTCGAGGAGCAGCGGTTCGTGAGCACTGAGCTCGATCTGCTGGGGCCCCACATCCTCAAGCTGCTCCAGCGCGCCGAGCGCGACGATCTGGGCGATCTACAGCGTCCGCCGACCCGCCGCGAGATCACGATGCTGGTCTGATGTCCGACGCGCTCCCGATCGATGCCCTGGCCACAGACCTCTCGGCCGCCTGGCACGCGGGGCCGGTGGTGGTGACCGCCCCCACCGGCTCGGGCAAGTCGACCCAGGTCCCGCGCTGGTGTGCAGCCTGGGGCCGGGTCTTGGTGGTGCAGCCCCGGAGGGTCGCCGCCCGGGCCCTGGCGACCCGGGTGGCCCAGCTCCAGCATGCTCAGCTGGGCGAGGGGGTGGGCTACGCGGTGCGGGACGAGCGCGTGGCCCGCTCCGACACCACGATCCTGTTCGTGACCACCGGTGTGGCCCTGAGGATGCTCCGCGCCGGAGATCTCGCGTCCTTCGACACGGTGATCCTCGACGAGCTCCACGAGCGCAGCCTGGACCTCGATCTGCTGCTGGCCCTGCTGGCGGATCACCCCCACCTGGTGGCGATGTCCGCCACCCTCGACGGCGAGGCCGTCGCAGCCCACCTCGGCGCGACCCACCTGGCGGGTCGGGGCCGCACCTTCCCGGTGGAGATCGAGCACCTCGCCGATCAACCCCCGCTGCCCGAGGCCGATCGCCTGGAGGCGCGGATCGCCGACGCCCTGGACGCAGCCCCCCCCGAGGGAGACGTGCTGGTGTTCTTGCCCGGCAGAGGGGAGATCCACCGGGCCGCCGAGCGGCTCCGTCCCCGCCCCCAGCTCGAGGTGCTCGAGCTGCACGGGGGCCTGTCCCTGCCCGATCAGGCCCGGGTGTTCCGGCCCAGCGACCGGCGCAAGGTGATCCTGGCCACCAACGTGGCTGAGACCTCCCTGACCGTACCGGGGATCCGGGTGGTGATCGACAGCGGGCTGGTGCGGCGGAACCGCTACCACCAGGGCCGTGGCGTGCTGACCCTCACCGCCGTCGCCACGGACTCCGCTGAGCAGCGGGCGGGCAGGGCGGGCCGCACCGCCCCGGGGGTGGCGCTGCGCCTGTGGTCCTCGCCGACGGGCCTGCGGAGCCGGACCCCCCCTCAGATCCATCGGGAGTCCCTGGTGCCGCTGGTCCTCGGGGCCGCCGCCTGTGGCGCCCCTGGGCTGGAGCTGCCCTGGCTGGATCCACCCAGGGATCATGCGATCGAGGCCGCCCGGAGCATCCTGCGGGGGCTCGGCGCCCTGGGGTCCGATCACCGGCTGACCGAGGTGGGTGAGGAGCTGTTCGGGCTGCCCCTCGATCCAGCGCTGGGGCGGCTGCTGGTCGAGGGCCGGGGGAGAGGCCCCGGGGCCCTGGCGGACGCCCTCGATCTGGTCGCTGCGCTGTCGATCAGCCGCCCCCTGTTCGAGCGCGCCCGCCCCACCGACGAGGGAGACGATCTCCGGGGGCCACGCCCCTGGCCCGGGGTGCACCTCGAGGGCCTGGATCCCGACGGCACCAGCGGCTGCGACGCGACCGCCCTGGTGCGGGCGATCCGCGAGGGAGAGCCCAGACGCCACCACCTCGATCCCCACGCCCTGCGGGAGGCTCGACAGGTCGCGGGGCGGCTCCGGAGCGCGCTCGGGCTCACCGGCGCCCCGGGGCCCTTCGATCGGAGGCGGCTGGCGCAGCTGCTGCTGGACGCCTGGCCCGGGGTGGCCCACGTCCAGCGCCACCGCAGGCGACGCGTGGGCTGGAGCAACGGCGGGACCGAGCTGCAGCTGGTGACCGGCAGCGCCGTCGATCCAGAGACCACCGAGGCGATCCTGGTCCTCGACGTACGCGCTGTGGCCCGACACCGCCTCGAGCAGCAGCGGCTGTGCACCGCGGCGATGCCCGTGCCCCTGGCCTGGCTCCAGCACGCCGGCCTGGGGCGGGATCGCCTCGCGGGGAGCACGCTACGGAGCGGAGCCGCGGTGGCGGTGATCGAGCGGATCTACGCGGGGCGGGTCCTGCAGCGTCGCGAGGAGATCCCCACCGGCGCGCTGGCCCGCGAGGCGATCCGGGAGCTGTTCCTGCAGGGCCGGATCTTCGACCTCGAGCTCGCCCGCGATCGGCTCGAGGCCCAGACCCTGTGGGCACGGCTCCACGACACCCCCCTGCCACCGGAGCTCCCCGCCTGGATCGACGCCCGGCTCGAGGCCCTGGGCCTCGAAGACGGCGCAGACCTGGCCCTGCTCGACGCCGACGATCTGCTGCCCGACGATCTACCCGCCTGGGATCGGGAGCGCCTCGATCGAGACTTCCCCAGGAGCCTGGATCTCGGAGACGCGGTCTACGCGATCCACTACCACCCCGCGAGGCGCCTGCTGGTGCTGGAGAAGACCTCGGGGCCCCGCAAGACCCTGCCGCCGCTGCGGTACGTGCCCAAGGTGCCCGGGTGGCGGATCGAGGTGGTGGATCGCAACGTCCGGAGGATCCTGCGGGAGTGACTCGATCGAGCCGGGGGGGGGTGTAGCGCTCGAGCCCGTCCCGGGACAGAGTGCAGAGCCAGGGAGGATCCATGAAGCCGATGCACCTGCTCATTGTGTCGTTGTTCGCCTGCAAGACCCCCGCCCCGAAGCCGGTGACGACCCCGACCCCCAGCCCCGCCCCGGCCCCGATCACCCCCCCCGACGCAGAGGTGATCGAGCTGCTCACCCGCGACGACGTGACCCTGGAGGCCGACTGGTACGACTCGGGCGTCGCCGGCGGCCCCGCCTTCGTGCTGCTGCACATGATCCCCCCGACCTACGATCGCACCAGCTGGCCCGCCGCGTTCATCGATCGCCTGATCGAGCAGGGCTGGTCCGTGCTGGTGCTGGATCGCCGGGGTGCAGGGGCGTCGGAGGGTCTGGCCATCGAGGCCTACGAGGGCCCTGACGGCAAGCTCGACGTCGAGGCCGCCACCCGGTTCCTCCAGGATCGTGCAGCGGGCCCGCTGGCGATCATCGGGGCCTCCAACGGCACGACCTCGATGCTGGACTACACCGTGTGGGCCGGCGGCGAGGGGCTGCCGGCGCCGGTCGCGGTGGGGCTGATGACCGGCGGCACCTACACCGAGAACCAGAACTCGTTTTCGTCGCTGCCTCCGATCCCCGCGGTGTTCACCTACTCCACCGCAGAGCGTGCCTGGTCTGAGGACCAGCGCCCCCTCGATCCGGGCAGCTGGTCCTTCCTCGAGTACGAAGGCGGCGCCCACGGCACCCAGATGTTCGACGTCAAGCCCAAGGTCAAGGGCGATCTGGTCGACTTCTTTGCCTCTGTTTTTAGGGTAGACTTCGCACCATGACACGATCCCTCCTCTCCCCGCTCCGGTGGCTCTCGCCCCCGCTCATCCTCGCAGCGGCTTGCTCAGGAGAGCCTGAGGTCGCCGAGATCTCCACCGCCGAGTATGGGTGCCTCCACATCGCCGAGGGTCAGCTCGCCGACGTCTCGACCGAGCGCAACGCCGCGGTGACCCTCTCCCTCGGGCGCGATCCCTACCGGATCAACATGCTGCCCGACGTGCCCGGCTTCGTCGCCCTTGAGCTGGGGGCTGAGACCCCGGTGGTGGTACTGACCGACTTCGCGGGCACCCTGTCCGCCGTCTGGCGGGGCGACGAGCGGGAGGAGCTGCCCGAAGGAGCCCCCGATCCCTACTGCGACGAGGACATCCCCGAGCACCACGAGCTCACCCTCGCCGCAGGCACCAACCACCTAGAGCTGGGCCCGGTGTACCAGGGCAACGTCTGGCTGATGATCGCCGAGCCGTGAGCCGGGCCCGGGGTCGCCGGGCCCGGGCGCTCAGCACGCTGGGACAGACGAGCGACGCCCTGCTGCTGCGGCGGCGGACTGAGTCGCTGGATCTTGGCGCTCAGTACGCTGGGACAAACCGCGACATGTCGCGCACATACTCGATCCGGATGGTCGCCCCCCGGGCCGGCACCGCGTCGGGTGCAAACCGGACGAGCCAGGTCTCGGGATCGTAGGTGAAGCCCTCCTGGGGATCCTCGAACAGCTCGAGCTGATCGACATACACCGCCACGCTGCCGGGCTCGGCGGCGCGCTGGAGCCGGAAGCTGTCCCGCAGCCCGGTGGCGTGGGCCCCGAGCCGCTCGAGAGCCCCGCTCCAGTCCTCGCCGCAGATGTCGGCGACCCACCCCCCGGTGGCCCGCGCCACGCGCTGGTACCGGGTGCCGGGGTAGACGTCGGGGCAGCCGCTCGCCTCAGTGCCGAGGATCCCCGCCACCAGCACCCGGTTGACGTCGTCGTGGACGTCGATCAGCGCCTCGACGATCTCCCCGACGGGGACGAGGCGCTCTTGGCTGGTGTAGCAGGAGGTCGGACTGTCGTCGGACAGCGCACCATCGTCGGAGCAGTCGTCCTCGTCGGTGACAAACACCACGAGCAGATCCGCGTCCTCGCGCACCAGCCGGGGAGCCTCCGGGGGCTCCCCTCCATCGACGGTCAGCGCGAGCAGGGCCGCAGACAGCCCCCGCTCCTTGTCGGAGCCGGAGGTGCCCACCCGCAGCCGCTCGGCAAACGAGCCAGCGGAGCCCCACTCAGCGGTGTAGATCGCCTCATCGGACGTATCGGGGCTCCACCCCTCCCCGTCCCAGGGCCCGGACGAGGTGGTGACCACCTCCATCTGGTACCCGATCCCGGCCCCGTCGAGGACCTCAGCGAAGGAGCCAAACTGCTCGATCAGCTGCTCCTGAGCACCCGCCATCGTGGCGGTGTCGTCGATCACCCACAGGACATCCACCTGATCCAGGGGGGCCTGGACGAAGGTCTCAGCCTGCTGATCGAGCTCGATCGCGACCTCGAAGGTGCAGCCGGTCAGCTCGATCAGCACCCCGAGCGAGGCGAGGCCATAGCTGGAGAGCCTACGCCAAGAGGGCCTGCTCGAGGTGATCATCGTGTGTGGCATCCCGGTCCCGCTCACCGTTGGACGCCTGCATTGTTCACGCTCGGGCCGAACACCGTCCACCCGAATCGATCACCTCCTCCGATCGACACGGTGCTCTACAGGGCGTCCGCCGGAGGAGCGGGGACCCCGGGCTGGATCGTGTAGGTCGCCTCGACGTAGGAGTCCCGTGGGGGGATCGCACCTCCGTGGAAGGTGACGAACCAGGTGTCTGGATCATAGGTCCAGCCCTCATCGGGATCTTCGAGCACCTCCCCCCCGTCGATGGTCACCTGCAGGGTCTCGGGGCGTGCTGCGCTGGAGAGCTGGAACTGGCTGCGGATCCCCGATGCGGTCAGCCCTAGATCAGCGAGGATCGAGCTGTAGTCCGACTCACAGATGTCTCCGATCAGACCACCGGTCAGCAGCGCGCTCGCGATGTAGCGGCCGCCGAGGTTGACGTCGCAGCGAGAGTCCTCGCTGCCCACGATCGCTGCGATCTGCACCATGTCGACATCGGCCTTTAGATCGCGGAGCTCCTGGACGAAGCTCGAGACCGGCGGCAGCAGCTCCCGCTGCTCGAGGCAGGCATCGACGCTGTTGTTGCCATCGAGCAGCCCGTTGTCGGAGCAGTCTTCCTCGTCGGACACCACGATCACCAGCAGCTGCGCCCCGCGTCGGACGAAGCCCTCGTTCGGCCCTCCCTCGAGGGTCATGGAGGGGTGGAGCGCAAACGTCGCGGCCTGCAGCCCCTTCTCCCGATCCGCGCCGTCGGTGCCCACGGCGGCCCGGGCGGCGAACAGCAGCTCGTACCCCGGATCGTCGGAGGTCAGGTAGGCGGGCTCGCCGATCAGCACGCCGGCGCCGGGCTCCCCCGGCTCGAAGGTGGTGGTGATCACCCCGAGGTGAAAGTCGGTCAGGGAGGCATCGAGCTGCGCCGCGAAGCTGGCGAAGCCAGCCACCAGGGAGGCCTGGCGCTCGGCCATCGAGCCCGAGTCGTCGATCACCCACAGGACATCAACCTGGTTGTTTGGGGCCTGATCCCAGGCATCGGTCCTGCGTTGCTCGAAGAGATCACGCTCGCTGGTGCAGCTCATGAGCGCGATCGTGGCGGCGATGGTCCGGGTCGGCATGTGTGCTCGCTCCTACCCCGTCGACGAGATCATAGCGCCGCCCCGCCGCCTGTGCGTCGACCGCGTCCTTGTGCTGCGGAGCCATCGGTGGGAGGCTGCCCCCACGGAGTGGTCGTGCAGATCTACGTCGCGGTGCTCACCCCGTTCGACACCAGGGGTCGGGTCGATCTGGCCCGGCTCCGTGCCCACGTGCTCTGGCTGCTGGCCACGGGGATCGATGGGTTCGTGCCCACCGCGATCACCGGCGAGCTCCTCTACCTGACAGACCGGGAGCGGGAGGCCATCTACCGCACGGTGCTCGACGCCGCCCCGGGGTGCCCGGTGTTTCCCTGCACCTGGGATCCATCTCCGGCCACCACCCTCTACCTGACCGAGGCGGCCCGGGATCATGGCGCCGCGGGGGTGCTGCTGCCGCCCCCCCTGCTGTACGAGCTCGACGTCGACGCCACCCGGCGCTGGTACAGCACCTTCGCGGAGGCGGAGGTGCCGATCTGGGCCTACCACCACCCCCGGGTGCTGCACACCCCCGTCCGCCCGGAGCTCTACGACCTCCTGCGCGCCAGCGGCGTGCTCTCCGGCCTGATGGACGCCAGCGAGGACATCTGGAGGATCCGCAGGCTGGCCGATCTGGATCCAGGCGCGGTGGTGGCGGGCGGGGATCGCCTGCTGCCCAGGATCGCGTCGGTGCCCGGGATCACCGCGTTCGTCAGCTCCATCGCCAACGCCTGGCCCGCTCTGTGCCTCCGGATCTTCCGCCAGCAGGAGCACCAGCTGCAGGACGCGCTGGTGGATCGAGTGAACCAGCTCGAGCGAGCCGGAGGGGGGCGGGCCTTGAAGTCTCTGCTCCGGATGGGCTGTCGCGCTCCCCTGCTCGCGCCCCCGGACGATGCCCTGCTGGGCCTGCCCCCCGCAGAGACCCCGTCGTGAACCCTCGCTCCAGGGAGCGCCCTTGCCGAGCTCTGCCCCCCCGTCCAGAGCGGGGCCGATCCTGCTCCGTGCCGCGACCACCGGAGCGCTGGCGCTGGCTCTGGTGTCGATCGCGGCCTTCACCACCGGAGGCGTCCGCGGCTACCTCGGCGACGTGCTGGTGGTGACGTTCATCGCCGCGGTGGCCGCCACCGGTGATCTGGGGACCCCACGGCAGCGGCTCAGCGCCACCGCCGCGATCGCGGTGGGCACTGAGTTGTTCCAGGCCCTGGAGCTGGTCGGGCCCGACGCACCGCTGCTGCTGCACCTCACCCTGGGCAGCACCTTCGATCCCCTGGATCTAGTGGCCTACGGGATCGGCCTGGGCCTCGCGGCGCTGCTCGAGGGCACGCTGTGGGCCGCTCCACCCCCCGCAACCTGAGGGGCGCCGTTGGGTGAGGAGCGCTGCCGGGGCCCGGCGTCGGGGAGTTGATCTCTGGGCACCCGCTCAGGTCTGTGCGGATCGTGCCGAGGAGATCCCTGCCTCTGGCAGGAGCACGGATGCAGCAGCCTCCCCCGATCACCTACAGCGTCTGGCTCCTGGTCTCGCGTAGCTGGAGCCAGGAGGCTCAGGGGCTGCTGACCCACGCCGCAGCGACCCGCCTGGCCCAGCGCCTGGCTCAGCGGAGGCGGGCGCAGTCGTGGCTGGTCCTCGCTGACTGAGGGAGGAAGACAGCGGTGGGATCCACCGGCTCAGGGGCAGCCCAGGGGAGCAAGCGCTTCCGAGGGAAGCAAGCGCTTCCGAGGGAAGCAAGCGCTTCCGAGGGAAGCAAGCGCGGCCGAGGGAGGCAAGCGCGGCCGAGGGAGGCGGGCGCGGCCGAGGGAGGCGGGCGCGGCCGGGGGAGCAAGCGCTTCCGGGGGGAGCAAGCGCTTCCGGGGGAGGCGGGCAGGAGATCAGGTGTGGGCTCAGGCGGCGCTCAGAACGTACCCACCAGGCTGAAGCGGGCTCCCTCGAAGCCGGGCAGCAGGCGGCACTGGCCCCCGGAGCACCGGATCCCGGCCTTCTGGGCCCCGTAGAACGCCTTCGCGGTGAGGCTCGAGGTGGGCTTGACCTGGAGCTCCAGCGCTCCGTACAGCGGATCTGAGAGGTTGCCGGTGGTGGTGACCAGGGGGTTGGTGGTGTAGTCCATGTACCAAGTAAGCCCGGCCTTCGATCCATATGAGATCGTCCACCCTGTCTCGGTCTC
>DRPG01000437.1 GCA_011376105.1 Deltaproteobacteria bacterium
GGTGTCTGCAGCCTGCGCAGCTGGAGATCCCAGTACTCGATGCAGCGCCAGCCCGAGCAGTCGGGATCGGTGTAGGCCGAGTACAGCCCAGACTGATCCTGATCCCAGCGATCCTGGAGCAGGGCGTTGACCCTGAGCTCCGGGCCTGGATCGATCGTGCCGGGGGCGGGGTTGAGCTGAGCGTCGATCAGCCCGACCACGTCCGCCTCGGGGTAGCGGGACGCCACCAGGTCCAGGTGGTGCATCGTGCCGACCGCTCCTGCGGAGCTGCCGGCCCAGATGATCTGGCTGGCCTCGGTGAGTCGGGGCAGCAGGGTGGTCTCGTCGTCGGACAGGGCCCCCTGATCGAGGCGAGCGAGGGCAGCCATGATGATCGTGTGACCCTCGAACTGGAGGAAGTAGTCATCAGGGCCCTGCAGCGAGCGCTCCCCGCTCCGGCCCAGCCAGGAGTCCGAGGAGCAGTAGTAGAGCATCGCGTGGTTGTAGCCACTGAACGCGTTGTCGCTCCGGGGAGAGAGGATGCCGCGACCGGGCTGGCGGTTCGGCGCGAACTGGGTGGTCATCTTGGTGGCGTCGAACTCGATCCCACACCAGCGCTCGCTGCAGCTCTCCCAGTTGTCGCAGTAGCCGCCGCCCTCGAGGTAGATCACCCAGTCCGAGACGTGGGCTGGATCGGTGGCCCGTCGGAGGTACATCCGCCCCGGACTGCCGTCGTTGCAGACCGCTCCGGGGGCGTCGAGGGTGGCCGCGGCGAGCCCCCCGAAGCCCGCGGGGGCCCGGCGGGGGATCCGCTGCTTGCAGACCTTCTGCAGCACGTCGTCGATGTAGCCGCTACCACACGCGACGCTGAGCAGGGGCAGCGCCAGGAGGGGGCTGGGGCGAGACATGGTGTGATCTCCGGTGGCGTGTGTCTCTGTAAACACGCTGAGCCTAGCGGACAGTGGCGGTGTCACCGCGTGTGATCGTGCCCTTTGGTGGAGCGTCACCTCGCCGGGGTCGTGCTCCCGGGGCTGGGCGCGTCGGGGCCGGAGGGGGGGTACAGCTCGCCCCCACGAGCCCGGAACGCCTCAGCGGCGGCCTCCATGCCCGCAGCCACGGCCTCCTCCTCACCGTAGCCGTGCTCCCTGGCGTAGTCCCGGACCTCCTGGGTGATCTGCATCGAGCAGAACCGGGGACCACACATCGAGCAGAAGTGGGCGGACTTGGCGGCCGGAGCCGGCAGGGTCTCGTCGTGGTAGCTCCGCGCAGTGCTCGGATCGAGGGCCAGGTTGAACTGATCCTCCCAGCGGAACTCGAACCGTGCCGCCGACAGCGCGTCGTCCCTCGCCTGGGCCCCGGGGTGACCCTTGGCCACGTCGGCGGCGTGGGCGGCGATCCGGTAGGCGATCAGGCCCTGCTTGACGTCTTCCTTGTCGGGGAGGCCCAGGTGCTCCTTGGGGGTGACGTAGCAGAGCATGGCGCAGCCAAACGAGCCGATCATCCCCGCCCCGATCGCGCTCGCGATGTGATCGTAGCCAGGGCTGATGTCGATCGGCAGGGGCCCCAGGGTATAGAACGGGGCCTCGTGGCAGTGCTCCAGCTGCTGCTCCATGTTCTCCCGGATCAGGTGCAGCGGGACGTGGCCCGGCCCCTCGATCATCACCTGGACGTCCTCGGCCCAGGCGGCCCGGGTCAGCTCACCCAAGGTGCGCAGCTCTCCGAACTGAGCGGCGTCGTTGGCGTCGGCGACGCAGCCGGGACGCAGGCCATCTCCGAGGGAGAAGCTCACGTCGTAGCGCCTCATCACCTCGATGATCCGATCGAAGTGGGTGTACAGGAAGTTCTCCCGGTGGTGATGCAGGCACCACTTCGCCAGGATCGAGCCTCCGCGGCTCACGATCCCGGTGATCCGGCTCGCGGTCAGGGGGATGTACCGCAGCAGGACCCCGGCGTGGATGGTGAAGTAGTCAACCCCCTGCTCAGCCTGCTCGGTGATCACGTCGAGGAACAGATCGATGTCGAGATCCTCGATCCGACCCTCGATCCGCTCGAGGCACTCGTAGATCGGCACCGTGCCGATGGGGACGGGGCTGTTGCGGAGGATCGCCTCCCGGGTGGTGGGGATGTCGGGGCCGGTGGACAGATCCATCACCGCGTCGGCGCCCCAGCGCACCGACCACCGCAGCTTCTCGACCTCCTCCTCGATCGAGGCCCTGACCCGGCTGTTGCCGATGTTGGCGTTGACCTTCACCTTGAAGTTTCGGCCGATGATCATCGGCTCCAGCTCGAGGTGGCGCTTGTTCGCCGGGATGATCGCCCGCCCTGCAGCGATCTCGTCGCGGACGTGCTCAGGCGTGACCCCCTCGCGGATCGCGACGAACCGCATCTCCTCGGTGATCTCCCCCTTCCTGGCGTAGTGGAGCTGGGAGAAGTGGGTGTCGCCGCGGGCCTCGCGGGCCTCGATCCAGGGGGCCCGGCGTCGGGGCAGCCCCTGGTGCGGATCGAGCCCCTCGGGGCCGCTGGTGTCGTACAGACGGAAGGTCTCGCCGGTGGTCAGGGGGACCTCCCGGAACGGCACCGCGAGGTCCCCGATCTCGACCTTGCGGGACAACCCACCGTTGAACAAGTCATATCTCTGATCCTCGGCCATCGAAGCCCCCAGTGCCCTGCTTCCCTCCGCCGGTGTGAGCCGGATCAGGTTCTGCGGTCTGTTCTCAGGCCGGCCTCGACCCAGACGAGGGGGCCACCCGCAGCAGGGAACGCAGACCTAGCCTGTGGAGGCCCCGACGGCGAGATCAGCGCGGGGGGGCACCGGTGGACGAGAGCGAGCGCGTCCCGAACCCACGAGGCACAAGGCGTGGCCTCGCCCCGGGTCGTGCCCCGCTGCGCGGCCCAGGGTATCCCCCGATCACAGGCCCAGACGGAGCCGCCGATCAGACCCGCCGCGCTCGATCCTCCTGGTCTGCGGCCACGGGCCTGGCTCAGTGTCGATGGGTCATAAACCAAAATCTGTCCGGTTTTCCGGTTAGCTAGCAGAGATGCAGGTCATTGTCTCCGAAAAGCCCTCCGTCGCTCGTGACATCGCCCGGGTCCTGGGGGCGAGGGCGAAGCGCCAGGGCGTCATCCGCGGCGAAGGGATCGCGATCACCTGGTGCCATGGCCACATGGCCGAGCTCCAGGAGCCGGTCCACTACAAGCCAGAGTGGAAGGGCTGGTCGCTGTCCAGTCTGCCGATGCTGCCCGCTGAGTTCAAGCTGAAGCTGCGCGCCGATGCAGCCGATCAGTTCGCGATCCTCAAGCAGCTGCTCTGCGATCCCGAGACGGAGGAGGTGGTCAACGCCTGCGACGCGGGCCGGGAGGGGGAGCTGATCTTCCGCTATGTCTACGAGCTGTCGGGCTGTACCGCACCGGTCCGGCGCCTGTGGATCAGCTCCCTGACCGATGAAGCGATCCGTGAGGGCTGGTCTGCGCTGCGGCCGGGCGTCGAGTTCGATCGGCTGGCCGATGCGGCCCGGTGTCGCTCCCAGGCGGACTGGCTCGTGGGCCTGAACAGCACCCGGGCCCTGACCTGCAGGGCGAGGGAGGCCGGGGGCTCAGGGCTGCTGTCCGTGGGGCGGGTGCAGACCCCCACGCTGGCGATGATCGTCGAGCGGGATCGGGAGATCGAGGGCTTCGTCCCTGAGGACTTCTGGCAGGTCAAGGCTCGCTTTCGCGAGCTCGTGCCTGAGGGTGCCGGCGTTGATGAGGGCGGAGGGGCCGCTGAGGTCGCCGGGACCGACGCCGCGGAGGGAGGCGCCGGGACCGACGCCGCGGAGGGAGGCGCGGGGGCGGGGGGGCTCGCCAGAGAGACCGCCCGGGGCAAGCCCCTCGAGTGGGAGGCGATCTTCTTCCAGCCCAAGGTCAGGGAGCCCAGGCCAGAGGGCAAGCGAGACGGTCAACCCAAGGAGGTCCCCCGGGCGGAGCGGTTGTCCCACGAGGCCGACGCCTCCCTCGTCCGTGCCGCCACCGAGGGGGGCTCCGCTCGGGTCGAGAAGGCCGATCGGAGGCGCACCACTGAGCGTCCGCCGTTGCTGTACGATCTCACCAGCCTGCAGCGCAGGGCAAACCAACGCTATGGGCTCTCTGCCCAGGACACCCTAGACCTGGCTCAGGCCCTGTATGAGCAGCACAAGCTGCTCACCTACCCCCGGACCGACGCCAAGCACCTCACGCCCGATCAAGCGGCGACCCTCCCGGGCATCCTCAAGGGACTCGCCCCCGTCGGGGTCTATGCCCCCTTTGTGCAGGAGCTGCTGGCCCGGGTCCCGCTCAAGCCAGGCAAGCGGGTGATCAACGCAGCCGAGGTCGGCGACCACCACGCGATCATCCCCACAGGCAAGACCCCGGGCAGGAGCCTGTCCGCCGACGAGAAGCGGATCTTCGATCTGGTGGTCCGGCGCTTCCTCGCGGCCCTGTCCGCCGACGCACTGTTCGACGTGACCCGGCTGGTGGTGGCGGTGGATCCAGGGGACGCCGAGTTGCCTGCCCGGGTGGAGCCACCCCTGCGATACCGCGCCCGGGGTCGGGTCTGTCGCCAAGAAGGATGGCGTGCGGTCGATCCACCCAGACAGAGCAAGGAGGTGGAGCTGCCCGGGGTGGAGGTCGGTGATCCGGTCGATCCAGTTCACACAAAGGTCACCAAGGGGCAGACCCGTCCCCCCCGTCCCCACAACGACGCGACCCTGCTCCGGGCCATGGAGACCGCAGGGAAGGTGCTGGACGACAACTCCCTGGTGCGCGCCCTGCGGGGCAAGGGGCTGGGCACGCCCGCTACCCGGGCGGGCATCCTACAGGTGCTGCTCCACCGCAGCTACGTCGAGCGCAGCGGGCGCGATCTGCGGGCCACCGACAAGGGGAAGGCCCTGATCAACGCTGTCCCCGTCGATGCCCTCAAGAGCGCTGAGCTGACCGGGGAGTGGGAAGGGAAGCTCTCAGCCCTGGCCGAGGGCGCTGGTCCCGGCACCGACGCCTTCATGAGAGAGGTCGAGGCCTATGTGATCGAGGTGGTCGAGGCGATCCGGGCCGCAGAGCCCCCCGAGGTGGATCCCGACGAGATCGAGCCTGAGCTGGGCACCTGCCCAGCCTGCGGCAAGCCCGTGCGACAGCGGGGCCGGATCTGGACCTGTGACACGGGTCGGGAGTGCAGCTTCGTCGTCTTCGCCGAGATGTCGAAGCGCACGATCAGCAGCCGCATGGTCAAGCAGCTCCTCGAAGAGGGGCGCAGCAAGGCGGTCAAGGGGTTCCGCAGCAAAGCAGGCAAGGAGTTCGTCGCCGGCCTCGTGTGGAACAAGGCCCAGGGGCGGGTGGGGTTCTGGTTCCCCGATCGAGACCAAGAGGCCCCCGGGCCTCCAGACCCACCTCCGGCGTCAAGCCGATCTCCGGCGTCAAGCCGATCTCCGGCGCTGCCCTCGGTCTCAGAGGGCGATCCCTGCCCCAGCTGTGGCGAAGGCAGAGTGATCCGGGGACGCCATGCCCTGGGCTGTAGCCGCTGGCGTGAGGGGTGTGGCTTCCGCACTGGTTGAGGGGCTCGGGCCCGGCTGGGCGGGGCGGCCGGGGCGCTGCGAGCGCGGCTCAGCGGGGTGCCTGGGGGGCTGCGAACTCGGCTCAGCGGAGCGCCCGGGGGGCTGCGGGCCCGGCTCAGCGGGGCTTCCGGGGCACTGCGGGCGCGGCTTGGCGGGGCTCCCAGGGTGGTACAAGCCCCCACAGCCCTCCCCTTTGCTGCTCGGTTGTCTGGGAACCCTACGCGGTCTGCACGAGCGACCGGGGAGGGTCGGGTGTGGCCGGGCTCGCTCGACCGCTATCCCCGCGACAACCTCACGAAGCAGCACGTCTGACCGAGGCGTTTGGGGAGGGCACGGCCCTGCTCGGGGCGACCGACGGGCTCGGCGGAGCGCTCGAGGAGGGGCGCAGCGCTCGGGGAGGGGCGGAGGCCGGGCTGGGCGGGGCGTCCGGGGAGAGGCGAAGGCTTCGGGGAGAGGCGAAGGCTTCGGGGAGAGGCGAAGGCTTCGGGGAGAGGCGAAGGCTTCGGGGAGAGGCGAAGGCTTCGGGGAGAGGCGAAGGCTTCGGGGAGAGGCGAAGGCTTC
>DRPG01000438.1 GCA_011376105.1 Deltaproteobacteria bacterium
AGCGGCACCCGGGTCGCTCGATGATCGAGCGGGAGCCCCCACAGTCCCTGCAGAAGGTCACGTCTCTGCAGAAGGTCACGTCTCTGCAGAAGGTCACGTCTCTGCAGAAGGTCACGTCTCTGCAGAAGGTCACGTCTCTGCAGAAGGTCACCGTCGGCTCCCCGCCCCCTGCGACGCGCCGGATCGAGGGGGTAGCAGGGGGTGGACGCTACGTCACGGCCCGGCTGTGTGCGGAGGCTCGGTCGGGGCCCGGGTGTGGGCCTCGATCGCGTCCAGCATGTCTCGCTCGGGCCCCGGGGGGAGGGGATCGGGCAGCCTTGGATCGAAGCGGGCCACCCACAGCCCGTCCTCCACCCGCAGGGACCAGGGCTCGGCCCTCCGCAGGGACGCCAGCAGCTCCGGAGCCGGCTCTGGATCCAGGAGGGTGACGATCTCCAGCGCCGGCAGGGCGTACAGGTGGCTCAGATCGGTGATCGGGGTCAGCCCGATCCGCAGCGAGACCAGGGCGAACAGCCGCGACAGCACCCCAGCCCCCCGGATCGAGGGGCACCCAAAGATCGTCAGCGCCTCGAGGTGGGGGGCCTCGGACGGCTCGGGCAGCGCAGCCAGCCGCCGGCACCGGATCAGGGACAGGCTGCGCAGGCTCGACAGCTCCCCCAGATCGGGGACCCGCTCGAGCCGGGAGCACTGATCCAGGGTGAGCTCGCACAGCGCCCCACACTCCGCCAGCGGGCTCAGATCACGGATCCGGTGGCCCCGGCGGATCGTCAGGGACGCGAGCTGTGGCAGCCGCGCGAGGGGGGCCAGCTCCGAGGTGGTGGTGTAGCCCAGGACGAGGCGAGCCAGCCGCTGGAGCTCGGCCAGGGGGCGTAGATCGTCGACGGCGTCGAGCCCGTCCAGCGTCAGGCTGCGCAGCCCGTGCAGGCTCGCCAGCGGGCTCAGATCCGACAGCTCCGCCTGGCGCTCTAGGGTCAGCTCCGTCAGCTGGGTCAGGGCCGCACACTCCGACAGCTCCACGATCGAGGGGCAGTCGATCAGCGCCAGGCTGCGCAGCTCGGGCAGCGGCGCGAGGGCGGACAGCTGCGCGGTCCCCCACCAGGTGTGCAGCTCCAGGCTGCGCAGGGTCGGGTGGGCCTCCAGCGGGGCGAGGGAGTCGACCGTCACCCCCTCGAGCCGGAGCTCCACCAGGGGACCCAGCCCGCGGATCCGGTGGAGATCGAGCTGCTCCAAGGTGCTGCTCGCCAGCCGCAGGGAGCGGATCGGGGGCAGCAGGATCAGGCTGCGGAAGAGCTCGGGCCGCAGGTGGATCACCGACAGTCGAAGGAAGGCGAAGGTGGTCTCTTCCTGGACGCCCGAGACCCACAGGGGGGGGTGGCGCCCATCGAGCGTCACCGCGACACCCCGGTCCCAGGCCACCGTGTCGAGGCTCCCCAGCCTGGGCAGATCCCCCAGCAGCCGACCCCGATCCCTGCGATCGGCGAGGAACGGCGCCAGGGGCTGCCCGGCGAGGCCCGCCTCGACCAGGGGCGCGTAGGGATCGCCACGCCGGCGCAGCCGCGCTGCATAGGCTCGCCAGGTCTCCTCGTCATCGAGATCGTCCTCGAGGTCCCCGGCGAGATCGTCGAGGCTGGGCGCCGGGCTCGGGCCGGGCTGGGGCCGCCAGTGTAGGCCGGGGGCGAGGATCATTGGATCGGGGAGGAACAGCCACAGCCCGGGCCGCCCGGCCTCGACCTCGATCTCGTGGCTGCCCCAGCTCGAGCCGCTGATCCGCCATGGGCTCCTGGCCCGCCAGGGAGCCCGCGAGAGGGGGATCAGCTCGAGGCTCAGGGGGCAGGGCGTGGTGTCGGGGGGCGGCAGCGGGGCGGCGGCGGTGGACCACAGCCCGGCGCCGGGGGCGTGGGTGCCCGCCTGCAGCAGGAGATCCGGCAGCAGGTGCGCGATGGAGAGCTTGCGGCCCCGGGGTGGATCCGGGGGTGGTGGGGTGGGGGGCCTCAGGATCAGGCGCTCCAGCCAGGCCGCAGGCAGCAGGCTCGCCCGGGCCCCGGGGCGCAGCGGGCCGGGGGGGGCGCTGGCCCGCAGCAGGTGCCGCAGCAGCGCTGGATCGAGATCGTCGAGCCAGGGGTGGATCAGCTTGAGGAGAGCCAGCTGCTCGTGGAGCGCGGGGGGGAGCGGGGGGCACCACCGCGGGGCCCGCCCCGGTGCGTCCCGCAGCAGCGAGGGCAGCGGCACGCCCCTGAGGGATCGCTCGAGGGCTCCGGGATCCCGCAGCACGCCCTCGAGGCTGGGGACCCCCATGTCCGGCGAGCACCGCATCCCCAGCAACCTACCCCGGCGCCGGGCCGTAGACCGGGGGGGCGGTGCCCACCGACGGGGGTCCTGGTGTAGGGTGCCCCCATGTCCGACGATCTTGTCCGCCTCGAGCTACGCGACGACGTCGCGCTGGTGACCCTCGACGATGGGAAGGCCAACGCCCTGTCCCCCACAATGATCGGGGCCCTGCAGGCAGCGCTGGAGCGCGCCCGGGCCGAGGCCGCGGCGGTGGTGCTCGCGGGGCGTCCCCAGCGCTTCTGTGCGGGCTTCGATCTCAAGATCATGGCGACCGGCCCCGAGGCGATCTTGAGCCTCGTGGGCAGCGGCGCCGAGCTGCTGCTGGAGCTGTGTGCGTTCCCCCTGCCCGTGGTCGGGGCCTGCACCGGCCACGCGATCGCCGGCGGGGCGCTGCTGCTGGCCACCGCGGATCACCGCGTGGGGGTGTCGGGGCCGTTCAAGATCGGCCTCAACGAGGTCGCCAACGGGATGCCGGTGCCGATCTTCGCCCACGAGCTGGCCCGGGCACGTCTCGATCCCCGGGAGCTGGTCCGGGCCACGGTGCAGGCACACCTGTACGATCCCGAGGCCGCGGTGGCCGCAGGCTGGCTCGACGAGGTAGTGCAGCCCGAGGCGCTGCTGCCCCGGGCGCTGGCCGTCGCGGGCCGGCTGGCCACCCTGCCCGCCTCCGCCTTCGCCCGCTCCAAGGCCAGCCTCCACCAGGCGATGATCACCCACGTCCGCGAGACCCTGGCGGACAACCTCGCCACCTTCACCCAGGCCTGAGGCCAGCGCTCAGCCGCTGGGCGTCCGCCTGAGGCGCTCGGCCGCTTGGGCGTCCGCCTGAGGCGCTCAGCCGCTGGGCGTCCGCCTGAGGCGCTCGGCCGCTGGGCGTCCGCCTGAGGCGCTCGGCCGCTGGGCGTCCGCCTGAGGCGCTCGGCCGCTTGGGCGTCCGCCCGAGGCGCTCGGCCGCTGGGCGTCCGCCTGAGGCGCTCAGCCGCTTGGGCGTCCGCCTGAGGCGCTCAGGCGCCCGGCGGCCGGATCGCCTCGTCGACCGGACGAGGCGGGTGTACAAGATCCCACAGCGGGAGGATCGCCGTGGACTGGACCACACAGCTCCAACAGCTCAGCAGGCTCGCGCCGGAGCTGATCACCCACCTCGGGGTGGGCTCGCTCCGCTTCCTCCGGGGTCCCCCGGCGCTGATCGAGCTGGCCAGGCTCCACGCTGCCTCCACCCTGGTGCGGGCCCCCGACGGAGCGCTGACCGGGGCAGAGCTGGTGTCCCGGGCGCTGCCGCTGGCCATCGCGCTGCGCTCCCGGGGGTTGCGGCCCGGGATCCGGGCGATCACCGCCCTGGGCTCATGCACTGAGCAGTGGATCGTGGCGGCCGCCGTCGGGGCGGCGGGGGGCACCTGGCTCCCGGTGGGGGCCGGGCTGGCCCCCGAGGTGTTGCACCGGCTGGTGGAGCGCTCGGGCGCACGCTTCGTGTTCTCCGGCGACAGCACCCCCGCCGCTCCGGTCGTCGCGGCGGCCTCTCCGGGCGTACAGGACTGGATCGGGATCGACGACACGCCGGGGTTCGTCCCCCTGGAGCTGCTCCAGGACGAGGGGCGCGCCTTGCTCGCGGCGGGGACCGGGCTCTGCCCCTCCCTGGTGATCGAGTGCCGGACCCGGGGCACCCGGGGCGCGCCCCGGATCGTGCCGTCCGTGGGCCCCGCTGGCCTGCCCGCCCTGCTGGGGGTGCTGCGGATCCTCACGCCCACCGCCGCCGATCGGCTGCACCTGGGCGTGCCCCTGTACCGCCCCTCCGCCCTGGCGATCGCGATGGTCTTCCTCTGGGTGGGGGCCACGATCGACACCGGCGAGGGCCAGCAGGCCACGGTGGCGATCCGCTCCGCCGACGCGCTGGGGCGCCTGGTGGACTTTGGAGCCAGCAGGGCGATGATCGCGGTGGGGGGGCCGGTGCCCCCCGAGGCCCGGGCCGCCTGGGCCGCGCGGGGAGGTGCCCCGCTACACCTGGCCTATGGCTCCGCCGAGACCGGGCTGTGTGCCTGGCTTCGGCCCGCTGACGCCGCCGCCGATCCCCGGGCGACGGGCCTCGCCCTGCCGGGGATCGAGCTCGCAGTCCGGGACGAGATCGTGTACGCCCGGCGGATGCCTGCAGGATCGTGGCTCACCGCAGGTGATCGGGGCCGGCTCGAGGGCGAGCGCCTGGTGATCACCGGCCGAGGCGATCGATGAGGCACGGCACGCCCGGCGTCCCGGGAGCCGGCGCACACCCTGGATAGGGACAGCACGGGCCTGCTCGGCTCAGCGACGCGCCACTGAGGCGATCCCGGCGGGGGAGGCCTCGATGATCCCCCGCTCGGTGATGATCCCGGTGATCAGCTCAGCGGGGGTGACGTCGAACGCAGGGTTGCGGGCGGGGCCCCCGGCGAGGGTGGTGCGGACCCGGGTGAAGGTGCCGTCGTCGCTGAGACCCCAGGTGTAGCGCACCTCGTCGGGGCTGCGCTCCTCGATGGGGATCGCGCCTCCGGTGGCGGCGCCGACGTCGATGGTGGTGGTCGGAGCGGCCACATAGAACGGGACCCCGTTCGCCCGGGCCACCACCGCCGAGCTGTAGGTCCCGATCTTGTTCGCCACGTCTCCGTTGGCTGCGATCCGATCGCTGCCCACGATCACCAGATCGATCTGGCCGGTCCGCAGGTAGTGCCCTGTCGCGCTGTCGCAGATCACCGCGTGGGGGATCCCCTCCTGGGAGAGCTCCCAGGCGGTGAGGCGGGCGCCCTGGCCCCGGGGCCTCGTCTCGTCGACCCAGACGAACGGAGCCTTGCCCTGGCGGTGGGCCACGAACACCGGGGCCAGGGCGCTGCCCCAGTCCACGAACGCCAGCCAGCCGGCGTTGCAGTGGGTGTTGATCCGCGCTCCGGCGCCGATCCGCTCAGCGCCATGGGTGCCGATGGCCTCGCAGCAGGCTGCGTCGTCGTCGGCGATCTGCCTCGCGACCTCGACCGCAGCCTGGCGGGCCCGGATCCGATCGCTGCCCTCGGCGGCGACGGCATCGAGCACGGTGCGGATGGCGTAGAACAGGTTCTGGGCCGTGGGCCGGGTGGCCCGGAGCTCGGCGGCAGCCTGGGCTATGTCCTTATGAAAACTGGCTTCTGAAGCCAATAATGCAGCCTGAGCCATGGCGAACCCGGCGGTCGCACCGATCGCACCGGCTCCCCGGACGGTCATGTTCTGGATGGCCCGGGCGGTGGCGTGGTGATCGGCGAGCGCCACGATCTCGAAGCGGTGGGGCAGCAGGGGTTGGTTGATCATCCGGACGGTCGTGCCCTCGAGCCACACCGTCCGGTGGGGGGTTCCGTCGACCTTCATGGGCGTCCATGGGTGGGTGGGGGACCGCTATCCCGGCCCCGTCCGGGCGTCCCATGGTGGCGCCTGGATGGACGGGTAGGGTGGACGCTGCGATGATCTGCGGGTCCCGATCGGGGCAGGCGCGGGAGTTGATGTGATCGCTGTGTGGCTTGGCACCCTGATCTCCACCGCGAGCCCGGGCCCCGCCCCCTCCCCCTCCCCTCAGCTGCCCCCCCGGGCCGGATCCCTAGGCGCCGAGCTGTGGGCACCGGGGTGGGGCTGCCCGCCCAGCTCCGGCTGCGCCTCGGCAGCCCGCGCCGGGCCCTGACCGCCCTCGATCTCACCGGTGGCTGGGAGCTGGTGGTGGCCCTGGGGGGGCTGGCACCAGCCGGTGGGCAGTGCCCGGGGGCGGCTATATTTCGGGGAGCCCCTCGGCGCGGCGCTGGCGCTGGCGGGAGCCTACGAGGGGCGCGCCCGGGCCCCCTGGTCCGAGCCGGAGCGGATCACGTGGAGCCACCAGCTCCAGCTGGGCTTCGTGCTCGAGGCGCTCTGAGGCTCAGGTGCCCGGGCGCCCGGGCGCCCGGGCGTGGTGGGCCCGGAGCTGAGCGCCGGCTGTGGCTCGGGGCTCTGAGCGCGCCCGGGCCCCCTCACCTTCGGTGGGAGATCGGCCCCGGAGGCTTTGCCTCCTCCACCGCCGGCTCGAGGGCTGAGCGCTCCTCCGGGACCTGGAGATCCTGGCTCAGATCCCGGGGCAGGGCCCCGGCGCTCTGCAGCTGCTGGCCCCCCAGCATGTAGATCGCGAACAGGGGGGCGAGGGTCTCCCACACCGCCTTCATCGCGGCTTGGGTGTTCTTCATGCCCGCGTGCTCGAGGCCGACGATCGCGGCTCCCCGCACCAGATCCCGGCCCGCGTCGGGGACGGGCAGGCCCACCTTGGGGCCGAGATCCACCGCCAGCAGCATCAGGGCCGGCGGGAGCGCGAGCATCGCCTCTCTCCCCACCTCGGTCTGCAGAAAGGACGGAGCGCTCTCCCCCAACATCTCCAGGATCTTGTCGCGGGCCATCTCGTTGCCCTGGCCGATGGTCGCCAGGGCCGCACCCCGGCCCAGGGCCTGAGCGGCGTCTGCGCCCGCGTCGGCGGCGATCTCCCGGGTGGTTCGCAGGTTGGCCACCTCCGACTGGAGCATCTGCAGCCCAGCCTTCTGCATCTCGATCAACTCCACGAGCTGATCACGGCTCAGGTTCGAGACGTCGAGATCGGTCGGGTTGCCCTTGTCTCCTGGCTTCACGTGCACCTCAGGGTCTTGTGGATCGAGGTGCCCATCCGAGCTGTGGGAGGCTGTGTTGGCACCTCGGTCGCCTCCAGCAGATCAGGATGGATCGAGCTGCGACGATCGTTGTTTCTCTCCACTAATTCGGTCGGCGGCTGTCGATGGCCAGAAACTGTCCAGCCCACAGCGATCGAGGGCGATCGGGATAGATCGCGGGGGCGAGCCCGGGGTCTCGTGGCTGCAGCGTGCGGGGGGTGCGCCGGGATCCCGCCCCGCGTGGGGGGGGGCGCACGGACGGCCCCGCGGGGATCGGGCGGGTGGGGCTGGTCTCCGAGGCGAGTCCCGGTGCAAGATGGGACGGACTGAGCGGTCTCGTCGTGGACGGCGCAAGGAGCCCCAGTGCAGCAGGCAGAGACAGAGCAGGTGTCCGGCGGGGAGTCGATCGTGGTGAACGAGCTGACGTTCGAGGTCCGCACTGAGCTCGACAGCATCGTCGGCCTCGCTGAGCTCCTCGCGGAGGAGCTGACGAGCGACGAGTCCTGGGCGCTGGCGGATCTCGAGCGGATCCAGCGCTCGGCCCGCCGGGTCGGGCAGCTCATCGCACGCCTCGAGGGCCGGCCCGCCCCGGCGGGCTAGCGCACCCCGGGGGCGGGCGGCCCCGCGGCCGTGGGGGACGGGTGGCGCGGCCGGTCACCCCGGGACGCGGCCCCCCCACCTCCAGCGGCGGCAGGGGCGACGTCTACGCCCTGCGGCGCGCTGGATCGGGCCCCCGGTGCGGTCGTGTACGATCGGATCCATCGACGAGCCCGGCGTGGATCGGGGGCAGGCCTGCGGGCCTGTGGAGCCCTCGTCGCAGGTCCGGAGAGCCCTCGATGTCGAAGAAGACGAGCACGATCCGGCTGGGGGGGCTCGCCGCGTCCCCGATGCGCAGCCGTGGGGAGCGCGACGGGCGGCTGTACTGGAGGGTGCGGACCAGCCCGCCGGAGCGCAGGACGGTGGCGACGGGGTGGTGGAGCGACGCTGAGGTGGCGGTGGCGGTGGCGAACCTGGTCGCACAGGGGGTCCCCGCCCCGAGGGAGCGACGTCGGGGCGTGCGGACCGTGGCGGAGCTGCTCGAGGCCTGGTGCGCGCACCAGGCCCGGCGGCACGCAGCGGGCGAGATCGCTCCGAGGACGCTGGACAACTACCGGAGGAACGTCTCCCGCTGGTGCGATGCCCTCGGCGACGTCCTGGTGGATCGCCTGTCCCGGCCGATGGTGGAGGATCAGCTGCTCGAGTGGCAGTCGCAGGGGGGCGCGCCCCGATCCTGCCGCCTGGCCGCGACGGTGTTGCGGGCGGCCCTGCGCTGGGGAGAGCGCCGGGGGCTCTGCCCGGATCTGGATCTGTCCCGCCTGGGGGGCGCGCAGGTCCGGGAGGACGAGTACGTCAACAACAGCCACACCCCGACGCGGGATGAGCTGATCGCGGTGCTGGAGGTGCTCGAGCCGGGTCGGGATCAGGACACGATCCGGCTGCTGGCGCTGACCGGCGCGCGGGTGGGGGAGATCGCCGCGGCGAGGGTCGGCGACTACCGACGGGGCGAGGCGGCGCTGCGGCTGCACGGGCGCGACGCGGGGCGACGCACCCGGGGCAAGGTCCGCCCTCGATCCTGGCCGGTCCTCGGGGAGCTGCAGGAGCTGTTGGAGCGGCTGTGTCGCGATCGTGATCCCTCGGAGCCCCTGATCGAGGGGTTGCCGGTGAAGGTGTGCCACCTGACCCGGGAGGTGTTGGGGGCGGGGTGTGATGCGGCGGGGGTCCCCCGCTTCACCGCCCATGGGATCCGGCGGATGGTCGCGATGGAGCTGATCGAGCGCACGGATCCCCGGACGGTGTCCGAGCTGACGGGCCACAGCGTGAAGACGCTGCTGACGAACTATGTGCGCCCACGGGCCAGCAAGCTCCGGGAGGTGGTGAGCCGGTCGGGGGTGGGGCGGCTCGAGCGCCGGGGTCAGGTGCTGGAGCTGCCCCGGGGCTGAGTTGCGGTTGATTCGGGGTTGTTGTGGTTAGAGGGTTGAAATTGGAGGGTGTAGGGGCCGCGTGTGGGCTGGGCACAAGATCGGGGCACAGCCCCTGCAGAGTCAGTCTAGGTGGGTGTGATGGAGATCAGCGGGACTATTGGTCCTAGTCCTTATAGGAGAAGATCACCCCTCGCCCCCTC
>DRPG01000439.1 GCA_011376105.1 Deltaproteobacteria bacterium
GTGGGGCCGGTGTCTCCGGTGGGGCCGGTGTCTCCGGTGGGGCCGGTGTCTCCGGTGCCCCCGGTGGGGCCGGAGAGAGAGGTGTCTCCGGTGGGGCCGGTGTCTCCGGTGGGGCCGGTGTCTCCGGTGGGGCTGACGCCGGGCTGCTGGACGAGGTAGCTGGTGGGGGGGATGTCGGAGGTCAGATCGAAGTGGTACCAGGCGCCGTAGTCGGGATCGTAGCCGTCGACGAAGCTCTCGGCGGGGGTGGGGCTGTAGCTGGACTCGTAGCCGGCCCCCTCGTAGATCCAGTTGACGTGCACATCGACTGAGTCGGACGGGCTGAGGCCCAGGCTGCTCCACGGGATCGCGGCCTCGGCCTGATCGGTGCTGAAGTTCGAGGAATATGCGCTGCCCGCTGTCCCCAGGAAGGAGGGCGTCTCGACCCACGCGGCGCCGTCGAAGACCAGCAGGCTGTTGTAGCTGTCATCGGACTTCCAGCGCACCACGTGGCTCGCGTCGAACCCCAGCCCGGGCTCCTGGGAGCCGTGGCTCACCCCCACGCTGGTGGTCGGCCCCGAGGCTCCGAGGGTGATCACCACCCAGTGCAGCGGGCTCTCTCCCACGTCGGGGTGGGAGATCCCCACATAGAGGTTGTTGGCGTCCCAGGTGAGGGAGGTGGTGCCGGCGCCGGCGGCGAACGACTCGTTGACGGCGTCGAAGTCCGAGACGTCGCCGTCGATGGTGATCGTGTGCCGGTAGGCTCCAGTGTCGGCGTCGGTGTCGGCGTCGGCGTCGGCGTCGGCGTCGGCGTCGGCGTCGGCGTCGGCGTCGGCGTCGGCGTCGGCGTCGGCGTCGGCGTCGGCGTCATCGGTGAGCCCGGTGTCGGTCTTGACCGCAGGCGACAGGCCGGTGCAGGCCGCGAGCGCTGCAAGGATCGTGAGGGATACGGTGCGGGGGACGGTGTGCATGGTGCTCCTTCCGGGGGCAGTGTCCAGAGCCGTGCCTCACCATAGCGTTACTTCGCCAGAGAGGCTCCCAGGAGGGGCGCGCTGGAGGATGGATGCCTGCTCCCCTGATCGCGATCTCCCGTCGCCTGTCCAGGGCGGTGGGGGCGCTGTCTTTTGGATCTCCGGTGGCCCACACCTACAACCCGCTGGTGTACGCAGCTGAGCCCCACGAGCGCTACCTGAGCCGGTTTGGTGTGGGCACCGGGCGGATCTTGCTGCTGGGCATGAACCCTGGACCGTTCGGCATGGCACAGACCGGCGTCCCCTTTGGGGAGGTGGCGATGGTGCGGGACTGGATGGGGATCGAGGGGCGGGTGGGGCGTCCTGCGGACGAGCACCCCGCGCGTCGGGTGGAGGGCTTCGCCCTGGCGCGCTCGGAGGTCAGCGGCCGGCGCCTGTGGGGCTGGGCGCAGCAGCGCTTCGGCACGGCTCAACGCTTCTTCGAGCGGTTCTTCGTGGTCAACTACTGTCCCCTGTTGTTCCTGGCGGCGAGCGGTCGCAACCTCACCCCAGACAAGGTGTCGCGGGGGGAGCGGGAGCAGCTCTTGCAGATCTGCGATGCCTCCCTGCGCGACGTGGTGGCGTTGTTGGACCCAGGTCGGGTGATCGGGGTGGGGCGGTGGGCGGAGGATCGGGCCCGGGCTGCGCTGGCCTCCTCGCCCTGGGAGGGCCCGGTGGGCCGGGTGCTGCACCCCAGCCCCGCCAGCCCGGCGGCCAACCGGGGCTGGGCCGCCCAGGCCGAGGCGCAGCTCGCCGCCCAGGGGGTGGAGCTCGGGCCCTGAGCCGGTGGCCGGCGTGGCCGGTGGCCGGTGGCCGGTGTGGCCGGTGGCCGGTGGCCGGTGGCCGGTGGCCGATGGCCGATGGCCGATGGCCGGTGGCCGATGGCCGATGGCCGGTGGCCGATGGCCGATGGCCGATGGCCGATGGCCGGTGGGGAGCAGCCCACGGATCAGCTCAGGAGGCGATCGAGGGCCTGGGCCAGGCGGCCCGTCAGGCTGACATAGCGCCAGCCATAGCGTCGATCCCAGGCCGCGAGTTTCGCCTCGTCGGCGCCCCAGGCGCGGGCGAAGGTGGAGATCACCCGCCACTCCGATCCATCCCGCTCCCGATCGAGGTGCATGAGGTGGACCGCAGCTTCCAGCAGGCGATCCCGGAGCTCCGGGGGGGGCGCAGAGCCCAGCTCGACCAGGCGCCACACCCGCAGCTCGTGGGGCTCCGGCCCCGGCAGCGCCGCTCGCTCGAGCCAGCGATCGACGAACCTGCGCTCCGACGCACGCAGCGTTCCGTCGGCGACCATCACGCTTGCGAGCACCCGCCCGGGGGTGCGTGGATCCATCGGCGCTGGCCTGGGGCGGGCCTCGGGGACGGAGGCCACCAGGGTGGGGACCTCGCTCGGTCGCCGGGGAGGGGGCGCGGGGCCGGGGGGGGCGCCGCCGGGGAAGAGGAAGGCGAATACGTCGAAGGAGGTGGCCACGGGCTCGTGGGCGGCTAGGGCGTCGGCCACCCGGGCCGCGGACGCGCCCATGTTGCTCCTGCA
>DRPG01000440.1 GCA_011376105.1 Deltaproteobacteria bacterium
GAGAGGTAGATCTTGCGCTTCCTCGCCTCCGCCCGTGCGCTGAGGGTCGGGTAGATCCATGTCCGGTACCGGGCCAACCCGGCGGCGTAGCCCCGGCTGATCGCCACCAGATCAGTCCGGCGCTCGGAGCGGGCCAGCGCACCCGGCCCCAGCTGGGCCAGGGCCGCCCGGAGGATCGCAGGCGAGCCCCCCTGGACGTAGTCGAGGGTGTGGGCCAGCTCGTGGGCGAGGATCGCCTCCGCGGCGTCCAGCGGCAGGGGGGGAGCGGAGGGATCGGAGGCATACACCCTCGGGTTGATCCGGATCAGGTACCGGGTGCGGGCGAAGGGGCTCAGCCAGGAGCCCAGGTGGGGCTGGGAGGTGAAGTTCACCGATCGGCTCGACAGCTCCCGGATCGTCACCCGGGCGTCGGCCAGCTCGGGGAAGGCGTCGGCGATCAGCGCGGTGATCAGCGCGTCCGCTGCGGCCCGATCCTCCAGGACGGCGCTGGGCTCCAGCGCCACCGCGATCCCGGCGAGCAGGGAGAGGAGCCCAGGCACCGGGCGCTACAGCGGCTCGGGGGCTTCGGCCTCGGCCTGGGCCCGGGCCTGATCGAGCAGCAGGCCCGCCAGCCCCAGGGTGCACAGCACGAACGCGGTGGTGTGCAGCAGCGAGGTGAGCCCCGGCGAGGTGAGCCCCGGCGAGGTGAGCCCCGGCGCCAGGGCGGATGTGATCGTCGGTGTGGACCAGCCGGGGGTGGTGGCCCGCCACACCAGGGTCCCGGAGGTCAGGGGGAGGTTGAGCACCGCCAGCAGGGTGGTGACCGCGGTCCAGCGGGTGCGTCGCTCTGGATCCCGGACCGCAGCGCGGAGCAGGTGGATCGCGGAGAACGACACCATGCCGACGGCCGCGGTCGACAGCAGGGGATCCCAGATCCACCACCGCCCCCAGGTGGGCCTGCTGAACAGGGCCGCGAGGATCAGGAGCAGCGCACAGTGGCCGACGGCCAGCTGGCTCGAGACCTGCAGCCCCGCCTCCCAGCCGACACCCCCGCCACGCAGCAGGGCGATCGCCCCCAGCCCCGCGATCAGGGCACAGGCCAGCGCACAGGCCGTCGCAGAGAGCTGGAGCTGCAGGATGGCGGTGGCGCCCTGGCCCAGGCCGGTGGCGGTCGCCAGCGACAGCAGGCCCAGGCCCAGGCCCAGGCCCAGCAGAGGGGGGGATCGTCTGTGGGAGGACGCAGCCACGTCAGTAGACCTCGATCGGCAGGATCTGCGAGCGCATGCCTGCGTCGCTGGAGGCTTGTAGCCTCAAGGGATCCCCGGGGCCCACCGAGGGGGGCAGGGACACCTCCAGGATCGCGTGCCCTTCGCTGTCTGCGGTGGAGGCCCCGAGGGGGAGGAGATCGTCGAGCTCGAGCTCGGGCCCTCCGGGCACGGGGGTACTGCCCGGGCCGCTGGTGGTCCACCAGATCTCGATCGTGTCTCCGGCGTGGGCTCGGTAGGTGTGGAGCTCGATCGAGGTGCCGACGAGCACTGGATCGTCGGAGCGCAGCCACAGCCGCGGGGGCTCGGGCGCTGCGATCAGCTGGGCGAAGCCCGCCCAGGCCTCCTCGGCGGTGGGCAGGATCTGATCGGGGGGCAGCAGGAAGCCATAGTGACCCCGATCCCGTAGCTCGATCAGGTAGCTCTGCATGCCCTGGGCATGGGTCCAGTCGATGGCGACGCCGCTGGCGGGGTACAGCCGGGTGTTGAACGGGCCCGGCTTGTACTCGGCGCCATGCACCGAGTCGATCGCGATCGAGAGCTGATCAGCGATGTCCGCCAGGGCAGGCTCGTCGGGGGGCAGCTTTGGGGTGAAGCCCCAGGGGTAGAGGATGAACTGGCCGGTGCAGTGCAGATCGAGGTGGCGTCCATAGCGGGGGTGATCGAGGAGGAAGTCCCGGATCGCGGCCGTCTCCGGCTCTGAGAACGGCCCGGGTCCCCGGTGGTTGATGCTCGAGGGCTGCGGCGACGAGCCCGCTCCACCCCAGCCGGTGGCCCAGTTGCGGTTCAGATCGACACCGTGGGTGCCGTCTCCGTTGTCGCGGCGGTTCTTGCGCCAGAGCCGATCGGTGGTCCAGGTGTAGCGGTAGCCGTCGGGGTTCATCACCGGCACGATCAGCACCTGCCAGCCGTCGAGGATCGCGGTCGCCTCGGGCTCCACCCCGTAGCCAAGGGCCAGCTGGTCCGCGAGGTAGAGCGCGGTGCTCGCCGAGACCCACTCCCGGGCGTGCTGGGCGCCATGGACCAGCACCCCGAGCCGATCCGCCGGAGCGCCTCCACCGACCAGCTCCAGCCCCCAGATCGGGCGCCCCTCGACGGAGGTGCCGAGCCGGATCCGCTCGGCGTGGGGACCCTGCTGGGCGAGGGCGTCGAGGTGCTCCTCGATCGCCTCCAGCTCCTGCCAGTCCTCGTACAGGCCGGTGCCGGCGCTGATCTCGGCGAGGTGCTCAGCCAGCGCCTGGATGTCGGGGATCCGCACCCGGTGATCGAAGCCCAGCTCGGCCAGACGCTGCTGACCACCCCGATCGAGGCGGACAGTGATCGTGTCGGTGACGTGCTCACTCCACACGTCGTCGGTCAGCTCCAGCACCTGCTGCAGATCGGTGGGGTGATCGAGCGAGACCTCCACCACGGCGTGGCCCCGGTAGCTGATCCGGGGGGGGGCCGCGCAGCTTGTCAGCACGAGTGCGATCATCACGGGCCCCCTGTGGGATCACACCACCCGGTGCATCCATCGTCGAGGTTGCCGATGCACGCTACCTGATCGGGCTGGACCCGGTCGAGCCAGGCCTCCAGCGCACAGCTGGACAGGGCGGGGTTGTCCGAGAACTCTGCCTGCTCCAGCGCGCTCAGGGCCGACAGGCCCGGATCGATCAGGGCGCCGTTGCGGGTGATCTCCAGGCGGCCTGCCTGCTGCAGGGCGGGCAGATCCAGCCGCTCCAGGGCCTGGTTGGAGCCCAGGATCAGCTCCTCGTCGACGGTGTGCCAGGCCGAGGCGTCGGCGAGGGTGGCGAGGGAGGGGTTGAACCGGAGGGTGGCGCTGTGGACCTGCTCTAGGGCGGACAGGCCCGCCAGGGAGGCCATCGCGCCGTTGTACTCGAGCCGGAGCTCACCCCCGAGGCGCGTGATCCCAGGGAAGAGGCCCGGGCTGGGCAGCGCATCGGCGGCGTGGATCTCGAGGCCCCGCAGGGAGGTTAGCGCCGGGGCCTCCAGCCGCACCATCGACGGCGCGATCAGGACATACAGCCGACCTCCGACGTGCTCTAGGGACGGGAGCACCGCCTGCTGCAGGGCGGAGAGCTCCATCAGCTCGATCCCGCCGTCGACGCTGGCCAGCGCCTCCAGGCCGGACAGCGAGATCAGCCCGTCGTCGCGGTACAGGTACAGCTCTCCGATGTGCCGCAGCGCGCCCAGGCCGCCCAGATCGGCCAGGCCCGGCATGCGGTGGATCCGGAGCGCCCCCCCGATCTGCTCGAGGGAGCCCAGGCCGGGGCGGACCAGCACTGGATCATCGTACAGGTTCAGGTCGCCCCCGATCCGCTCGAGCCCGGGCAGCCGCAGGGTGTGCAGCACCGGGTTCTCCCAGATCTGCACGTCGCCCCCGATCTCGATCAGCTCCGGCAGCACCAGCTCGGTCAGGGCCGTCTGGGTCACGATCAGATCACCGCCGATCCCGTAGATCCCGTCGAGGCGATCGAGATCGTCGGGGCTGGCGACGATCAGATCGCCGTCGAGCAGCGGTAGCGAGCGCAGCGGGCTCCGCTCGACGATCCCGCTCAGCCGGACCCGGGCGGGGAACGCGCTGGGGCCCAGCTCGGCCGCCTGCAGGCGCAGCGCCTCCCCCCAAGGCTCAGCCGGAGCGTGCAGCAGCCGTGCGACGCCGCCCGGATCGGCGACGGCCACATCGACCAAGCTCGGCAGCAGCTCCCAGCACGCGCCCCGCAGCGTGTCGGGGCAGGGGCCGGGCCCGGGTGGTGCCCAGGAGCTCGCGAGCTGCACCTGGCTGCCCGGGGCGAGGCCCTCGATCCGGAGCTCCAGGGGGCGGCCCGGGAGCAGGGCGGAGGTGTGCAGGAGGAGGGGGGCGGGGAGGTGGATCGAGGTCGGCGGCCCACATCCCCACAGGATCGTCAGCCACATCCACATGTCTTACTCGATCCTCGGGTAGGCTGCGCGGATGCTGATCCGGGGCACCTTGACCGGGGCACCTTGACCGGGGCACCTTGAGCCAGCCAGGAGCCGCAGGGGGGGTAGCCCACCCCCGGGGGCGTGGCGGTGAAGCCTGTGTGTCTACCGCTGCTCGGCTCCGGGGTGCATCTCCGGGGGTGCATGGCCTGCGCCGATGGCGATCAGGGTGGCACCAGCGGGGCCTGAGGCCCGCTCGGCCCACAGCTGGAGATCCTCCTCGTACCGATCCCGGATCGCTGCGAGCCTCCGGACGATGCGATCGGTGTCCTGATCGAGCACGTGCACGTCCTGGGAGCGCTGGGCGGCTGCGGCCTCGACCTCGTCGAGGAAGGCCAGGGCGGCGGTGATCCGTGCGGGCTCCTGCTTGGTCTCCATCCAGGTGAGGTAGGTGCGCTCGAGGGGCCTCCGTGGGACGTCCAGGGCGAGGCGATCGATCACGCCAATCTCCTGGAGCAGAGCCTCGTACAGCGCGGTGCGGGAGGTGGTGGTGGTGAGCGCCGAGTCGTACAGTCGGTAGCTGGTGATCGCGAACGCGATCACCCCGATCACGACCAGGATGGTGGCCGCCGCCAGGGCGAGGCCGAGGGGGACGCTCGCGAGGGTGAGCAGGCGGGTCATGGGGTGGACCGGC
>DRPG01000441.1 GCA_011376105.1 Deltaproteobacteria bacterium
GCACGTCGGTGGGGAACTGGTCGTGGCGGGCGGGTCCCGGTGCGCTCTCGCTGTCCCTGGCGTCGCGGGTGGCGGGGGAGGTCGAGCTCTCAGGGCGCGGTTAGGCTCGGTGCACGAGGGCTCCCGGGTGGCCTCGGATGGAGGCTGTGGATGGTGTGGGCGCTCTCGGGTCTGATCAGCTGTCTCTCGCTGCCCTCGGAGGAGGGCAAGTTCGACGTCCCCCTGAAGCCGAACCTCAAGCTGGAGCTGCGGGAGCGCAGGCCGCTGCTGCCCTCCGGGGGGCCTCCTCCCCCCGAGGCGGGCGTGCTCCCGTCCCAGTGCGACGATCTGGACGACGGGGGGCCGGTGAACGGCCCAAGCTGCATCACCGATCGGATCTCGTGTGGAGACACGATCATCGGGCACACCAAGGGCGGTGTGCAGCTGTACGACACCCGGTTCTGGGAGAAGAAGTTCTGCTGGCCCGCGACGGTCCAGCACGACGGCGGTGACGAGCGTGTCTACCGGCTGGACATGCCCAGGGGGGAGTGGCGGGCCTTCGTGTGGCTCGACACCCCGTGCGCCGATCTGGACATGATGGCGATCAAGTTCAACGACGATCGCTGCCCCACCATCGATCACAGCCTGCCGCGGTGCGAGGCGATGCTGAAGAAGGGGGCGCGCAACCGGGAGCGGATCGAGCTGGTCCACCAGGGAGAGGCCACCTGGTACATCGTCGTCGAGGGGCGGGACGACGAAGAGGGGGCGTTTGCCCTGCATGTTCAGTGCCGCCCGGGGCTCCAGTAGCGCCCCGGCAGGAGCAGCACGAGGAGCCACATCAGGCCGAAGCGTCTGGGCCCGCCACCGACGGAGCGCAGCCCCCGCTCGCTCGTCCCCCGCTCGCTCGTCCCCCATCCCACAGGTGGAGAGAGGGCGTCAGCGGCTGCGGCTGCGGCTGCGGCTGCGCCGGCTGTAGAGGACGATCACCAGAGGGGCGAGCAGCCACCCGGCCCCCGGCCCCCGGGTCTGGCAGCTGCAGCCGCTGGCGGGCCCGCCGCCCGCGCCTGAGCGGGAGAGGATCGGTGGGCTCGAGCCTGGCGCCGCGGTGTCGGCGGTGGGCGAGGTGCTGTCGTCGTGGGGGCCAAAGGCCCCGATGTCGGCGGGGCTCCCGTCTAGGTCCGGCTGGCCCGGATCGCCGGCGTCCAGGGCGGCGGAGCCGGGCTGCAGGGTGAGCACGCTGCCCTCGCAGTCGTCGTAGCTAAGCGCGGTGAACCTCGGATCGCCCACCACGGCCCCGAGGCCCTCCCCAAGGCTGCTGCCCGGCCCTTCGTTGTTGAACCACAGGGTGTAGCTCAGCGTGACGGTGGCCCCGTCGAGCTGCACCACCGTGTCTGCGTCATGATCCATGAAGATGTTGTGCCCGGCCTCCACCGTGCCCCCGCTGAGGAACACCCCCGGGGCCCGAGCGGTGACGCTGTTCGCGAGGAAGTCGTTGTGCTCGAGCTGCAGGACCGAGCCCGGGGCCCCGAACCACACCGCTCCGCCCACCTCCGCGGTGTTGTTGATGAACACCGAGCGGACGACGCTGCCGGGGCCACGCAGCTGCAGGGCTCCGCCCGCACCGCCCGCACCGCCCGCACCGCCCGCACCGCCCGCGCCGCCCTCACCGCCCGCGCCGCCCGCACCGCCCGCACCGCCCGCACCGCCCGCACCGCCCGCGCCGCCCTCACCGCCCTCACCGCCGCCCAGCGACGCGTTCTGGCAGAAGCGGCTGTCTGTGATGCTGATCGACGCGCCGGGGTCCCCTGCGACGGCGCCGCC
>DRPG01000442.1 GCA_011376105.1 Deltaproteobacteria bacterium
CGCATGGGGCGTGTTCCATGGGATCCGCGCCTGCCTCGAGGTGGTCTATGGCTCCGCTGAGGTCTCCGGGCGCAAGATCGCCATCCAAGGTGTGGGCAACGTGGGCTACCACCTCGCCTCGTACCTGCATGGCCACGGCGCACAGCTCGTGTACTCCGACATCAACCACCGTAACCTCCAGCGCGCGATGGACACGTTCGGCGGCGACGTGGTCGAGGGGGACGACTACTTCCGCGCCGACTGCGACGTACTCGCCCCCTGTGCGATCGGCGGGATCGTCAACGCGCGCACTGTCGGCATGATCCGGGCGCCGATCATCGCGGGGGGGGCCAACAACATCCTCGAAGACGAGGCCTCCGACTCCGAGCTGTTGGCTGAGAAGGCGATCATCTACGCGCCAGACTACGTCGTGAACGCCGGCGGGCTGATGAGCGTCTATGCTGAGCTCCGTGGCTGGCCCGGAGAGAAGGCGATGGACGACGCTGAGAACGTGTTCAACACGGTCAAGCGGGTGCTGCACAAGGCTCAGGGGGAGGGGGTCTCGACCATCACCGCCTCGAACCGGCTCGCAGAGGAGCGGATCGAGGCAGTGGCCCACCTGCAGCGCGTGAGGATCTGAAATCATGTCCATGCACATCCTGGTCCCCCTCGACAACTCCTCCTACGCCTCGGCGGCGGGCGAGGTCGCGATGCAGATCGCGGCGGCTCAGCCCTCGCGGCTCACCGCCCTCCGGGTGGTCAACGTTCGTCCCCGCAGCGGCAACCTCCTCGAGGATCTGCCGGGCTCGATCGGGTTCGAGCCCGCCATCGTCTCCCCCGAGCTCGCCAAGGAACGAGGCGACGAGGCGACGGCCCTCGTGGTCGACTGGGCCCAGGCAGCCCGCGCCCGGGGGCTCGAGGCCAACGGGGTGGTCGAGGTGGGCGCCGTGGGGCAGACCATCCTGGAGCACGCCGATCGTGCGGATCTCGTGGTGATGGGCCTGCGCGGTGAGACTGAGGAGCGCTTCCCCCGCCAGGGGGGACAGCTGCTGGGGTGGCTGGCCAACCGGATCGAGACGCCGGTGCTCTGGGTGGCGCCCAGCGTCACTGAGCTGACCTCGGTGGTGGTGGGCTACGACGGCTCCGACAGCGCTGATCACGCGATCCGGCTCATCCGGAGGTTCATCGTGCCGCTGGGGATCCCGGTCCATGGGGTGTATGTCTCCGCCGATGGCACCGGGGGTGAGGTCCTGTCCTCCCTCGAGGAGCAGCTGCCCGAGTGCGAGGTCCACCTGCACGTCATCGCAGGGAGTCAGCCCCACGAGGCCCTGGTGAAGCAGGCCGAGGCGCTGTCCTCCGAGCTGCTGGTGCTGGGCTTCCAGGGCCACAGCGCGCTGAAGGACGCCCTGTTCGGGACGACCACCGAGCACATCCTGCTCGAGAGCAAGCTCGCGGTGTTGGTCGGTCGCTAGGCTCAGCGGAGGCGCCCACACGAGAGCGCCCACACGAGGGACGCCCACGCGAGAGCGCCCACGCGAGGGACGCCCTCTGGATCGGTCTGCTCGGTCCGGCGCGGGCGCGCCGCCTGCTCGGTGGGGCCGCGCGGTTGGCGGGGAGGGGGCCCTCCTGGTTATCGAGTCCACCCCGACATCCCCCCGGATCGTCGTGAGACGCCCGGGGGTGGAGACGACATGGAAGACAACAAGGTCCGGTTGGCCAAGCTGCTAGCCCGGCGCGGTGTGGCCTCCCGACGCGGGGCGGAGCGCCGCATCGCAGCGGGTGAGGTCACGGTCAACGGTCAGGTCGCCGATGGATCGACTCCGGTGGATCCCGAGGTCGATCACGTGCGGATCGATGGCCGCCCGCTGCCCCCTGAGCCCCCCCTGGTCTACTACCTGCTGTACAAGCCCCGGGGGGTGATCACCGGCCGAGGAGATCCCGAGGGCAGGCCCAGCGTGTTCGACGATCTCCAGGGCGTGGCTCACCGGGTCGAGCCCGTGGGGCGGCTGGACTTCGACACTGAGGGGGCGCTGCTGCTCACCAACGACGGCGATCTGGCCCACGCCCTGACCCACCCCACCCGTGGGATCCCCAAGCGCTACCTCGCCAAGGTGTACCGCACCCCCGACGCCAGGGATCTCGCCGCGATCGAGCGCGGGATCTCCCTGGAGGACGGCCGCACCGCACCAGCCAGGGCACGGGTCCTTGAGACCACCGATCGTCACAACGCCTGGCTCGAGATCACGGTCACCGAAGGCCGAAACCGGCTGATCCGGCGGATGATGGGGGCGCTGGGGCACCCCGTGTCCAAGCTGCGTCGCGAGAGCTTCGCGACGATCAGCATCCGGGGTATGGAGCGGGGCCAGGTCCGACCCCTGACCGGCGAAGAGATCCGCAGGCTGCGGGACGTGATCGGGGGCATGCGTCCGTCCCGGGCGGGGCGTCGCAAGGGCAAGGGCTTCGCCAGGGCCAAGCCAAGGCCGGTCAAGCCCAACCACCGCAAGCGTGCACGCCAGCAGGGAAACGAGTCGCGAACGTCGCGAACCGGTGGGCGGGGGGGGCCCGGCTCCAGGGGATCGGGGTCCTGATCTCCGATCTTGGGTTGACGCGATCGGGATCGATGTTATCTATCTGCCACCAGACGCGGGGTGGAGCAGCCAGGTAGCTCGTCGGGCTCATAACCCGAAGGTCGCAGGTTCAAATCCTGTCCCCGCAATTACTTAGAATGCCGGCTCTCGAGCAATCGAGGGCCGGCATCTCTGGTCCTTGGCTCGTACCTGGCATGCTCGATCTCGGAGGCTCGCCGCCGGGTCGCGAGGTGGATCGGTGAGCGTCTTCCACAGGAGCTTGTCGCCCGGCCGCAAGGTGAGCCCGGCGCTGCTTGCGGCGCTGCTGGTGGAGCGCGGACTGGCCGATCCCGCCAACGAGATCGAGCAGGGCGACGCCGAGCAGTTGGCCGCCTCGGTGGGCCGGCAGCGTGGCACACTCCTGGCTCTTAGGCCCGGCGCGGTGGGCAAGGATCGCGGGATGTGCAAGCCAGATAACGCGGCTTCATCCGAATAGCGCCAAATAGACAAGGTTATTTGGTCATTTTCGTGATCCGAAGGTCGCGGGTTCAGATCCTGTCCCCGCAACCCAAGAGGGCCGGTCTTCAACTCGAAGACCGGCCCTCTGACTCAGGGCCCCTCGGATCTCCAGGGCCTCAGGGCGCCAGAGGGGCTCCGCCTCGTCGGAGCAGCAGGGCCCCGAGCAGCCCCAGGGCCCATGACACCGGAGCAAGTGAGCTGGTGCTGGCACAGCCCGCAGGCCCGGGCTGCCACAGCTCGACCGAGCAGGTGGCGTTCAGCGGAGTCTCGGTGCCCACCACCACCGCCCTGGCGCGATCACCTCTGGCCAGTGACAGGGTGGGGCGGCGGACGGACGGCGCGACGTCCTCGGTGAGCTGCACCCCGCGGCCCCCCACCAGGTGCACCAGGGCGTACCGCAGCCCCTCCTGGCCCTCACAGGTCAGGGTCAGCTCGGTGTCGCGCTCAGGGGTGAGCTTGGGGGTGAGATCGAGGCTCTCCGAGGTGAACGGCCCCTCGCTATGGTGGATCTCCATCGGAGCGTCACCGTCCCAGGGGATCAGGGGCACGCTGCTCTCAGTGACGCAGGGCAGGGGATCGTCGAGGTAGTGCAGCCCGTCTGAGCCCCCGCAGGCGAAGCCGTTCCAGGCGGCGTGGTGGAGGAACAGCTGCCCCAACGGCAGCCCGAAGATCTCCTCCGAGGCGAGCTGCAGCCCTGGTCGCCAGCCCTGGGCGTCGGCCAGGATCTCCCACATTCGGGGCAGCCGGTCTGGATCGTAGCCCTCGAACTCGGTCCAGAACTTCATCCACAAGAACCCGGCGTACTCGAGTCGATCGACAGTGGTCGCCAGCTTGAGCTCGGTCGCGTCCAGGCGCATCGCGTACAGCGAGCCCAGGGCCACGTCGAGCACTGGATCCCGGACGTGGGAGTACTGCTCATAGGTCGCGCCCGCCTCGTAGATCCACGAGGCGAGGTTTGGGTTGTAGCGAAACTGCACGCAGTGGTGGAGCTCGTGCACCGCCACGGACTCGGCGATCCGGCCGAAGACGTCGGTGTCCGGATCGATCTCGATGTAGCAGGACCAGCCCTGCCCCCCGGTGGAGGTCGGGATCGCGTAGCCATAGGCGTCGATGTCGGTGACGTACACGTCGATGGCGTCGTCGCCGCCCGCCGTGCCGTCGCCGATCAGAGGCCGAAAGCCCTCCTCCTCGAACGCGGTGGTGCCGGTGGCCAGCCCGGCGAGGATCGCATCCACCAGATCGGGCAGCTTGTCGGCGTCGGTGTCGTCGTCCGGGGGCGCGTCGCTCCCCGATCGGGTGAAGTGGACCCTGAATCCATCGATCTCAGCGTGCTCGACCGGCCCAGAGAGCGCAGGCCGGCGGGCGTCGAGGCGGTGGACAGGGGGGCGGGTGTTGGCCCACAGAGACGCGGCGCAGAGCCAAGGAGACACGATCGTCAACATCTCCCGAAGGTAGCCCGTTGTCGGACCCCAGCACCTCCGGATCTCAGTCCTCTCAGTCCTCGACGTAGCCCAGGGCCTCGAGCTGCTCGGCCAGATCATCGTCCTGCTCGGCCAGCCGGGCGGCCGCCTCGGCGGCGCGCTCTTCGTCCGAGACCTCGAAGGTGGGCTGCTCCCTGCGCCAGGTCTCCAGCGCGGTGAGCAGGGCCTGGGCCTCTGCGTCCCGGGCCCCGGAGCCAAACAGGTCGCGGTGCTCCCGGGGATCGGCGACCAGATCGTACAGCTCGTGGGCTCCGTTGGAGGACCAGATCAGCTTGAGCCCGTCGTGGACCACCGCTCGGTAGCTCGCGGTCCAGTCCCGTACGCTGAGATCGAGGCGGCGGCGCTCAGGGTTGCCGCACGGCACGTTGAGCTCGCTGACCACGGGATCATCGCCTGGATGGAGCAGATCGGTGGTGAGGATCGGCTGCTGGGGAGGCTCGGTGCCGGTCAGCCCCACCAGGGTGTGGAACAGCCCCGCGGTGCTGACCTGCTGGTGGATCCTGCCCGCGGGCACCGCCCGGGGGTAGTGGATCACCAGGGGCACGTGCACCAGGGGCTGATACAACGAGTAGTTGTGCAGGTACAGCCCGTGCTCTCCAAACTGCTCCCCATGATCGGCGGTGAGGACCACGATCGTGTCGTCGAGCAGATCCCGATCCTCGAGGGCCTGGAACAGGCCGCGCAGGTAGCGATCGAGATCCACGATGCTCGCATCGTACAGATCGAACAGCGCCTGGCGCTCGTGGCGGAAGTAGCGCCGCCAGCGGCCGAACATCACGTTGGTCTGTCGGCGTAGCTGGTTGCTGGTCTTCAGCGCCCGGTGGTAGGACGCCGGATCGGTCATGATCGCGCGCCTCGCCTCCTCGGTGGGCAGCCGGTAGGTGTGGGCCTCCATGTAGTTGAGGAAGGCAAAGAACGGCGCATCCGGCGGTCGCTCGTCGAGCCAGCCGGTGAAGGCGTCGTGGATGACGGGGCCGGACTTGTGGTAGCTGATCACCTGGTGGCGATCGGGGTTGGGGCGGGTGGTCTCGTCCTCGGGGTGGATCAGGCCCTTGGTGAACGCCTCGACCGCCGCCCGCCATCGGTTCTGGCCAAAGGCTTGGTGAAAGGTATCGAAGCCCTGGATAGTGTTCGAGTTTCGGTTGATGTTGGGGTTGCTCGACCAAGCATAGGTGGCGTAGCCCTGGCCGCTGAAGTGCTCAGCCAAGGTGAGGAAGCGACCATCGAGCCACTTGTAGTCGGCGTGGGTGCCGTGGGCCGAGACCGACAGCCCGGTGAACAGGCTGGCGTGGCTGGGGAGGGTCCAGAAGCTCGGGGAGATGGCGTTGTCCCACACCGCAGAGCGGGGCGCGATCTCCTCGAGGAACGGGGTGGTGGGCTTGTCGTGCCCATAGATCGACAGACGATCGGCCCGCACCGTGTCCCACACCACAAACAAGACGTTCGGGTGGGCGGGTGGAGCGCGCTCGCCGGATCTCAGGACGGTGGCGGTGGCCACGCTGATCAGGACGAGGCTCCCGAGGATCGCTGCGAGCTTGGTTCCAGTACGCACCTCGCCGAGATATCCGACGCCTGACCTCCTCCGCAACGGGAGCTTCCATGTCACCCCGCTCCATCGTCTCCTCCAGCGCGGCCGCAGCGGCCGGGTCCCTCATGTTGCGGCTGTGGCTGTGGCTGTGGCTGTGGCTGCGGCTGCGGCTGCGGCTGCGGCTGCGGCTGCGGCTGTCGCTGGCGCTGTGTGTCGCCGGGTGTCCGGCCCCGGCCGGGACCACCACCGCCCCGACGCCCAAGGCCGACGCGGACGCGGACACGGACACCGACGCGGACGCGGACACCGACGCGGACACCGACGCGGACGCGGACACCGACGCGGACGCGGACACCGACGCGGACGCGGACACGGACACCGGCCCCACCGACACGGAGCCCACGGCAGAGACAGGCTGTGTCGACACCGCGCTGCCGGCCAGCGCTCCGGCGGCGGGCTATGGCACGATCACCGGAGCTTGTGGCGTGCTGGGCTCCTGTGACTGGGGTAGCGCCGAGCCTCAGCTGATCCGGGGGACCCTGGATCTGGGCAAGACGCCGTTCGATCCCAAGCTGCTGTCGGCGTCGGGCCAGCTGATCATCGAGGAAGGGAACCTCGGCGGAGACTCGCTCGAGTCTGAGGCGATGGCGTTTGAGTGGATGAGCCGCTGTGAGCAGGCGACCCTGCTGGAGACTGAGGGTGGGATCACCTATCTCGATCCTGCGGGGAAGAAGACGGATCTGCTCACTGAGATGGATCAGCTGAAGATCGGAGTGAGCGTCACCCGGGCGATGACCTTCGTGGATCTCTATGATCGCTGTGGGCCTGTCGATCCTGCCGCGATGGCCACCCTGCTCGGAGACAAGCTCTCGGATCTGCCGCTGTCTCAGGCCAACGCCCACCCCGACGACGCCTGGGTGCGCTCGGTGCTGTTCGTGCTCGCCTGTGACGCGGCCCACGCCGCCGAGATCGAGGCCGCCTGGGCCGGCCTCGATCCTGTGGTGCTCGGGGACGCGATCGTGGTGCTGATCGACACTCAGGGCGACGACATCGCCCTGTACTGAGCGCGACGTTGGGCTGGTGGGGAGGGGCTGTGGGGCTAGCCGACCCGCCTGCGCCTGAAGGGCCACCACCAGAAGGGATCGAGGCGGCACCGTCTGTGCCAGCGCATCCTCCGCCGGAAGGGGTGGAGGAAGTCGGCGAGGCTCGGCGCACAGCGGGTCTGCAGCCACAGCCGCCCATGGCCGGTGAACTGCATCACCAGGCCCTCGCCGGAGAACAGCAGGGAGTTGATGTCGCCGACGGGCTTGGGGAACCACGCCAGGGACTCATCGAAGGCGACGATGTGGGAGGTGTCGACGATGCAGGTGCCGCTCACCTGTACCTGGTGGATCGCACCATAGCTCGACAGCCACAGATCGCCGCTGCCCTGGCAGCGCATCATCACCAGGCCCTCGCCGGCGAACAGGCTGCGGAAGCCCCCCCACTGTGCATTGATCCACACCCCGGGGGTGGAGGCACAGTACGCGCCCTGCTGGACGATCAGGGCGTTGCCGTTCATCGCGACGTGGACCAGATCACCGGGCTGGGCCGGCGCGATGTCGAGGCGTTGGGCTGAGCGGTTGGCGGTGTAGGTGTTGAGGAACAGGGACTCCCCGGACAGCCAGCGCATCAGCGCGCCCCAGGGCCCCCCGGTCATCTTGGTGTCCATCGACAGGCCGGTGCTCATGCCCATCATCGCGCCCGCCTCGGTGACCACGGCGTCTCCGGGCTCGAGCTGCACGTGCAGGGAGGCATAGGTGGGGCGGTTGTGGATCTCGAACTGCACGATCACCTCCCCCGGCGGGGCGGCAGCTGGGGCCCGATCTGGGCCCCGTAGGACACGGCGTTGCGGCTCTGGACCCACACCCGGCCCTGGCCGGAGAACTCACAGATCAGGGACTCTCCTCCAAAGAAGGCCTTGGCCCGGCCCCGGGCAAAGGGTCGGATCTGGAACGAGAGGGTGTCCTCGAAGGCGACGACGTGGCCTGTGTCGACGATGTAGCCCTCGTCGACCTGCAGCTCCTGGATCGCGCCAAAGCTGGTGAACGCCATCGGGCCCTGCCCTTCGGCCCGGAGCATGAACAAGCCCTCACCGGCGAGGAAGGTGCGGGCGCCTCCCCACTCGGAGTCGATCCCCACGGTGTCCGCGCTGCAGAGGAAGGAGGTCGACTGCAGCATCAGGCCGATCTCCTTGGCCAGCTCGTACACGACGATATCGCCGGTGACCTTGGGGGCGAAGGTGACCGTGGCGGATCGGCCTGGAGCGAGGAACCGGTTCTGGTAGAGCGACTCTCCTCCGGCGAGGCGGCTCAGCCCTCCCCAGAGGCCTCCGAGGCACCCCCTGCGGCGCCGGGATCCACGGCCGGCGACGGCGCTGGTGCGGATCGTGACGTGGGTGTCCATCGAGACCATCGCGGCAGCTTCCGCGACCACGGTCTCGTCGGGCTGCAGGGTGACCGTGGCCAGGGCATAGGCGGGACGGTGGTGCACGTCGATCGTCAACGTTGCTCCGGGGCTACTTGGGGAAGTAGGGGGTGATCCAATCGATGAACGCGGGCTGGTTCCGGGTCTGCAGCCAGACCGTGCCTTGGCCCTCGAACCGGATCACGACCCCTTCGCCGGAGAACAGGGTGGACCACAGCCCCCCTGCACCCTCCAGCGCGTAGGACAGGTCTCCCTGCCAGGCGATCACGTGACCGGTGTCGACGATGTAGCTGCCGTCGATCTCGATCCGCTCGAGGGCGCCAAAGGCGTTGAACAGTAGATCGCCGGCCCCGTAGCACAGGAGGAAGAACCGCCCCTCGCCCCCGAACCACATCGACAGGCCGCCCCAGCGCACCGTGACCGACACCCCGGGCGAGCTCGCGAGGTAGGCGCTGGCCTTCAGGTAGACGCGCGCTGTGTCGTCGAGCCTCAGGTGCTCCACGTCTCCCACCACCACCGGCGCGAGCAGCACCTCACCGCCGCCATCGGTGGCCTCGTAGGTGTTGACGAACAGGCTCTCGCCGGCCAGCCAGCGGCGGAGCAGACCGGTGATCGCGGCCTTGAGCCACCGCAGCACCCCCCCCCGGCCCCCGAGGAAGCCGGTGGTGACCGACAGGCGGGAGCCCATCGCGACCATGGCGCCGGCCTCTGCGGAGATCTGGTCGCCGGGGTTGAGCTGGACGATGGCCATCCCAAAGGCTGGACGTCCGGTGATCTCGATCTGCATCCGACTCCCGATCGACCGGAGGAGTTACCCGACGCCCGGCCCCCTCGCCAGGGGAAAGCATCACCCCTGCGGCGGACCCCACACAACCCTCAACGCCCCGACGCCCAGGCCCCACCGGCCTCAGGGACGAAGCCCTGGCCATCGTGCAGGTAGCGCTCGAGGTGCATCGTGCCGTCGTCGCGCAGCTCATACAGCCCCATGGCCGCGGCGCGCCCCCGCTTTGGCTGGTGCGCATGGCCCGACGAGCCACAGTCGCACACCGGGATCCGCACGCCGTCCGACAGCTCGAGCTGTGCGAGGAAGCCATGGTGGACGTGGCCACAGGCGATCAGGGTGGGCCGCCTCGGTGCAGCGTCGAGGACCTCGATCAGGGCCTGTGCGTTGCGCAGGCCATGGGACGGGTGATCGTAGAGCTCGCCGTGGCGATCGATCACCGGGTAGTGAAGCGCCAGCACGATCGGGCCCTCGATGGGCTCGGCCAGGGCCTCCGCCAGGGCCTCGAGCTGGGCGGGGGGCAGCAGGCCTGAGGCGGTGGCCCAGGTAGCGCGGTTGGGATCGAGGCCGATCACCGTGAGGGGGCCGATCGTGCTGCGGCCGATGCCGGAGCCATCCAGCCCCATATAGGGGGCGAACCAGCGCTCCATCGTGCGCCTCCGGGCCGCTGAGCCGGTGTACACGTCGTGGTTTCCGGGCACCATGAACACCGGGATCGCATCGAGCAGCGGCTGTAGATCCTGGAGCGCCAGCTGGAACTCTGCGGTCAGGGCCTGAGCCGTCAGATCACCGGTGATCAGGAGCAGATCGGGCTCTAGCGCCTGGACGTGTGCGATCAGGGCCTGCTGTGCCCCGCGGCTGAAGTCGTGGCGACGGCCCCTCAGGTAGAGGTTGGCGGTACCCAGCACCCGCTTGAACGCCATCTGGTGGGGACGGGGGGGCACGAACCAGTGGATGTCGGTGACGTGGGCGATGCGGATGGGGGACCTCGGATCAGGGGCGACGCGCGCCGACGCCCACCCCGTAGCCGAAGGCGGCCAGCCCGCCCAGGCTCAGCAGGCCTAGCAGCAGGGGGATCGAGGTTGGCTCGAGGGTCCAGTCGATCCGGACGTCCAGGGGCTCCTCTCCGGCGCGGACGCGGGCGAGCCCGGCCATCTGGGGGGTCCAGCGGACCCGCCCCCGTCCGTCGGTGATGCCGACGGCGAACTCCCGCTGGGCGGCGAGGCCCCGGCGGTGCACCACCCGCACGGTCTGCCCCGCCCGGGGGTGGCCCTCGGCGTCGAGCACCACCACGACGGTCTCTTCTCCCAGGACCGGTGGTGCCTCCAGGGTGATCGCGGCGTGGGCTGCGGCGAGGACGGACACAAGGATCATGTGGGTCTCCCGGCGAGGGTGGCTCGGGTGGCGACGAGCCAGAAGGCGCCGGCGAGGGTGGCTGCGGTCGCTGCAGCGTCCACCATGGCCCGGGGCAGCCCGGGCCAGGCCAGCACCAGCGCCCCGGCGGCCAGCACAGCGGCCACCACCAGCGTGGCCCGCCCCGGGCCCACCGCACGGCGCGCGGCTCCGAGACACAGCACGATCATCGCCGCGGGCAGCCCGGTGTTCGTGCCCAGCTGCAGCGCGCCGAGGGCCGGCCCCGCCAGCCACAGCGTGCCCAGCACCCCGAGGATCAGCCGGGGACGCGCAGGGCCTTGTCTGCGCAGCACCGTGGCCGCGGCGGAGGCGAGGATCAGCGACGCGATGACCCCCGACAGCAGATCGTGCCCAGCCTGATCCACCGGGATCGCCCCCAGGGAGTCCTCGAGCCTCCCCGCGGTGTGAGCGGCCAGCCCCCCGATCAACAGCAGGCCCGCACCGGCTCCGGCCCAGGGCCCACGGCGCTCCCCGGGTCGGCGCACCGCGCCGAGGCTCCACTCCCCTGCGCCGATCCCGCCCATCCACAGCCCCGCGACCACCGAGGCTCCGAGCCACAGGGGCCAGGACCCCCAGTGGGGCTCCAGCAGGGTCCAGGGGTAGGGCTCGGTGAGCAGGGCCCGGCCCCCAGCGACCACCGCGATCCCGACGGCGAGCAGGGCCGGCAGGGCGCTCAGCAGGACGTGTCGGGCCGTGACCCAGGCGAAGGACCAGGCGAGCAGGGCCAGCAGCCCCCCCCGCCACCCGGCGTCGGCGATCCAGGGGGCCACGGAGGCTCCGATGACACTCAGCGCCACCAGATCCGCCAGTCCGTCTGAGATCGCGGAGACGATCGTGTTGTGCTCGGGGGCCGCACGCCACCGGGCGACAGCCGCCGGAGCACCGACGAACAGCGCGATCACCCCTGCGATCGACAGGGGCGCGAGGCCTCCATCGGCCAGGGTGGGCAACAGCAGCATCGCCGGAGCAGCCAGGGCCAGCCCCAGCGCGCCCGTGCCGGCGGTGTAGGCACGTTCAGCGGATCTCGACATGCTGGACCCGGTATCCCGCTGGGCGGTGGGTGTTGGATCCGGTGGGTGTTGGAGCGGGAGGTGTGGGGGGGGCATCCTCACCCTCGGCCTCTGATCTAGCCCGGGCTCAGGGGTCTCCCCAGCAGCTCTTCAGCCTGAGCAGGCCTCGATCATCCGCTTTGATCGGCCCGGGGGGCAGATGCGAGCCCGGGAACAGATCTGAGCTCAACCGGACCCCGTAACATCTTTCTACGCACGAGCCGTGACACGTCGCACCGGGATCAAGGAGTGCAGGACCACGCTGGACTCCATGCGGTTGAGCTTGAACTCGACCTGCTCGGCGTCCTCGACCTCGCAGTACTGAGTGATCACCTCGAGGATCTCGCCCTTCATCCGCTCGAGCTGAGCGGGGGTGAGGTTGATCTGATCATGGATCAGCAGGAGCTTGAGGCGCTGCTTGGCCTCGTCCTTGCTGGACTGAGGCGCGCTGCCGAGGGCCATCTGGAGCTTGGTGAACAGTGCCCGCATCAGACCACCTCTCGTGCCGGCTGCAGCCCCATCCAGCGCTTGAACATCGACCAGACGCTCTGGTTGGTGTCGAACTCCGGGATCTCGACCTCGAGGCCCATGACCCGATCGGTGATCCTGCGGTAGGCCTGGCCCACCGGGGACTTCTCGTCGAAGACCACGGGCTGTCCGCGGTTGGTGCTCACGATGATGTCCGAGTGATCCGGGACGATCCCGATGAGGGGGATCGCGAGGATCTCGAGGATGTCTTCGCGGTTCATCATGTCGCCGCGCTCGACCATCGCGGTCTGGTAGCGGTTGATGATCAGCTGTGGCTCGGGCAGCTCATGGGCCTCCACCAGGCCGATGATCCGATCCGCGTCGCGGATCGCGCTCACCTCGGGGGTGGTGACGACGATCGCCCGATCTGCACCCGCCACGCTGTTCTTGAACCCCTGCTCGATCCCCGCGGGACAGTCGATGATGACATAGTCGTGCATCTCCTTGAGATCCTTGACCAGGCGCCGCATGTCGTCGGGGCTGACGCTCTGCTTGTCGCGGGTCTGGGCGGCGGGCAGGAGGAACAGGCCCTCGACGCGCTTGTCGCGGATCAGGGCCTGCTTCAGCCGGCACTCACCCTCGACCACCTGCACCAGATCGTAGACGATGCGGTTCTCGAGGCCGAGGACCACATCGAGGTTTCGCAGGCCGATGTCGGCATCGACGACCGCGACGGTCTTCCCCGACAGGGCGATGCCGGCCGCCAGGTTGGCCGAGGTCGTGGTCTTGCCGACACCACCCTTGCCGGATGTCACGACGATGCACTCTGCCATGGTTGACTCCTGAGGAAGGACGCTCGGGTCCCGGGGCGTGGTCTTGTGGGGAGAGGGACGGAGCTTGGGGGGAAGGGGCGTCGGGGGGGGGGAAGGCCCGATCAGGTCGGGATGCGGCCCTTGTAACGGGCGATCTTGACCTGTTGGTCCACGACGGTGGCGATCTTGGGGGAGAGGCTGCTGGGGGCCGACCGCCGGGGGGGGATCGCGATGTTGCGCGCGATCCGGAGCTGGGTGGCGCGCATGTCGAAGGCGAGGATGAAGGCTCGTTCGTCGCCGTGGGCTCCGGCGTGGGCGACCCCCTTGAGGGCCCCCATCACCAGGATGCTGCCGGTGGCGACCACCTGGGCGCCGGGGTTGACGTCGCCGTAGACGTGGATGTCTCCATCGAACCGGACCTGGGTGCCCGAGCGCAGCGTGCGATGGATCGGCAGGGTGCGCCGGCTCCCGTCGTCCTGGGTGGGGCCGGGGACCGGGGTGAGATCCGAGGGATCGAGATCGTGGGGCAGCCGGACCTCGCGCAGCAGCTCGCGGGAGGCGGAGCCGACGGCGGAGTCTCCCACCGCGGGCTGGGGCGGGGTGGCTCCCCGGGGCAGGCTCTGGGCCGGGAGCTCCTGCGAGGGATCGGTGGTGCCCCCGGGGGCCGGAGCGGGACGGAGGTCCGCCTTGCCACGGAGCGGGGTGGGGGGCGCCACGGGGGTCGCCGGGGCCGGGGGTGGCGAGACCAGCACCGGGGGGCCCGCCGGGTGCAGCGTGCCGTCCGACATCTCCTCGGTGTCCGCGTCCTCGATGGGGCTCGGGCCCCTGGGGCTGGCCTCGAAGGGATCGGCCGAGAACACCTTCAGCTTCAGCTCCCGCTCAGCGAACCGGTGCACCACCTCGGGCAGGACGTACAGGCCGGTGATCTCGAGCTCGAACTCTTGCTTCAGGAAGTTGATCAGCCTGCGTAGATCGAACAGCACGATCTGCCTGGTGCCGAAGTCGAGGCGGCTGGTGCGGCCTCCGATGGCGTCGATCTGGCTCGGGAGGGTGTTCCTCAACCATGACCGCAGGGGCTCGAAGGCCATTCCCTCGGGGATGACGAGCACCGGGACCGACTGATCGTACCGGACGGTCAGGCTGAGCGGCTGTATGGTCGCCGCGAAGCTGGACATGGGGGGCTCGGGGTGGGGGTGGGGAGGAGGGGTGAGGGGAGGGAGCGTCGCTCATCCAGGTCGTACCACGGTCCGATCGTCCGGGGCAACCCCGGATCCCCGGACCTCGTCGGGTGGTGTGCAGATGACGACCCTCCAAAC
>DRPG01000443.1 GCA_011376105.1 Deltaproteobacteria bacterium
AGGTGATCGTCGCGGTCAGGCACCCGGGCCCGGGCACCGGCCCACCGTCGTCTAGATCGCTGCACTGTGCCTCGATCAGGCCCGCCTCTGGATCTCCGGGCCGGGTGGGGGCGGGGTTGATCCCGATGTCGAGGGCGGGCTCCGGGGGCTCGATCTGCAGCGGAGGGGGGCGCTCCTCGGGGGGGTGCTGAGGTGTGCCGAGGCAGGCGAGGGTGGACAGCAGGAACACGGGGCCTCCTGGAGGATGGATCGGGCCGGAGGATACGGTACATACGCCGGGAGGGTATCGTTGTTGTTCTGGGTGGCATGGGTGTGGGGGACGGCGTCAGGGAGCGACGGAGGGTTCGAGCCGGTCCGTGCTGCTTCAGGCTGTGCGATCTCGATGCGCCCCGGCTCCCACGTGGACGGGGCGGCGATGCGGGCGGAGTGTGACTGGCCCGATGTGCAGCCCGATGTGCTCGCCCGGATGCTGGAGCGGTACGAGCGCTACCCCGAGTACGTGTACCCGATCGACGTCGCCCGGATCGAGCGGATCGAGGTGGATCGGACCCTGGTGTACCAGCGTCAGGTGATCTTTGGGATCGCCGCTCGAGAGGTGTTGTTGTGGATCCAGCGTGAGCCGCTCCCCGGTGGGGTGCGCTTCGCCTGGACGACCGCATCCGAGGAGCCGCTGATCCTCACCCGGGGTGCGGTGCGCGCCCCCCGCAACGAGGGCTCCTGGTCGGTGACCCAACGAGACGGGGGGGGATCGAAGGTGGTGCACGAGATCGCGATGGATGCGGGTGGTGCGGTGCCCCGGTGGCTGATCGAGCTGGTCCGGACCCGTGCGTTCGCCCGGATCATGACCGAGGTCCACGCGCTGGGGGCGGCCCGGAGCCTGGAGCCCGGGCGATGAGCCCGGGGATCGACGCTTGATCCGGCTTGTCGGGGGTGTCCGACGCCTGATCCGGCTTGTCGGGGGTGTCCGACGCCTGGGGTCCCGACGCAGCGGGGGTGTCCGACGCCTGATCCGGCTTGTTGGAGGGTCTGGATTGGCTGTTGGGGCGCTACGGGCTGGGCCTGCTGCTGGGTCGGGGGAGCCTGGGCCGGGCGTAGACCTGCGTCCTCCTCCACCGGGAGCGCCGGTCACGGGGTTTGACGGATCGCTGCCGCCCGGGCGTCCGGCCGCTCGGGGCTGGGGGGCTCTGCTCCAACTCTGCTCGTCGCCGGCCCCTGCGCCGGGATAGGGGCTGCGCATGGGCATGGGAGACGTCGAGGGGGCTGCGTTCGCCGAGACCCGGCGCGCCCCTGAGCGGAGGCGACAGCGGCGGAGGGGAGAGCCCCTCCATCCGTTCCTGCCCACGTGTCGGTCTGATCTGGAGGCTCGTGGGATCGATGAGCTCGACGTCGTCATTGTCACCGGCGATGCCTATGTCGATCACCCTGCCTTCGGGCCTGTGCTGATCGCCAGGTTCCTCGAGGGCCGGGGCTTTCGGGTGGGCCTTCTGCCGCAGCCCGACTGGTCGAGCGCCGAGGCCTTCCGCGCCCTGGGGCGCCCCAGGCTGTTCTTCGGGGTGTCCGCGGGCAACCTCGACTCCATGCTCAACCGGCTCACCGCCCAGAAGAAGAACCGCAGCGCGGATCAGTACAGCCCAGGTGGGCGAACCGGCCTCCGGCCCGATCGGGCGACCCTGGTGTATGCGAACCGCTGCCGGGAGGCGTTCCCCGGCACCCCGGTGGTGCTTGGGGGCATCGAGGCCAGCCTCCGGCGGATCGCCCACTACGACTACTGGTCCGACAAGGTCCGGCGCTCGATCCTGATCGACAGCAAGGCCGATCTGTTGATCTTCGGCATGGGGGAGCGTCCGGTGTGGGAGGTCGCCCGCCGCCTCGACGCCGGCGAGTCCATCGAGCAGATCCGGGATGTGCGGGGCACAGCCTGGGTCGCCCGCGAGGCCGAGACGCCCGGTCTGCTCGAGGATCCAGCGCGCTACACCATCGATGACAAGGCCGTGGTGCTCCCGTCCTTCGAGGAGGTCGAGCGCGACAAGGTCGCCTACGCCCGCATGGCGAGGCTGTTCCAGCTCGAGACCAACCCGGGCAACGCCCGGCGCCTGGTGCAGCTCCACGGCCGCAGGGCGGTGGTCTACAACCCACCCGCGCTGCCGCTGGACGACGACGGGGGCACACCGGGCTCCGTGTCGATGGATGAGCTGTACGATCTGCCGTTCAACCGGGCACCACACCCGACCTACGCCGAGGTGATCCCCGCCTATGAGACGGTGAAGCACTCGATCGTGCTGATGCGGGGCTGCTTCGGGGGCTGCACCTTCTGCTCGATCACCGAGCACGAGGGGCGGGTGATCCAGAGCCGCAGCACCGCCAGCGTGCTGCGGGAGCTCCGTGCGATCCGCCGCATGGAGGGCTTCCGGGGCACGATCACCGATCTAGGTGGGCCCACCGCCAACATGTACAAGATGCGCTGCCGGGACAAGGCGATCGAGTCGCGGTGCCGCAAGCTGTCCTGTGTGCACCCCGGTGTGTGCGAGAACTTGATCACCGATCACGGCCCGGTGCGGGAGGTGATGGCCGCGGTGCGACAGAGCGAGGGGATCAAGCACACCTTCATCGCGTCCGGGGTGCGCTACGATCTGGCTGAGCTCGATCCTGCCTATGTGGAGGAGCTAGCCGCCCACCACGTGGGTGGGCACCTCTCGGTCGCCCCCGAGCACGTCAGCCCCCGGGTCCTCGACAAGATGAAGAAGCCGGGGATCGCCGCGTTCGAGCGATTCCGGGCTCAGTTCCAGTGCGCCAGCCGGCAGGCGGGCAAGGAACAGTACGACATCCCCTACTTCATCTCGGGCCACCCCGGCTGCGATCTGTCGGACATGGTCGAGCTGGCCCTGTGGCTCAAGGAGCAGGGCTACCGTCCACGCCAGGTGCAGGACTTCATCCCCACTCCGATGTCGATCGCGTCCGCGATGTACTGGACCGGCCTCGATCCCCTGACCGGAGAGGCGATCCCGGTGGCCCGGGGGCTGCGGGAGAAGAGGCTGCAGAAGGCGCTGCTGCTGTACTGGGATCGTGCACACTGGCCGATGGCACGCGAGGCCCTGGTCGCCGCGGGGCGGGCCGATCTGATCGGCACGGGGCCGGGCGCTCTGGTGCCCCCCGGGGGGCGTGCGGCGAGGTCGAGGCCCAGGGGCGGGCGCCGCCGTCGATAGGCGAAAGAGCTCCGATGCGTTACGCAGGAGCCCCTCAGGCGCCGCCCTCTGGCTCATCCACGCGGGACTCCGTCGTCGTGTGCGACCTCGGGTGGAGGCCTCACCCCAAGGAGGAAGTGTGTCCCTCGTCCCAGTCCATGGTGGTCTCGACGCCCCCGTCGATCGCGTGATCAAGCTGTCCCGTCGCAAGGCCCTGTTCGCAGAAGCGACGGGGATGCCGAAGGTCCAGGTGACGGAGGCTGATCTGGCCACCGTGCACCGCCTGGCCGACGGCACGCTGTCCCCCCTGACCGGCCCGATGAACAAGGATCAGTACGATCTCGTGCTCTCCGAGAGGGTGATCGAGTCGAACGGCAAGCGCTACGCCTGGACCATCCCCACCACCCTGCCGGTGACCGACGAGGAGGCCGCTGCGCTGTCCGTCGGCTCCAAGGCCGCCATCGTCGGGCCCGACGGCGAGGTCGTCGGAACCATCGAGATCGGGAGCATCTTCGACTGGGACAAGGCGGCCTATGTCAAGGCGGTGTACGGCACGGATCGGATGGATCACCCCGGTGGCCGGATCCTGACCAACGATCCGCGCACCAAGCTGGTGGGCGGCGACATCCGGGCCCTGCCGCCGAAGCCCAACGCCGAGTATGGTCACCAGGTGGTCTCGCCCCGGATGACCCGGGCGCTGATCGCGGATCGGCACTGGGAGCGCGCGCTGGCGTTCCAGACCCGCAACCCGCTGCACCGGGCCCACGAGTACGCGCTGGTCTACGGGCTGGAGCAGCTGACCCGCCAGGGTCACTTCGCCGGCGCGGTGCTCAACCCCCTGGTGGGGGAGCTCAAGGGCGACGACGTGGACGCGACAACCCGGATGCGTACCTACAACCGCCTCAAGGAGCGCAGGCTGCTGGGCGAGGGTGACGTCGATCCCGCCCTGTGGGCCGAGGTCGGCTACGAGATCAACGATGTGTTCGAGCTGCTCGGGCTCGACATCAAGATGTTCTACGGCGGCCCCGCCGAAGCGGTGATGCACGCCATCTACCGCCAGAACCACGGGTTCTCCCACATCGTGATCGGCCGCAAGCACGCAGACGCGCCCTTCGAGGATGGCTCCGCCATCTGGGGCGACTTCGACGCCCACGCGATCTTCGACGACCTCCCCGGCGAGCTGCACATCCAGCCAATGAAGGTCGGGTTCGCTGCCTACTATGACTCCATCGGTCGGGTCGATCTGATGGAGAACCACGAGGGCGAGAGCGCGATGTTCATCTCGGGCAAGAAGGTGCGCGCGATGCTCATCGCCGGCGAGCACCCCCCTCCCCAGATCATGCGTGAGGGCACCGCCGAGATCCTGATCGAGGCCTACAAGGGCCGCGCGTAGTCCACCCGGGGGCGTGTTGCGGACGGATCGCAGCGCGCTCTGGGCTTGGTGCGCTCATGTCGAAGGCCAGGACGCCGCCGGAGCAGGCGCTCTCCTGCAAAAACCCGCACGGCGCCGGACCCTGGGCGTGGGCCGTGTGTGGTGTGCTCCGGGCCGTGGTGTGCTCCGGGCCGTGGTGTGCTCCGGGCCGTGGTGTGCTCCCCCGGTGCGCCCGCTGAGCCCGGGCCGAGACCGTAGAGCGCAGATCTCCAGCGGTCCAGCGGTCTACAAGGCGGACATTTTGTGGATGCTCTGGGCCAGAGCGGGGGCTCCAGGGAGGCGGGAATCGCTGGGTCTGTTTCTTGATAGTGTATATTATACGCCTAATATTGCCTGATTCGCGAGAGGGGTCGGGCCCTGGGCTGTAACATCCTGATACAGGGATCCATCCACGGGCGGGACTACTGGAAAAAGCTACGGTGCGAGGGAGGGAGCATGGAAAACGCTGTCACGGACGAGGGGCGGGGGTGGGGCGATGATCCCGCTCCGCTGGGGCTCGGCAGCGAGCTGGGCCCATCCACCACAGCGGAGGCCCCGTGCCGGTGGCCCCTGATCGCCGGGATCGTGCTCCTCGTCGGTGGAGGCGTCAGCGCTGTGGCGGTGGTGGCGCTGCTCGTCCTCGGAGCTGTCGGCTATGGCTGGTACAGCTCGGGCAGCGGTCCCGAGCTGCCGACCGCGATCCCCATCGAGGCCCCGGCGTCCGGCGTGGGTCGCTCAGATGCGGATCTCGTGATCATGCCGGATCCTGCGAAGGACGGCGGCAGCAAGGGCGACAAGGGCGACAAGGAGACAGCCCGGTAGCGGAGGGCCCGGTGAGGAGCCATGGGAGCCCTCGCCGCAGGGAGACCTTGTTCGCCGGGTGTGCGCGCGGTGTCACACCCCCGTCACCGAGCCCGGGGCCGTGATCACCCTCTCTTCCCACCTCCCGCCTCGCCGAGGGATGATGCACAGTGCACCACCTGGTGCGAGATGGATCGACCCATCTGGTGCACTGTGCACCTCCTCTCCGCTGAGACGCTGTCGGGATCGGGCTGGCACAGGAGCTGTTCGTCGGAGCGGGGGGAGGACACGACGCACCTCGTGCGCCGACGCCGGCGTCACACGATCGGGGATCGGAGGACAGCCCCCCGCGCTGATCGGTCATCCCCACCTGCGGGGTGCTCGGATCTGGCTGGCCGGGTCGCAGCAGACACGGGGCGCCCCCGGGCTCCCTCAGGGTACCCTCGCCGAGGACGACGTCCGGATCTGGTGGGGGGCGGCATGTCGACGGGGCCGGCGGGGCCGGCGGGGCCGGCGGGGCCGGCGGGGCCGGCGGGGCCGGCGGGGGTTCGGTCGCTGAGCGCCCTGGAGGACGCACTGCTCGAGGAGCCCGGGCGTGCGGATCGCTGGCAGGTGTACGGCGACTGGCTGCAGCTCCGCGGGGATCCGAGGGGTGCGCTGATCGCTGCCCACGCTCAGGGTGACGTCCAGGCCGCGGAGGGGCTGCTGCGGGAGCACGCCGAGGAGTTCCTTGGCCCGTTCGCCCCTGGTGCGGAGCTGGCGTCGTCGGTGGCGCTGGGGTGGGGGCTGGGGTTCTGGCGCCGTGCAGTGCTCTGCCACCACGACGGAGACGATCTAGACGAGCTGGTGCGTCGGGTCCTGGAGCACCCGAGCGCCCGGTTCCTCGAGCAGCTGGTGGTGCGCTCCGGGGACGAGGAGCCTGCCTCCGTCGGGCGGCTCCCCCTGCGCAGCGCGATCGAGGCCCTGCTGCAGCGCGGGCCCCTGCCCTCTCTGCGGGCGGTGGCCCTCGGTGATCGCCCGGAGGGTCACAGCTCGGACGTGCCGGTGGGGGAGCTGGGGGGGCTGTGGTCGATCGCTCCCCGCCTTGAGCGCCTGGAGGTGTCAGGGCGCGCCATCCTGCTGACTCGCTTCTCGGAGCGGCTGCGCTGGCTCGCGCTGCACACCGCGGGGTTACCCCGGGCCACCCTGGTGGGCCTGGGGCGGGCCCGGCTGCCGGCGCTACAGCACCTGGATCTGTGTCTGGGGGCTGCGGTGTACGGAGGGACCTGCACCGACGTCGATCTCGCGCGGCTGCTCGCCGGGGATGGGCTGCACAGCCTCCGGTGGCTGGGGCTCCGCAACAGCGAGCTGCTCGACGAGCTGCCCACCCTGCTGGCCGCGGGCCCGCTGCTGCAGCGCCTCGAGGTCCTCGATCTGTCCCACGGGATCCTGACCGACGCCGGTGCGTGCGAGCTGATCGAGTGGTGGCGGCGGTTCGCCCACCTCGAGCAGCTGAA